>DATJLC010000080.1:0-8277 GCA_035490755.1 Sphingobium sp.
AGCACTTCCTGCGCGGTGATCTTCGCGATGGGCCGGTTGCCGATCCTCGGATAGGCCTTATCGAGGAGCCAGCGGATCTTGCTCAGCGTAATTTCCGCCATGCCTTCGCGCTCGTTCTTCGCGACCCACTCTTCGGCCACCGTCTTGAAGCTGTCGTTCTCGGCAATGCGCGCCTGAGCCGCCAGGACCTTCCGCTCGTGCGACGGGTCAAGGCCCGCGGCGATCAGCTGGCGGGCTTCTTCCCGCCGCGAGCGAGCGTCTGCGAGACCGACGTCCGGCCATGCTCCGAAGGCCAGCGTCCGATGCTTGTCGAGATAGCGATAGTTGAAACGCCAGAGCTTCGAGCCGTTCGGACGGACAAGAAGGTAGAGACCGCGGCCATCGGACAGTTTATAGTCCCGGTCGCGTGGCTTGGCATTGGCAACGGTCGTGGCGAAAAGGATGCTCATCGGAGATACCGTCCTTCGGTAAAGGACGGAATTGGCACCTCAGGATATACCCATTTTGTTCCCGATTGGTGCCGTATCCGCCCGGATTTGACCGGACGGCTATAGCACAATAAACGGCTGAAATCTCCCGTTTTTCGGACGTTCTCGGACGCCCCCGGAAGAACAAATGGTGCCCAGAAGAGGACTCGAACCTCCACGACCTTGCGATCGCCAGCACCTGAAGCTGGTGCGTCTACCAATTCCGCCATCTGGGCACGGGCAGCCTTGCTGCGGGTAGGAGCGGGCGCTTAGCCTCTCGTCCGGGCGCTTGTCAATCGGCACCGGCGATGAAAGCGTGATTTTGCATATCCGGCCACGCACAGGCGTTCACGCATGGTTGTAACCGGCGCGCCGCTGGGGCAATGAGGCTCTGGATTTGCCGGACCTCAGCCGGTGCAGAAGGGATGTCGGGGCACCGATGGATAACAGCAAAATCGTCACCCTGTTCGGCGGCGGCGGCTTCGTCGGCCGCGTGGTCGCGCAGACACTGTTCGCGCGCGGCTGGCGCGTGCGGATCGCCCAGCGGCATCCGTCCAAGGCCTTTGCGGTCAAGATGCTGGGTAGCCTGGGCTCGACCCAGTTCATCGGGGCGGACATCAGCAAGGCCGAAACCATCGCTGCCGCCGTCGCCGGCGCCGATGCGGTGGTCAATCTGGTCGGACTGCTGAAAGGGGATTTCGAGGGCGCCCATGTGACCGGGGCGCGCAATATGGCGGAGGCGGCCGCAGCGGCGGGCGTCAAGGCGCTTGTCCATATATCGGCAATCGGCGCCGACCCGGAGAGCCCGTCCGCCTATGGCCGGACCAAGGCGCAGGGGGAAAATGCGGTGCGCGCGGCCTTCCCCGCCGCCACGATCATCCGTCCCTCGATCATTTTCGGACAGGACGACCAGTTCACCAACCGCTTCGCGCAGATGATTCGGATGATGCCGGTGGTGCCGGTGATCGCCGGCAAGACCCGGTTCCAGCCGATATTCGTGGGCGACGTCGCGAAAGCCATCGCGGATGCTGTGACGGATCCGGCCCGCTATGCCGGCAAGACATATGAACTGGGCGGGCCCGACATCCTTTCCATGGCGCAGATCAACGCGTGGCTCGCCGAGGTGACCGGCCGCCACCCGACATTCGTGCCGGTGCCGGAGAGCGCCGCCCGGCTCCTCGCGACGCTGACCGGGTGGGCGCCGGGCGCGCCGATCACGCGCGACCAGCTGGCGATGCTGGCCCGCGACAATGTCGCCGACCCCGCCCTGCCCGGCCTCGCCGCCTTCGGCATCCGGCCGACGCCCCTGGAAGCCGTGGCGCCGCAATGGCTCACCGCTTATCGCAAGCATGGCCGCTTTGGCGACAAGGCGCGCGCCTGATCGAATTGCGGCGGCGGGCGACGGCCTGCCTCGTCCATCCACTCGCAAGGGGCATTGGCCATGGGCCTGACGCTGACCGCCATCATTCTGGGCATTGTTGAAGGCATTACCGAATATCTGCCCGTCTCCTCGACCGGGCACCTCATCCTGGCGACGGAACTGCTCGGCTATGACGCGGCGCGATGGGCTGTGTTCAACATCGCGATCCAGCCGGGCGCGATCCTCGCGATCGTCGTGCTGTACTGGCGCACCTTCATGGATGTGGGCCAGGGCCTGCTGCGCCTCGAGGCGGACGCGATCCGGTTCGTGCGCAACGTGCTGCTCGCCTTCATCCCGGCCGTCGTCATCGGCCTCGCCTTTGGCGATCCCATCGAGACGCTGCTGGAGAATGCGCATGTGGTGGCTTGGTCGCTGATCGTCGGGGGGTTCGCCATCCTGCTCGTCGAGCGCTTGGCGCGGCCGCGCGATCATGAAGGGATCGCGATGGTGAGCGCGCGCACCTCGGCGCTGATCGGGCTGGTGCAATGCCTGGCGATGATCCCCGGGGTCAGCCGGTCGGGCGCCACCATCCTGGGCGCGATGGGCTTGGGCATCGACCGCAAGACCGCCGCGGAGTTCAGCTTTTTCCTGGCCGTCCCGACCCTGGTCGGCGCCACCGCCCTCCAGCTGTTCAAGCATCGGGCGGCCATTACGCCGGCGGATTATAATCTGATCGGCATCGGTTTCGTGGTGAGCTTTGTGGTCGCGATCATCGTCGTCAAGGCGTTCCTGGCGGTCGTGACGCGGCACGGATTCGCCCCCTTTGCCTGGTATCGCATCGCGGCGGGAGTCGCGGCACTGATTTGGCTCGGCCTGAAATAGGACCGGATCGGACATAATAGGCAGAAGGCATTACTCCAAACGTTAACCACCGCCAATCATTCTCCCGAACTTAGGGTAGCTTTGCTGACCCAATGCGCGGAATCCGCGTGACAGCCCCCGGCGGGTGCGTGTATGCACGCGTCATCCGAAAATCTGGGGAGCATTGTCATGGGCGAGACCCCTATGCTGAAGTTCGTCGTGCGCGCGCAGGATTACCCTGCCAAGCGCCCGGCCTCCGAGCGCGCGCATGACTTTGCCGAGATTTCCGACAGCTATGCCGTGGCCGGCGCGGAGGAGCAGTCGGCGCGCTGCTCGCAATGCGGCGTGCCCTATTGCGCGATCCACTGCCCGCTCCAGAACCACATACCCGACTGGCTGCGCCTGACCGCCGAGGGACGGCTGCGCGAGGCCTATGAGATCAGCAACATGACCTCCACCATGCCGGAGATCTGCGGGCGCATCTGCCCGCAGGACCGGCTGTGCGAAGGCAATTGCGTCATCGAATTCTCCGGCCATGGCGCCGTCACGATCGGCAGCGTCGAGAAGTTCATCACCGACACCGCCTGGAAGGAAGGCTGGGTGGAGCCGCTCGTCCCCGGCGCTCCCACGGGCCAGTCGGTCGGCATCATCGGCGCGGGTCCGGCGGGCCTCACCACGGCGGAATATCTGCGCGCGGCGGGGCATGAGGTGCATGTTTATGACCGGCACGACCGGGCCGGCGGGCTGCTCACTTATGGCATCCCCGGCTTCAAACTGGAGAAGGAAGTGGTGATGCGCCGCGTCCAGCGCCTGGTCGACGGCGGCATCCTCTTTCACGAGAGATTCGACGTCGGCACCGACGCGACGCTGGACGAACTGCGCGAGCGCCATGACGCACTGCTGATCGCGACCGGCGTCTACAAGGCGCGCGACATGGAGGTGCCGGGTGCCGCCGCCAGGGGCGTGGTGAAGGCGCTGGATTATCTCATCGCGTCCAACCGCGCCGGCTTTGGCGATGCCGTGCCGGAGCATGAAGACGGCTCGCTGCTCGCCACGGGCAAGAATGTCGTCGTGGTCGGCGGCGGCGACACCGCGATGGACTGCGTGCGCACGGCGATCCGACAGGGCGCGAAGTCCGTCAAATGCCTCTACCGCCGCGACCGCGCCAATATGCCGGGATCGCAGCGCGAGGTCTCCCATGCCGAGGAGGAAGGTGTCGAGTTCGTCTGGCTCTCAGCCCCCCTCGCCTTCGAAGGCGGCGACCAGGTGTCGGGCGTCAAGGCCACCAGGATGCGCCTCGGCCAACCCGATGCCTCCGGCCGGCGCTCGCCCGAGGCCGATCCGGGCACCGAATTTTCACTGGAGGCGGACCTCGTCATCCAGGCGCTCGGCTTCGATCCGGAGGAACTGCCGATGATGTTCGGCGCCGAGGACCTATCCATCACCCGCTGGGGCACGCTGCGCGTCGACCATCGCAGCATGATGACCAGCCTCGACGGCGTCTTCGCGGCCGGCGACATCGTGCGCGGCGCCTCGCTGGTGGTCTGGGCGATCCGCGACGGGCGGGACGTGACGGAGCATATGCAGCGTTATTTGAAGGCGAAGGCGGCGGCAGGGGCAGAAAGGGAAGCGGCATGAGCAACAACATGGACGCCGAACGCATCCGCCTCGCTACGGAGGGCATGTACCGCCCCGAGTTCGAAACCGACGCCTGCGGGGTCGGCCTCGTCGCCGCTACCGATGGCAAGCCCTCGCGCCGGGTGGTCGAGAGCGCAATCGATGCGCTCAAGGCCGTGTGGCATCGCGGCGCGGTGGATGCGGATGGCAAGACCGGCGACGGCGCGGGCATCCATGTGGACCTGCCGCTGCGCTTCTTCGACGATGCGATCGCCGCCTCGGGGCACAAGCCGCTGCCCAACCGGCTCGCGGTCGGCATGATCTTCCTGCCGCGCACCGACCTCAATGCGCAGGAGACCTGCCGCACCATCGTCGAGAGCGAGATCATCGATGCCGGCTACCGCATCTACGGCTGGCGGCAGGTGCCGGTCGATGTGTCCGTCATCGGCGAGAAGGCGCAGCGCACCAGGCCGGAGATCGAGCAGATCCTGATCGCCGGGCCGCTGCCGGAGGAACAGGAGCTGGCCGCCTTCGAGCGCAACCTCTACCTCATCCGCCGCCGCATCGAGAAGAAGGTCGTCGCCGCGCAGATCAACGACTTCTACATCTGCTCGCTGTCGGGCCGGTCGATCATCTACAAGGGCCTGTTCCTCGCGGAATCGCTGTCGATCTTCTACCCGGACCTGACCGACGAGCGGTTCGAGAGCCGGGTCGCGATCTTCCACCAGCGCTATTCGACCAACACCTTCCCGCAATGGTGGCTGGCGCAGCCGTTCCGCACGCTTGCCCATAATGGCGAGATCAACACGATCCGCGGCAACAAGAACTGGATGAAGAGCCACGAGATCAAGATGGCCGCGCTGGCCTTTGGCGAGAACAGCGAGGACATCAAGCCGCTGATCCCGGCGGGCGCTTCCGACACCGCCGCGCTCGACGCGGTGTTCGAGGCTTTGTGCCGGGCGGGCCGCGACGCGCCCACCGCCAAGCTCATGCTCGTCCCCGAAGCCTGGCAGGCGGGCAGCGACCTGCCCCCGGCGCATGTCGCCATGTACAATTATCTCGCCTCCGTGATGGAGCCGTGGGACGGTCCCGCCGCGCTCGCCATGACGGACGGGCGCTGGGCGGTGGCCGGCATGGACCGCAATGCGCTGCGCCCGCTGCGCTACACCATGACCATCGACAATCTGCTGATCGTCGGGTCCGAAAGCGGCATGGTTGTGGTGCCGGAAACCAGCATCATTGCCAAGGGCCGGCTGGGGCCTGGCCAGATGATCGCCGTCGATCTCGCCGAGGGCCAGGTCTATCAGGACCGCGCGATCAAGGACCGGATCGCGTCGGAAAAGCCCTATGGCGACTATGTGAAGGGCTTCCGCAGCGCCAGCGACCTGCCCGCCCCCGCCAATGACGCGCGCCCGCTCTGGGACCGGCGCGAACTGATGCGCCGGCAGGTCGCCGCCAACATCACGCTGGAGGATCTGGAGCTCATCCTCGCGCCGATGGTCGAGGATGCCAAGGAAGCGATCGGATCCATGGGCGACGACACGCCGCTGGCCGTGATCTCCGGCAAATGGCGGCTGATCAGCCATTTCTTCCGCCAGAATTTCAGCCAGGTGACGAACCCGCCGATCGATTCATTGCGTGAACGCCATGTGATGAGCCTGAAGACGCGCTTTTCCAACCTCGCCAACATCCTGGAGGACGAGACCCAGAACAACGACGTGCTGGTGCTCGATTCCCCGGTGCTGCTGTCGGACGACTGGTCGCGGCTGCAACGCTATTTCGGGGCGGCGGTGGCGGAGATCGACTGCACCTATCCGGCCGATGGCGGCCCCGCCGCGCTTCGGGCAGCGATCGCCCGCATCCGTGAGGAGGCGGAGCATGCCGTGCGCGCCGGGCAGACCGAAATCTTCCTGACCGACGTCGCTGTCGGCCCGGACCGAATCGGCATGGCGACGATCCTCGCCGCGGCGGCGGTGCACACCCATCTCGTCCGCAAGGGGCTGCGTTCCTATGCCTCCATCAACGTGCGCTCGGCGGAATGCGTCGATCCGCATTATTTCGCGGTGCTGATCGGCGTCGGCGCGACCACGGTCAACGCCTATCTGGCCGAGGCGAGCATCGCCGACCGCCATGCGCGCGGGCTGTTCGGGGAGATGGACCTCGACACCTGCCTGGAGCGCTATCGCACCGCCATCAACGAGGGCCTGCTGAAGGTCATGTCGAAGATGGGGATAGCCGTCATCTCCAGCTATCGGGGCGGCTATAATTTCGAGGCGGTCGGCCTGTCGCGGGCGCTGGTCAACGACCTGTTCCCCGGCATGCCGTCCAAGATCTCCGGCGAAGGCTATGCCTCACTCCATTTCAGCGCCAAGGAACGGCACGAGGCCGCCTTTGACAGCGCCGTGGTGCGCCTGCCGGTCGGCGGCTTCTATCGCCAGCGCGGCGGGGGCGAGAGCCATGCCTTCACCGCGCCGCTGATGCACCTGTTGCAGACGGCGGTCGCGACCGACAGCTATTCGACCTATCTCCAGTTCGCGCGCGGGGTGCGCGACCTGCCGCCCATCTATCTGCGCGACCTTCTGGAATTCAACCATGTCAACGAGCCGGTCCCGATCGACGAGGTCGAGGCGATCACGGAAATCCGCAAGCGCTTCGTAACACCCGGCATGTCGCTCGGCGCGCTGTCGCCGGAGGCGCATGAGACCCTCGCCATCGCCATGAACCGGATCGGCGCCAAGGCCGTGTCCGGCGAGGGCGGCGAGGACAGCGCGCGCTACAAGCCCTATGACAATGGCGACAACGCCAATTCGGGCGTCAAGCAGATCGCGTCCGGCCGCTTCGGCGTCACCGCCGAATATCTGGGCGCATGCGAGGAGATCGAGATCAAGGTCGCCCAGGGCGCCAAGCCCGGCGAAGGCGGCCAGCTGCCCGGCTTCAAGGTGACAGAGATGATCGCGCGGCTGCGCCATGCGACGCCGGGCGTCACGCTCATCTCGCCGCCGCCGCATCATGACATCTATTCGATCGAGGATCTGGCCCAGCTCATCTATGATCTGAAGCAGATCAACCCGCGCGCGCGGGTGTGCGTGAAGCTGGTCAGCCAGGCCGGCATCGGCACGGTCGCGGCGGGCGTTGCAAAGGCCCATGCCGACGTGATCCTGGTGTCCGGCCATGTCGGCGGCACCGGCGCCTCGCCGCAGACCAGCATCAAGTTCGCGGGCCTGCCGTGGGAAATGGGCTTGGCCGAAACCAACCAGGTGCTGACCCTCAACAGCCTGCGCCATCGGATCAAGCTGCGCACCGACGGCGGGCTCAAGACCGGGCGCGACATCGTCATCGCGGCGATCCTGGGCGCGGAGGAATTCGGCATCGGCACGCTCTCGCTCGTCGCGATGGGCTGCATCATGGTGCGCCAGTGCCACAGCAACACCTGCCCGGTGGGCGTGTGCGTCCAGGACGAGCGGCTGCGCGAGAAGTTCACCGGCACGCCGGAGAAGGTCATCAACCTGATGACCTTCATCGCCGAGGAGGTGCGCGAGATACTGGCGCGGCTCGGCTACCGCTCGCTCGACGAGATCATCGGCCGGACCGAGCTGCTCAAGCAGGTCAGCCGGGGCGCGGATCATCTCGACGACCTCGACCTCAACCCCATCCTCGCCAAGGTCGATGCCCCGGACGAGCAGCGGCGCTTCAACCTCGCCACCTTCCGCAACGAGGTGCCCGACAGCCTCGATGCCCAGATCATCGCCGATGCAAGGGCGGTGTTCGAGCGGCGCGAGAAGATGCAGCTCACCTACACCGTGCGCAATACGCACCGCGCGGTCGGCACGCGCCTGTCCGCGATGGTCACGACCCGGTTTGGCATGTCGGCGCTGGCGGACGGCCATGTCCATGTCCGCCTGCGCGGCACGGCGGGCCAATCGCTCGGCGCCTTCCTGTGCAAGGGCATCACGCTCGAAGTGTTCGGCGACG
>DATJLC010000081.1:0-2578 GCA_035490755.1 Sphingobium sp.
GCGCGACATTGGCTTCCACATCTTTCAGAAAGGTCTTCAGCCAAACGGGCAAGGTGGTCGCTTCTGGGCAGAGCCCGCTCGTAAACGTTTCCAGCTTGACGTTAAAGATATATTCCTAAGTGGAAGTTAATCGGCCATTCATGATTAACACTCGCTGAGCAGCGGGAGTAGGAGTGCACCGCGCTAGTTGTAGATAATGGCGATGCCGGCCGCGTCGTCCTCGCGCTGGACGACGACTGCACCCTCGGGAATGGCCACTTCGAGGTTGCCATAGGCGTCCCAGCGGGCGTTGAGATCGTGCCGGTCCTCGAGGGCCAAAAACGCGGTGGCATCGCCTTCCAGCGTGCCGCCCGAGGGCATGATCACCGCCTGGGTATTGAGGCCGTCAGTGCCGCAATCACGGGTGAAGACCACCAGGGACCTGCTGGCGTCGGGGGAGTCCAGTCGGCTCACCACCATATTGCTGCATTCGGGCACGAAGCCGGTCAGCCACCAGAGCAGCCCGCCGACCAGGGCGGCTGGTACAACTGCCAAAACGATGAGACCGGTAGTGCGTGACTTCAAGATCGTGATGCCCGGGCCGCTGTGGATAAGTTTGCAGGCCGTGACTCGCGCGGCCCGAATGCTTACTTAACATCGCATGCGCTTCTCCGATCAATTCCTTGACGAAATCCGTCAGCGCCTGCCCATCACGCAGGTGGTGGGCGAGCACGTGCTCTGGGACAAGCGCAAGAGCCAGCCCGGCAAAGGCGACATGTGGGCCTGCTGCCCGTTCCACGGCGAGAAGAGCCCGAGCTTTCACGCCGATGACCGGCGCGGCATCTACCATTGCTTTGGCTGTGGCGTGTCGGGCGACCACTTCCGGTTCCTCACGGAAAAGGCCGGTATGAGCTTCCCCGAGGCGGTGGAAAAGCTCGCCGGCATGGCAGGCGTGCCGATGCCGGCGCGGGACGAACGCGCCGAGAAGCGCGAAGCCGAGCGCAAGAGCCTGATCGATGTCATGGAATTGGCCACGAAGTATTTCGAGGCGGCGCTGAGCCACAATATCGGCGCGCGGGCGCGCGGTTATCTGCTCGAGCGCGGCGTTTCGGCCCAGAGCCAGACGCGGTTCCGCATCGGCTTTGCGCCCGATAGCCGTAACGGGCTAAAGGAGCATTTGGCGGCCAACGGCGTCTCGGCCCAAGACATGATCGATACAGGGCTGGTGGCCAGCCGCGATGACGATCCGCTGACCTATGACCGGTTCCGCAACCGGGTGATGTTCCCGATCATGGATTTCCGCGGTCGCGTCATCGCCTTTGGCGGCCGCGCCATGTCCGCCGACGTGCCGGCCAAGTATCTCAATTCGCCCGAGACTGAACTCTTCAGCAAGCGGCGGACGCTCTATAACGGCCAGACGGCCCGCCAGGCGGCGCGTGATGGCAGCACGGTGGTGGTCGTCGAGGGTTATCTCGACGTGATCGCCGCGGTGTCGGCTGGCTTCGAGGGCACCGTGGCGCCGCTGGGCACGGCGATGACCGAGGAGCATCTGCAGATGCTCTGGCAGATGACGCCCGATCCGGTGCTGTGTTTTGACGGCGACAAGGCGGGTCTCAAGGCCGCCGAGCGTGCGGCGGACCTCGTCATGCCGCATCTCAAGCCCGGTTATACGGTGCGCATCGCCACCTTGCCGGAGGGGCTGGACCCCGATGACCTGATCAAGGCGCAGGGCAGGGGTGCCTTTGCCGACGTGCTCGATCGGGCGCGGAGCCTGTCGGACGTGATCTGGAGCATGGAAACGGGCGGGCTGGTGCCCGAGACGCCGGAGGCGCGGGCGGCGTTGCAGGCGCGGCTGCGCGAGCGGGCCAACAGCATCGGGGACAGCTCGGTGCGCTTCCACTATGCGCAAGCCTTCGACGAAAAGCTGCGGGCCTTCCTCGCGCCGGTGCGGCAAAATCGGTTCGAGCCGCGGGGCGGACAGCAGCGCTATGGCCAGAGCGGCGCCTATGGCTATCCGGGGCGCGGTACGCCGCGGCTGGTGGTCAGCGACACCTTGCGCAATTCCCGGTTGATCAAGCCCGGATCGGTAGCCGAGGCGACTCCGCGCGAAGCGGCGATCATCCTCAGTCTGGTCAATCATCCGGCGCTGGTGGAGGACAAGTTCGAGATATTGGCGGCGCTCGACTTCGAAACGCCCAGTGCGCAAAAAGTGATGAGCGAAATCCTGAGCCTGGTGGTCCGCCACCACGATATCTCCGCCGATGACCTCAAGGCGGCGCTCGGCGTACGGGGGCATGGGCCAGCGCTCGGCAAGATGAGCGACGTGCTGAACCGACAGGGCGTGTGGCAGATCGCCTCGGAAATCGCCCTTGTCGATGCCGAGACCGGATTGAGTCACGCCCTGGCCTTGCATAACAAGAAAGTTCAGCTAAATAGGGAACTCAAGGCAGCCGAAGCGGCGCTGGGCGAAGACCCGAGCGAAGAAACCTTTGAAAGGCTGCGGGACATCAAGAACCAGATTACCACTGTCGATGGCACAGAGGCATTGATCGAAGGATTTGGTTCGTTATCGGGACGCGCGACACGCAGCTTTTAGGGG
>DATJLC010000082.1:0-19414 GCA_035490755.1 Sphingobium sp.
CCTTCTATATCTGGGAGGGCAAGCGGGCCGAGGAGGACGAGGTGCCGGTGCTGTTCAAGACCGGCACCGACCGGCGCGAGGCACTGATGGCCCGGATCGCGGCCGGCCATGACTATGCCGTTCCCGCGATATTGAGCTGGCCGGTCGAGGCCGCGCCGGACTATCTGCGCTGGGTGGGCGGAGCGACACAGGTATCCTGATACCTTCCGGCAAAGGCCCGGTTTCGCTTGACTCACGACCCCTATTGCGCGAAAGGGCGCGCCATCGGCGGCGTCATCTCTGGCGCCGCCTTGCTGTTTTCGCGTGGCCGTCCGTCCGGTCGCCGCGCGGCACATGAGGGAGTGTAAGAGCCATGAAGGCGCTCATGAAGACGACCAAGCCGGCGACCCCGGCGACGGTCGAGAAGAAGTGGCTGCTGATCGACGCCGAGGGTCTCGTCGTTGGCCGCGCCGCCACGATCATCGCCAATATCCTGCGCGGCAAGCACAAGCCGAGCTTCACCCCCCACGTCGATTGCGGTGACAATGTCATCGTCATCAACGCGGACAAGGTGCGCTTCACCGGCAAGAAGCTGACCGACAAGGTCTATTACAAGCACACCGGCTATGCTGGCGGCATCAAGGCCGTCACCGCGCAAAAGGTGCTGGAAGGCCGTTTCCCCGAGCGCGTGCTTGAAAAGGCGGTGGAGCGCATGATCCCGCGCGGGCCGCTGGGCCGCCAGCAGATGCGCAACCTGCGCATCTTCTCCGGCGCGGAGCATCCCCATGTCGCGCAGAACCCCGAAGTGCTCGACATCGCGTCGCGCAACCGCAAGAACAAGGTGGGTGCATAATGTCCGATAATCGCCAGTCCCTTTCCGATCTGGGCGCCATCGCGGGCGGCGCCGTCGCCGAAGCCGCACCCGAAGCCGGCTTCACCGCGCCCCTGACGCCCGCCGCGCCGCTGCGCGAGCAGGAACTCGACGCCCACGGCCGCGCTTATGCAACCGGCCGCCGCAAGGACGCCGTCGCACGCGTCTGGGTCAAGCCCGGCACCGGCAAGATCACGGTCAACGGCCGCGATCAGGAAGTCTATTTCGCCCGGCCGACGCTGCGCCTCGTCATCAACCAGCCCTTCACCGTCACCGAGCGGACCGGCCAGTATGATGTTGTCGCCACCGTCAAGGGCGGCGGCCTCTCCGGCCAGGCCGGTGCGGTCAAGCACGGCATCGCCCAGGCGCTGAGCAAATATGAGCCGGCGCTGCGCAGCGCGGTCAAGGCCGAGGGCTTCCTGACCCGCGACAGCCGCACGGTCGAGCGCAAGAAGTACGGCCGGGCCAAGGCGCGCCGCAGCTTCCAGTTCTCGAAGCGCTGAGCCTGCCAATACACGCCACAGGAAAAGGGGCCTTTACCGGCCCCTTTTTTTGTGTGCTTCGTCTTACGCCTCGCCATGCTAGTGGCTGGTTAAGCATTGGCGTGATAGCCGATCGGGAGAATGGCATCCTAAGGGGTTGAATGACGATGCCTGTTGTGCGGACCAGACGCGATGTGGCGATGTGCGGCCCCCTGATCGCGCTTGCCCTGCTCAGCGCCTGCGGTGGCGGAGGAGGGCCGAGCTCGACGCCGCCGCCGCCACCGGCCGCGCCCCCCGCCCCGGCCCCGGCACCGGTTAATTACGACACGGCCGAATATCGCGCTTCCACCGGCGCCAATTTCCACGGCGCGATTACGGCCTATCAGGCGGGCGCGAGCGGCACGGGCGTCACGGTCGGCGTGATCGATGGCGGGCTCAGCGATCCGACCGGCGAGCTGGCCGGCCGCATCAGTGCAGCCTCCCGCGATTTCGGCGGCAATGGCTCCATAGCGGATGTCGCGGGACACGGGACCGCCGTCACCATGGCGATCGCTGCGGGGCGCAATGACCGGGCGATCATGGGGGTAGCCTGGAACGCCAATGTGCTGGCGCTCAGGACCGACATGGCAAACAGTTGCACGTCCGGCGACGACAGCACGTGCAGGTTCAGCACCACCGCGATCGCCAATGCGCTGGACCATGCGGCCGCGAATGGCGCGGGCGTGGTCAACATCTCGCTCGGCGGGGGAGGCGCGACCAATTTGCTGCGCCAGGCGGTCAACCGGGCCACGGCGGCGGGGACCATCATCGTCATCTCCGCTGGCAATGACAGCACATCCGCGCCTGACGCTCTGGCCCAATCCCTGGCCGACCCGGCGATCAGCCACGGACTTGTCCTCATCGCCGCCGCTGTCGACCGGAATGGCGCCCATCCAAGCTTTTCCAACGGCGCGCAGGGATTCGAGACCGTGACGATCTCGGCGCTGGGCGTGGCGGTGCCGACCATCGACAATCTGGGCAGGCAGGTCTTTTATTCCGGCACCTCCATGTCGGCGCCCCTGGTCTCCGGCGCCATTGCCCTGTTGCGGCAGGCCTTTCCGAATCTGTCGAGCGCGCAGATCGTCCGGCTATTGCTCGACAGCGCGAGCGATGCCGGCGCGGCGGGCGCGGACAGTGTCTACGGCGTCGGCATACTCGACATCGCCCGCGCCTTCGCGCCCCAGGGCGCGCTCCGCCTTGCGGGCGGTGCGAGGCCGCTGTCGCTTGGGCCGAGCAGCCTGTCCGCGCCGATGGGCGATGCGGTGCTGAGCGGCCAGGGCGTGACCGGCATCGCGACGGACAGTCTGGGGCGCGCTTATGGCATCGACCTCAAGGCCGGGCTGCGGACGGCGGCGCCGGGCTTGAACCTCGCCCCCGCCCTGCGCTCCGGGCAGCGCAATCTCGCATTGGGTGCCGGGACCGCGCGGATCGCGCTGTCGCTGGTGGCGAATGGGGCTGTGGGCGCGAACCTGCAGCCGCTGGCCCTGAGCGCGGAGCAGGCGCGCGGCGCCCGGCTGGTGGCGGCGCGGATCGCCGCCCGGATCGCACCCGGCACTGATGTCGCAATGGGCCTGTCGACAGGCGCAGCGCCGCTTGGCGCGATGCTGGACGGTGCCGGGCAGGCGCCGTTCCTGATCGTGCGCGATGGCGCTGTCCCGACCGCCGAGTTCCGGCCGGGCGCGGCGCTGCGCGTGCGTCAGTCGATCGGCGGCGGCTTCAGCCTGTCCGCTCATGCCGAGCGGGGCCGGGTCGAGGGCCATCAGCGTGACAACCGGGTCAGGGCCGATGACCGGGGCTATGATGCTTATGGGCTTGGCGTCGGCTGGAGCCGGGGTGCGCTGGGTCTGTCCGCAGGCGCTGTCCGCATCGCCGAATCGGGCACCACCCTGGGCGCCCGGTTCGCGCCCCTTCTCGGCGCACAGTCGGCGACGACGATGATGGGACATGTCTCGGCACGGCTGATGCCCGGCGGCGGCTGGACATTCACGGGCGAATGGCGGCGCGGCTGGACCCGCGCGGCGGCGGGCGGCCTGCTCCGCCAGGGCGGCAGGCTGACCAGCGAGGCCTGGCAAGTCGAGGCGGGGCGTGCGGGCCTCTTTCACCCGGAGGACAGCCTCTCCTTCGGCCTCAGCCGTCCCTTGCGCGTGATCGCCAGCGATTTCCCGCTGACCCTGCCCACGGCCTATGATTATGCCAGCGGCAGCGCGAGCGAAACGATCCGGATACTCGACCTCGTGCCGGGCGGCCGGGCGCAGGACATGGAGCTGGCTTATGCGCGGCCGCTCGGCGCCGGCTCGTTGACCCTCAACCTCTACCGCCGCGAGCAGGCGGACAATATCGCCGCCCGTCCGGACGAGATCGGCGGCGCCATGCGTTTTGCATTGAGTTTCTAGCAATCCACGCCCGCCCGGGCTAAGGGCGCTCTCAACCCATTTCCCGTTTCAAAAGGATGCCCTTATGCGACCGTCCGGCCGCGCGCCCGACCAGATGCGCTCCATCACCATCGAACCCGGCTTCACGCGCCATGCCGAGGGAAGCTGCCTCATCAGCTTCGGCGACACGCGCGTGCTGTGCACCGCCTCGATCGAGGAGCGGGTGCCCCCGTTCCTGCGCGGCAAGGGCGAGGGATGGGTGACGGCCGAATATGGCATGCTGCCCCGCGCGACCCACACGCGCGGCAGCCGGGAAGCGGCCAAGGGCAAGCAGTCCGGCCGCACCCAGGAGATTCAGCGCCTGATCGGCCGGTCGCTGCGCGCGGCGGTCGACCTGAAGGCGCTGGGCGAACGGCAGATCACGCTCGACTGCGACGTCATCCAGGCCGATGGCGGCACCCGCACGGCCAGCATATCGGGGGCATGGGTCGCGCTGCGGCTCGCCGTCAACGGCCTCATGAAGCAGGGCGCGCTCACCGTTGATCCCATTTTGTGCAAGGTCGCGGCGGTCAGCTGCGGCATTCATGCGGGCACGCCGGTGCTCGACCTCGATTATGTCGAGGACAGCAGCGCCCATGCCGACGGCAATTTCGTGCTGACCAGCGACGGCAATATCGTCGAGGCGCAGGCAACCGCCGAGGGCGCGACCTATGACGAGGAGGCGCTGCTGCGGCTCCTCCGGCTCGCGCGCATCGGCTGCGGCGCGATCTTCACCGCGCAGGACGCGGCGGTCTTGGGGCGCTGAGCGCATGACCCGCAAGCTCGGGCCGGGCCGCCTGGTCATCGCCAGCCACAATGCGGGCAAGGTGCGCGAGATTGCGGAGCTGCTGGGGCCGTTCGGCATCGAACCGGTGTCGGCGGCCTCGCTCGACCTGCCCGAACCCGAAGAGACCGGCATAACCTTCATCGCCAATGCCGAGCTCAAGGCGCTGGCGGCGGCGGACCTCTCCGGTCTGCCCGCGCTCGCGGACGACAGCGGCCTGTGCGTTGAGGCGCTGGGCGGCGACCCCGGCATCTATTCGGCGCGCTGGGCCGGGCCAGACAAGGATTTCGACATGGCGATGCAGCGCGTCTGGCAGGAAATCGCCGCGCGCGGGCCCGAGGCCGGCCATGACGCCCATTTCATCTGCGCGCTCTGCGTGGCGTGGCCCGACGGACATACGGAAAGCTTCGAGGGGCGGATCGACGGGTCGATCGTCTGGCCGCCGCGCGGCACGAGGGGCTTTGGCTATGATCCGATCTTCGTGCCCTATGGCCATGACGAGACCTTTGGCGAGATGGACCCGGCCGCCAAGCATGCGATGAGCCACCGCGCCCGCGCCTTCGCGCAGCTCCAGGCACGGTTGCTCTGAACGGCTAACCATTCCTTAGGACGCCGGGGTTTAGACTGGCGCCATGATGCAGTGGCCTGAACTTGCGCCCGCCTGCGCCGTGGGTATCACGCTCACGGTGATGCTGATGGACGCGTCCGGCGATCATTCCCTCATCGATGTCGATGCGCTGCCGACAGCCGACGGCGATTATCAGGCGCTGATACCGATCGGCGAGGCGCATTATGCGGCCGGGATCCAGCTCGGGCGCATGGGCGATTGGGTCCGTATCAGGCAGGCCAGCTTCCACGACGCTGAGGGATTCCCGCAGTTTGAGGACGAACGCGAGGGGCTGCCGGCGTCCCTCATTCTGGAGGCGATGGAGGAGATCGCGCCTGGCCTCTATCGCTGCACGGGCGACGACGCCTTCATCGTCGTGCCCCCGCCCGATATCGCCAGGCCGGGCAAGGCAATGCTGCTCCGGCTCCTGTTTCGTCCGGTAAGCAGGCGGCATGAGGTCGCCAGCGTGCACAAGGCGGCACCTGGGCCCTTGCACCGGCCATAACGGGGGGCGTATGGACGAGGCCCCGATCGTCCAGACAGGCCGCCCGCAATGCTCATCGCGCTCACTGACAAGCTCTTCGTTTCGCCGCAGATCAGCGTTGATACCGTCGCGGCCGCCGCCGAACAGGGCGTGTCTCTGATCGTCAACAACCGACCCGAGGGCGAAGCACCTGATCAGACGCCCGGCGAGACGATCGAGGCGGCTGCGCGGGCCGTTGGCATGACCTATGCCGCCATTCCCGTGACCCATGCCGGCTTCGCGCCGTGGCAGCTCGACGCGCTGGACGAGGCGCTGGAGCGCAATGGCGAGGGCAAGGCCCTGCTCTATTGCCGGTCGGGCACGCGCAGCACCTTGCTGTGGGCGCTGAGCCGGGCGCGGGCGGGCGATGATCTCGACATGATTGCCCGGACGGCAGCCGCCGCGGGCTATGACGTGAACTCCATCCGTCAGGTCATGGAAGCGCTGGCGGCAAGCTAGCGGGCTGGGCGGTAAGCCGCCAGCCGTGACAAAACTGCGTCCAATTAGGATGTTACGGCGGATCAATCGTGCCGCCGTTCCGTTCTGCACGCTAGGTGGAGGATGCCAACAGCGTGCCTACTGTCGCATAATTGTCACTCGACCGGGCTAAAGGGCGGCGGCGGGCGAGGATAAGAGCAGAAACCAGAAAAACAGAGGATGGAAGATGTTTGCCCGGACGGAACGATTGATCCTGCGGCCTGGCTGGCCGGAAGATGCCCCGCGCCTTGCCAGCGCGCTCAACCAGATCGATATATCGCGAAATCTTTTTCACGTGCCGCAGCCTTATTCCGTGGCCGACGCGGCCGCCTGGATCTCGCGGCCGCGCGACCCGCGCTTGCCGGATCTGATGGTGTTGCTGCGCACGCGCGGCGCGCCGCGCCTGGTCGGCGGCTGCGGCATCGCGCGCGGGCAGGACGGGGCGCTGGAGCTCGGCTACTGGATTGACCGGGCGCATTGGGGCCTGGGCTTTGCGACGGAGGCGGCGCGGGCGGTCATGCGGATCGCGCGGGCGACCGGCCTGCACCGCGTCCGGGCCGGCCATTTCCTGGACAATCCCGCGTCGGGGCGGGTGCTGAGCAAGATCGGCTTCCGGCCGACCGGGCGGATCGAGGCGCGGCTGTGCAGGGCGCGCAACGACATCGTCCCCACCGCCGTCTATGAGGACGAAGCGGAGGCCGACCCCTCCGAAGAGAGCCTGGCGATGACGATCTATCGGGACGCGATGCTGGTCCCGGCCTGACAGCTACGGCTGCCGCCGCTCATCAAGGCCGTTTCCCCATGCGGCCGAAATACGCTAAGCGGCGGCCATGCATTTTCTAGACCAGGCCAAGATCTACATTCGCTCCGGCTCGGGCGGCCCCGGCGCCGTCAGCTTCCGGCGCGAGAAATATATCGAATATGGCGGGCCCGACGGCGGTGACGGCGGCAAGGGCGGCGACATCATCTTCGAGGCCGTGCCGGGCCTCAATACGCTGATCGACTTTCGCTATACCCAGCATTTCAAGGCGCAGCGCGGCAAGCCGGGGGCGGGCAAGAACCGCACCGGGGCTGGCGGGGAAGACCTCGTCATCCGCGTGCCGGTCGGCACCCAGATCATCTCCGAGCCCGACGAGGAAGGTTATAGCGAGCTGCTCGCCGACTTCACCAAGACGGGCGAGCGGCGCGTGTTCCTGCGCGGCGGCGACGGCGGGCGCGGCAATGCCAGCTACAAGACATCCACCAACCGCGCGCCGCGCCAGCATGGCACCGGCTGGCCGGGTGAGGAAATGTGGGTGTGGCTGCGCCTGAAACTGCTCGCCGATGTCGGGCTGGTCGGGCTGCCCAATGCGGGCAAGTCGACCTTCATCAACAGCGTGACCAACACCAAGGCCAAGGTCGGCGCCTATCCCTTCACCACCACCAAGCCGCAGCTCGGCGTCGTCAGTCACAAGGGGCGCGAATTCGTGCTCGCCGACATTCCCGGCCTCATTGAAGGCGCGGCGGAAGGCGCGGGCATCGGCGACCGCTTCCTGGGCCATATCGAACGCTGCGGCGTGCTGCTGCACCTCATCGACGCGAGCGGGGACGACCCGGTCGACGCCCTGCGGATCGTGTGCGGCGAGCTGGAGGCCTATGGCGAGGGCCTGGAGGACAAGCCGCAGATCGTCGCGCTTAACAAGGGCGACCTGCTTGGGCCCGAGCTGATGGCGGACATCGCGGCCGACCTGAAGGCGGCGGGCGTGGAGCAGTTGTTCACCATTTCCGGCGCGACCGGCGAGGGCGTGCCCGCCCTGCTCGATGCGCTGGTCGAGAGGCTGGGGTCTGTCCCTGCGACCCAAGGGACGGACGAGGAGGAGGAGCCGGGGGAGGAGAAGCCATGGTCTCCGCTCTGAATATGGCCGTCACCGCGGAAGCGCGATCTCTGCAAAACCCGCTATCTACCGTCATCCCCGCGAAAGCGGGGATCCAGGGCCACGGAACGCGGCGCTCTCGGCTCTGGATTCCCGCTTTCGCGGGAATGACAGGAGTTTTTCCGAACGCCCCATGCACGGGAGACGGCCGATGCATGACCTGACTGGCTTTCCCGCCAAGGCCTGCGTCCGGATCATCATCAAGGTGGGGTCGGCTTTGCTCGTGGGGCCCGACGGATCGGTGCACCGCGATTGGCTGAGGACGCTGGTCGCAGAGATCGCCGCGCGCCATCGGGCCGGGCAGCAGATCGTCATCGTCTCGTCGGGATCGATCGCGCTGGGGGCGCGGCGGCTGGGGCTTGCCAGGGGCGGGCGGGCGAGCCTGGAGGATGCGCAGGCCGCCGCCGCCGTCGGCCAGATCGCGCTGTCCGGCATCTGGGCGGAGCTGCTGGAGGCGGAGGGCATCGCCGCCGCGCAGATCCTCGTGACGCTCGACGATCTCGAGCATCGCCGCCGCTATCTCAATGCCGCTGCCACGTTGGAGCGGTTGCTCGGCCTCGGTGTGATGCCCGTGGTGAACGAGAATGACAGCGTCGCCACCGAGGAGATTCGCTTCGGCGACAATGACCGGCTCGCCGCTCGCATCGGCCAGGCGGCGCGGGCGGATGCGGTGGTGCTCCTCTCCGACATTGACGGCCTCTACACCGCCAATCCGCATGTCGATCCGGCGGCGGAGCTGGTGCCCGTCGTCGAACGGATCGACGCGCGAATCGCCGCCATGGCCGATGGCGGATCGGCATCGGGCATGGGATCGGGCGGCATGCTTTCCAAGATCGAGGCGGCGCGGATCGCGACCCGGGCAGGGCTCCACCTCGCGATCATCTCGGGCCGGATCGATTCGCCGCTCGCGCGCTGGGTGGAGACGGGACGCGGCACATTGTTCCGCGCCGATGCCCGCAAGGGCGCGCGCAAGAACTGGCTGGCCGGGCGCTTGACGGTCAAGGGCACGCTTGTCGTCGACGACGGCGCCTCGGCGGCGCTGGCCAGTGGCCGCAGCCTGCTGCCCGCCGGCGTGCGGGAAAGCCGGGGGGACTATCTGCGCGGCGATGTCATCGATATCGCCACGCCTGACGGCATCGTCATCGCGCGCGGCCTTGCGGAGTTCGACGCGGCCGACGCCGTGCGCATCATCGGCCGCCGGAGCGAGGACATTGCGGCTATATTGGGCACGATGCAGCGTTCGACCCTGGTCCATCGCAACCATATGGTCCTGCTCTGATGCGGATCGCGCTGACCGGGGCGACCGGGTTCCTCGGCGGCGCGGTGCTCGGCCAGCTCATTGCCGGCGGACATCAGGTGAAGGCGCTGACCCGCCGGCCCCAACCAGAGCGGGCAGGCGTCGAATGGATCGCAGGCGACCTCGCCGATGTGGCGGCGCTCGAAGCCCTGGTCGCCGGGACGGACGCGGTGATCCATGTCGCGGGCGCGGTCAACGCCCCCGACCGGGACGGCTTCGTCGCCGCCAATGTCACCGGCACCGAGGCGCTGCTTGCCGCTGCCGCGCGCGCCGGCATCTCGCGCTTCGTCCTCGTCTCGTCGCTGTCGGCGCGCGAGCCGGATCTGTCGGACTATGGCTGGTCGAAGCATGCCGGCGAGAAGGCGGTGCAGGCGAGCGGCCTCGACTGGACCATCGTCCGTCCGCCCGCCATTTACGGCCCTGGCGATCGGGAAATGCTGGAGATGTTCCGGATGGCGCGGCGGGGGCTGGTGCTGCTGCCGCCGGAGGGGCGCCTGTCCATCATCCATGTCGACGACCTGGCCCGGCTGCTCGTCACGCTGGCGGCCGAAGGGGGTGCAAGCCGCCACCGGCTTTACGAGGTGGACGATGGCCTGCCGGGCGGCTGGCGCCATCGCGATCTGGCGCGGGCGCTGGGGCAGGCGGTGGGCCGGCGCTGTGTCGCGCTGCCGCTGCCCGGTGCCGCCCTGATGGCGGGCGCCCGGTTCGACCGCATGATTCGGGGCCAGGCCGCCAAGCTGACGCCCGATCGCGCGCGCTATTTCTGCCATCCCGACTGGGTGGCGGACCCGGCCCGCGCGGTGGCCTCGTCACTCTGGGCGCCGCGCATCGTGACGGCGCAGGGCCTCGCCGACACCGCTGCCGCCTATCGCGCCAAGGGCTGGCTCAGATGAAGCGCCCCCAGATCATTTCAACGGTGACGGCGATGGCGGTCAGCACCATGCCGGTCAAGAAGGTCCGATAGGCATAGCCGAGCAGCCGGTATTTGCGGCGCTGGAGGATCTGGCCATTCTGGTAGATGTCGCGCGCGATGGTGCGATAGACGCTCTCGTCGCTGGCCGTCAGGTCGAGGAGGCGATCGATGAACGCCTCCTCCGGCAAAGCGGTGAAAACCCGAAGAAAAGGACATTGGCCTTGGGTCCGATCTCATCCGCCGAGAGCATCGTGACCCGGGGCATGGCCGCCAGCATGGCAAGGACCGCCGACAGGAAGGCGGTGGTCGCGAGCATGGCGATCGGCAGCATCATCGTTGCCGCGTTCGACCGCAGCTGGCCGATGGCAAGGGTGAAGACGAGGAAGGTCGCGCCCATCAGCATGCTCGCCTTCTGGTCCGCCATCTGGCTGAGCTGCATCTGCAGCTGCTGGGCGGTGCGGAGCAGGTGAATGCCGTTGGCGGACAGGATCGGCGGGGCGCCGCTGGCCGCTGCGACTGGCGATGGCGCATCTGTCTCGGCCATTATAATCCCCCTCTCGCCACAGGGACTTGCCATTGCGCGCGTCTGCTAGCAAGGGCATGCCCGATTGCCGCCTCAATCATTTGTCATTAGGTGCTGGCGTTGATGCGTGGGGCGCGCATCGATCCTGTCTCCAGCCGAAAGAAAAGCCAGTCGCATGACCGACCGCCAGAGTGTTTTCGATACCGTGGCCGCACAGATCGCGCCATTCAACAAGAAAGGCGTGACTCTCACCGAAACCACGAGCTTTGCCGGCGACCTCGAATGGGACAGCCTGACGGTGATGGACTTCGTCGCCGCCGTCGAGGATGAATTCGACATCATCATCACCATGAACATGCAGGCGGAGATCGAGACGGTCGGCCAGCTGGTCGATGCGGTGCAGAAGCTGCGGAACAACTGATCCATGACCGACCTTTTCTCGAAATTCGACCCGCTGATCGCGGAGCGCGAGGCGCTCCTTGCCACCGGCGTGCGTGATCCGTTCGCCATCGTCATGGACGAGGTGAGGTCACCGACCCTGGCGGTCATCAAGGGCAAGGAGACGATCCTCCTTGGCACCTATAATTACATGGGCATGACCTTTGACCCGGATGTCGTCGCGGCGGGCAAGCAGGCGCTCGACGATTTCGGCTCCGGCACCACAGGGAGCAGGGTGCTGAACGGCACCTATCAGGGGCACAAGGCGTGCGAGGACGCGCTGAAGGAATTCTACGGCACCGACCACGCCATGGTCTTCTCGACCGGCTATCAGGCCAATCTCGGCATGATCTCCACGCTCGCCGGCAAGGGCGACTATGTGGTCCTCGACGCCGACAGCCATGCCTCCATCTATGACGGCTGCTTCCTGGGTGACGCGGAGATCGTGCGTTTCCGCCACAACAGCGTCGAGGATCTCGACAAGCGCCTGGGTCGCCTGCCGGCCGATGCGCAGAAGCTGGTGGTGCTGGAGGGCGTCTATTCGATGCTGGGTGACGTCGCCCCGCTGCCCGCCATGGTCGCGGTGGTGCGCAAGCATCCCAATTGCATGATCCTCGTCGACGAAGCGCATGGCATGGGCTTTTTCGGCCCCAATGGCCGCGGCGTCTATGAGGAGCAGGGCGTCGAGAAGGACGTCGACTTCGTCGTCGGCACCTTTTCCAAGAGCGTCGGGACGGTCGGCGGCTTCTGCGTGTCCAACCATCCCAAGTTCGAGGTGCTGCGGCTGGTCTGCCGCCCCTATGTCTTCACCGCCTCGCTGCCGCCCAGCGTGGTCGCGACCGCCGCAACTTCCATCCGCAAGCTGATGCATGCCGGGGAGAAGAGGGCGCGGCTGTGGACGAACAGCAGGCGCCTGCACGGCGGCCTGCGGCAGCTCGGCTTTACCCTCGGGACCGAAACGCCCCAGTCGGCGATCATCGCGGTGATCCTGACCGATCAGGCGCAGGCGGTGGCGATCTGGCAGGCGCTGCTGGAGCTGGGCCTTTATGTCAACATGGCGCGCCCGCCCGCGACGCCGGCCGGGACCTTCCTGCTGCGCTGTTCGCTCTGCGCGGAACATACGGAGGATCAGGTCGGGCAAATCCTCGACATGTTCGCGACTGCTGGCCGCGCGGTCGGAGTGATCGGGAACGGCTGAATCACTGGCCGGGGAATTGGCCTTTCCCAGTATTGTACTATCGGATACTTAATCATCCATGCTGGGGCTTGCCCAAGACCTGGACGCGGAAGGCGTCGATGCCGCCGATGATCTGCCGCGCTGGCGCCGACTGGTTGCGGTTGCGCTTGGCATAACGCTCGCCCTGGCGCTGGGTCTGCTGCTGGTCCTGGCAAAGCTTGCGGCTTCCGAGCGGGACGAGGCGCTGGGCCTGCAGCGCCACAGCTATGAGGTGATCGCCCTTGCCCGCGCCGTTGAAGGGTCCGTCGCGCGGGCGGAGTCCCTGCTGGGCCGTTATGTCGTCAGCCTCGATGTGAATGATGGCCGGCGCTATACGGAGGAATGGCGGCAGGCGAGCATCGGCATCGAGACGTTGCGCCGCGCCACGCGGGGCGACCCCGTGCAGCACCGCAACCTCGCCTTTCTGCGCGCCGCCTATGCGGATCGCGGCGCGACCCTGGACGACATCGCGCTGCGCACCACCCATGACCAGCGGCTTGGCGCGCTTGGCCGCCTCTATGCCGCGAACAAGGGCCATGATGCGGAGCGCATCGGCGAAATCCTGCGCGACACCATCAATCGCGAGATGGCCCTGCTCGAACAGCGCAGCCGCCATGTCGACGAGCAGGAACTGCGCCTCGATCACCTGTCGAGCAGCTACAGCGTGGTCGGCGTCGTCCTTTTGGTGGCCGCCCTGGGCGCGGTCTGGGCGGCCAATAGTGCGGCCGGCGAACGGCGCTTCGCCCGTCGCCTCGCCGCCGCCGAGGCCAGGCGCGTCGACGATCTGGAGATCGCGGTACGCGACCGCACCCATGAGCTGGAAATCGCCAATGCGCGCCTGCGCACGGAAATGGAGGAGCGCGCCCAGGCCGAGCAGGGCCTGCGCCAGTTGCACAAGATGGAAGCCATGGGGCAGCTGACCGGCGGCATCGCGCATGATTTCAACAATATGCTGGCGGTCGTCATGGGCGGTCTGGAGCTTGCTCGCCGCCG
Source organism: Sphingobium sp. (assembly GCA_035490755.1). GTDB lineage: Bacteria > Pseudomonadota > Alphaproteobacteria > Sphingomonadales > Sphingomonadaceae > Sphingobium. The sequence continues at coordinate 13,467 of DATJLC010000082.1, forward strand.
CCTTTCGGAAGATATCGAAGCGGCTGGCCGGCATATCGACAATGCCATGGAAGGGGCCAACCGTGCCGCATCGCTCACCCGGCGCCTGCTCGCCTTCGCGCGAGCCGAACCGCTGCTGCCCGGCGCGGTGGATGCGGATCGCCTCATCCTCGACATGGCGGAACTGCTCGACCGCACCATTGGCGACCAGATCCAGGTCGTCATGGATCCGCGCGCCGGTCCGTGGCGCCTGTGGGCCGATCGCCACCAGCTCGAAAACGCGGTGCTGAACCTGTGTGTAAATGCCCGCGATGCCATGGACGGCCGCGGCACGCTGACCATCGCGACTAGCCAGGCGACCCTTGACGCGGGGGAGGTCAGCGGCTGTGCGGCGGGCGATTATATTCGCCTGTCCGTCCGCGACACCGGGCATGGCATGAGCCAGGAGGTGATCGAACGGGTGTTTGAGCCCTTTTTCACCACGAAGCCGGTGGGCAAGGGCACCGGACTGGGGCTGAGCCAGGTCTTTGGCTATGTCGGCCATTGCAAGGGCGGCATCCGCATCCTGTCGGTGCCCGGCGAAGGCGCCGAAGTTCAGCTGTTCCTGCCGCGTGACCCGCGTGGCGAGCGGCAGGACTGGTCCGATCGTGTCGTGGACATGGCATCACCCGCGACCGCGCCGCGCCAGTCGATACTGGTGGTGGAGGACGATCCGCGCGTGCTCGCCTCGACCCTGGAGGCGCTTGGCGAGTTGGGTCACCATTGCATCGGTTGCGACGAGCCGGCCCGCGCCAGGGACCTGCTTGCCGAGTACCCGGACGTTAAGGTCATTCTTACCGACGTCATCATGCCCACAGTGACCGGCATAGAGATGGTCGCCGACATGCGCGCACAGGGGATCGCCCTCCCGGTTATCTTCGTGACCGGCTATGCGGGTGATGTCGAGGAGGCGGCAATGCTTGATGGCGAGCATGTGTTGCGCAAGCCATTCACGCTCAGCCAGCTCGACCGGATCATTGCCCAGGCGGTCCTGGGGCGTATCGCCGGAACGCCCGGCGCCCCGGCGCAATCCGGCCCCGCTCAGCCCGACGACGTGGCATTTTCCGCATGACCTGCCGCAGACGCGCGGCTACATGGCGGAGGATGGTGCCGATATTCCGATCGCGTAAAGTGGACCCGCCATGCTGACGGCGGTTGACCGGTATATGGCCCGGCTCATTGCCGTACCGCTGTTCGCCAGCCTCCTCATATCCGCGATGCTGCTCGTGCTGGACCGTATGCGGCGCCTGTTCGACTTCGTCGCCACCGAAGGCGGCCCGGTCAGTGCGGTGTGGCGCATGCTCGCCAACCTGCTGCCGGAGTATCTCGGCCTTGGCATACCGATCGGCCTGATGCTGGGGGTGCTGCTTGCCTTCCGCAAGCTGGCCCTGTCGTCGGAGCTGGACGTTTTCCGAGCGGTCGGACTTGGCTATGGGCGGTTGCTCCGCGTCCCCTATATGTTCGCCGGCGTGCTCGCCCTCATCAATCTCGGCATCGTGGGATTCCTCCAGCCCTACAGCCGCTATGCCTATGAGGGGCTTCGCTTCGAGCTGCGGACGGGGGCGCTTGGGGCCTCGATCAAGGTTGGCGAGTTCACCAATCTGGGCACGGACATGACCATCCGCATCGAGAGCAGCGCCGACCAAGGGCGCAGGCTGAGCGGCATCTTTGCGCGCGCGTCCGAGCCGGAGGGGAATTCGCTGGCCGTCACGGCGGCCCGCGGCCAGTTCCTCGCGACCGATGACCCCGATACGATCATCCTGCGCCTCACCGACGGGGTGCTGATCCAGAATGCGCCGAGCTACAAGACGCCGCGCATCTTGAGCTTCTCGTCCCACGACCTGCCGATCGACCTGCCCAAGTTCGACAATTTCCGCGGGCGCGGCGATGGCGACAAGGAACTGACCCTGCCCGAGCTCTTCTCCGCCGCCACCGCGCCCGGTGCCACAGCGGCACAGAAAGACCAGGCATGGGCCAATTTCCACTATCGGGTGGTCGAGGTGGCCATGATGTTCCTGCTGCCGCTGGCGGCGGTGGCGTTCGCCATTCCGCCGAAACGCTCGACTTCGGCGCTGGGCGTATTCCTGTCGATCGTGATGATCGTCACCTATCACAAGATCAACCAATATGGGCAGTCGGTGGGCGCGCTGGGACTGGTCGATCCCTTCCTGGCGCTGTGGGGACCGTTCTTCGTCGTCGGCGGCCTGATCGCATGGCTGTACCATGTCACCGCGCATGTGCCGGGCGGTCAGCCGATCGGCGCGCTGGAGCGGCAGTTCGCCAGGCTGGTCCGCTGGCTTGTCAAGCTGACGCGCTTTGGCCGCACCAAGCTCAGGCACGTGATGTAGGGGCGGAACGTGCAACTCAGCTTCTTTCCCTCGCGCACACTGTCGCTCTACGTCGGACGGACGTTCCTCTTGCGCTGTGCCGCCATGCTGGCGATGCTGGTGATGGTCCTGCAGATGCTTGATCTCCTCAGCGAGGCGGGCAATGTCCTGGCCCATCCGGGCAATGGCGATGCGGAACTCTGGCGCTATGTCTCGCTCAGGGCGCCGGAGATCACCGCCCGCTTTCTGCCTTTCGCCGTGCTGCTGGGCACGCTCGTCACCCTGACTACGCTCAATCACAACAGCGAGGTCATCTCGATGAAGGCGGCGGGCTTGTCCGCCCACCAGATACTCGCGCCGCTGGTGATCGTGTCGATGGCGATCGCGCTGGTCAGTTTCGGCTTCAACGAACGGATCGTGGTGCGCTCCGTCGCAGGGCTCGAGGCCTGGGAGGCGGTGGGTTTCGGTGACATTCCGCGCGACAGGGGCGTCAGGACCAATGTCTGGGTCCGCGATGGCGACGATCTCGTGCACGCGGGGGTCATTGCCGGGCAGGGCGCAAACGTGGCGCTGCGCGACATCGAGATCTACGACCGCATCGGCGAAAATCTGGTGGCGACGCTCCAGGCGCCGCGCGGCCGGCGCGACGGCGATGCCTGGCAGCTGGAGAATGCAGTGCGCTTCGATGTCTCGACAGGCGCGGTGCAGCGGCTGGGCGCGATCCGGATCGGCCAGAATATCAGGCCCGACCAGTTCACCCTGTCCGAGGTCAATCCCGACGGCCTGTCCTATTGGCAGCTCGGCGAGGCGATCGACGCGCTTTCCGCTGCCGGAAGGCCGACCGCCGAGCTGGAGGCCGCGCGCTGGCACAAGATATCGGGGCCCCTGTCTACGGTGCTGATGCCGCTTCTGGGCGCGGTGGCGGCCTTTGGCCTGGCGCGGTCCGGCAGGCTGTTCATCCGTGCGGTCATCGGCATGGCGCTCGGCTTCGGCTTCTTCGTGGCCGACAATTTCTCGCTCGCGATGGGCGATCTTGGCGCCTATCCCCCCTTCCTCGCCGCCTGGGCACCATTCCTGCTGTTCCTGCTTGTGGGCGAGGCGGTGCTGGTACGGACGGAGGAGTAAGGGCGCGTCAGCCCATCGTGCTGCGCGCGAGCCGCGCGACGAGGCCGGTGAGGCCGGGATAATTGGCGCGATGATAGGTGGACTGGGGCTCCAGCGCCTTGACCAGGCGGCGATGCGCTTCGCCCAAAGCGTGATAGGGCAGGCTGGGCAGCAGATGGTGCAGCGCGTGGTAGCGCAGCCCCACCGGCGCCCAGAGACAGGGTAGCAGGCCCGGCGGCGGCACGTTCACCGAATCGAGATATTGCGCCGTCACGCTGATCGCCTCCCCGTCATTCTCCCAGCGATGGGCAACAAGGGTGCGGACCTGGTTGACCAGGGCGATGCCGGAGATCACGGCGAGGTAGATCAGGAAATATTTGATCGCCACGACCCCCGTGGCGACGGCGGCGAGCAGGCTGAGCGACCAGAGGCTGGCGCCCGCTTCCTGCCAGTGCCACTGGCGCTTCAGTTCGCCTTCGGGCTGGCGGCGCTCAAAGCCGGGATTGATCGCCAGCGCCGAATAGGACCCGACGACCCGGGCGCGCAGGCCCGGCACCAGCAGCGACAGCGGCGCCAGGATCGCGAAACGCAGGAGCACGCCGAGCGGCGCGGCCAGCGCCGCCAGCACGAACAGCGGCAGTGTCCAGGGCTTCATCCGCGCGAGCGGCAGATATTCGGGGTCAAGCGCGGTGCCATAGCGGGTGCGCGCATGGTGCAGCGTGTGGACGCCCTCATAGAGGAACGATGGCACCAGCATCGGGATGCCGACCAGAAGGTTCCAGCCGAGCCGGAAGCCGGGCAGGGCGCTATGCTTGATATGGGTCAGCTCGTGGATGAAGCTGCCCGCGCGATAGAGGGCGAGCACCGCGACAAGGCCCGCGAGCAAGGCCGCGACCGGGGACGCCAGCAGCATCGCCGCCGCCATCGCCCCATAGCCGAGCAGCGCCGATCCTGTCATGTCGGTCCAGTAGATGACCGCCCTGGGTTCGCTGATGTCGCGGCTGAGCTCCACCGCCGCGCGCAGCATGGCCGCGTCGTCGGGCACGGGCACCGCGCCGGCCGCTTCGCGCGGCTGTTCTTCTCGTCGGGAAATGTGCATCTGACTGGCCATGGCCCCAAATAGTGGCTCTATCGTGGCGTGACCAGACCCAAGCGCGGCGCCCAGCTTGACAAGCGCGGTGGAAGGCCCGCACTGAGCGCTTGGTTTCAGGGAAGGGCCCGCCATTGGCCAATAGTGACATCATCGTCAGCCCCGTCGCGGGAAAGCGCGACCTCAATGCGTTCATCGACTTCGCCTGGCAGGTTTATGCCGGCGATCCCAACTGGGTGCCGCCCCTGAAGCGCGATGTCGGGGAGATGCTGACCCCCGGTCGCAACCCCTTCTTCGAACATGCCGAAGCGCAATATTTCCTCGCGCGGCGTGACGGCCGCATCACCGGCCGGATCAGCGCGCATATCGACCGGCTTGCCGCCGCCATGCCGCCGGAACAGGGCATGGGGCCGGGCACGGGCAATTGGGGCATGTTCGAGGCCACGGACGCCCAGAGCGCCGCCGTCCTCATCGCGGCGGCGGAGGAATGGCTGCGGGCGAGGGGCGTCACCCGGGCAATCGGGCCGATGTCACTTTCCATCTGGGAGGAGCCGGGCCTGCTCGTCCACGGCCATGACCATCCGCCCACCGTCATGATGGGCCATCACCGCCCGGAATATCGCGGCTGGATCGAGATGGCGGGCTATCGCCCCGTCAAGCAGCTCAACACCTATGCGCTCGACATCACCAGGCCCTTTCCGCCGCTGATCCAGCGCATCATCCAGTCGGGCGACAAGAACCCGCGCATCCGCGTTCGCGGCGTCGACAAGAGCAGGTTCGACGCGGAAGCCCGTATCATCCTCAACATCCTGAACGATGCCTGGGGAAGGAACTGGGGCTTTGTACCGATCACCGACAGCGAGGTCGCCCATTTCGGCAAGCAGCTGAAACCGATCGTCTATGAGGACCTGATCCGCATCGCGGAACTGGACGGCGAACCGGTCGCGTTCATGATTACGCTCCCGGACCTCAATGAAGCGATCAAGCCGTTCAACGGCCGGCTCTTTCCCTTCAACGCCCTCAAGCTGCTGCGCTGGCTGCGCAAGCCCCGGGTGACGACGATGCGGGTGCCGCTGATGGGCGTGGTGCAGCGCCTGCAATCCTCGCGCATGGCAAGCCAGCTCGCCTTCATGCTGATCGAGCAGATCCGGCAGGCCTCGGTCGCGCGCTATGGCGCGACGCGCGGCGAAATCGGCTGGATTCTCGACGACAATCAGGGGATGATCGCCATAGCCGACGCGATCGAAAGCCGGATCAACAAGAGCTATATCATCTATGACCGGGTGCTTGGCTGAGCCCTGACCTGACACTGGCATGACCGATGGCCGATGACCGCAAGAGCCAGATCGCAGACGCATTCGGCAGGGCCGCCGCCACCTATGAGGACGCCGCCCAGCCGCAGCGGCAGG
>DATJLC010000083.1:0-6893 GCA_035490755.1 Sphingobium sp.
CCCGGTGCCTGGATGAAGGCGTTGCCGCTGATGTTCACCATGCTGTCGAGGAGGAACAACCGGCCCGCCGGTACAGGGACGAGCGGAAGCGGCGCGTCGCCGACGGTCACCAACTGCAAGTCCCCACCCGCAAGGCTGCCATGCTGGACCGACAGCACCGGTCCGCCGCTGAAATAGCTGGCGCCAACAGTGTTGCCGACGCCGCCGGTGGAATCCGAGAAACCAAAAAGGGACTGGAAGGAAAGCGCGCCGCGCCGGTTCAAAGCGTCGGCATCGACAATGATGTCGAGCTTGCCGGAGATAGCGTCGCCGCCCGCACCATTGGCCGCGTCGCCGCCGCGCCCGCCCGCGAGCAGGAAGACCGGGCTGTTGGCGGACAGCGTGCCGCCCAGTGCGGACAATTCGGCAAAGCCGCCATTGGCGGCCCCGCCAAAGCCCGATCCGCTGCCCCGGCCGCCAATCGCATCCGCCGTCACGACGAGGCCGGTGGCCGGCGCGTTGATGATGACGGAACCGCCGACCGATGCCCTGACCATGGCCTGTCCGCCGGTCGCGCTCCCGCCCGCGCCATCGTCCATCGCGTTACCGCCGAAGGCGCTCGCATCCACCTCTACGGCATCGTCAATGCGTACCGCGCCGGTGCCGACCGTCAGGATCCGCGCGGTACCACCCAGCGCCGACCCGCCATTGGCGATGCCGGCGCTTCCAAAGCCGATCCCGCCCTCGCCCCTCGCCTCGACGCTGGTGATCGTGCTGATGCGGATGTCGTTGGTCCCGTTGACCTGGATGGATGCAGTGCCGCCGGTGCCGCTGCCGCCGGTCGCAGGCGCGGAGCCGTCTGTGAAGGCATCCCCGCCAAAACCGTTCGCGGTCAGGAAGGCCGAACCGGTGACGGTCAACCGGCCCGCGTCGAACTGGCTGATCCCCACTGTGCCGCCCTGCCCGCTTCCCGGATTCTTCGCGCCGGTCGAAACGCCCGCAAATCCATCCCCGCCCAGCGACAGGGCGCTGACAACCGTGATGCTGCTGTTGTTGGCGGTCGTCAGCGATATGGTGCCACCCGTGCCACTGCCGGTGAAGCCACTGCCAAAATCGGTAGCCCCCTTGCCAATGGCCCGCAGATCGAGCCCGGCGTTCGCGGCCAAGCTGGCGTTGCCCTGGAAGTTGACGATAATGTTGCCGCCAAAGCCGTCGTTCCGGGTCACGCCGGCGCCGCCATTGCCGTCGGCCACGAGTGTCGTCAGCGACGCAACCGTGATCGAGCCCTGCTGGCCCGTCAGCGAAGCGGAGCCGCCCCTGCCGACGCCGCCATTGCCCGTGAAGGAGAAGGTGCCGTCGCTGGTACCGGATACATCCAGGGAAAGGTTGGCGCCGATCTGGATCACGGCACCCGCGCCGGTCGATCCCAGCGCTGCGCTGCCGCCGATCCCGTCGCCGCCGTCCGAAGCGTTGAAGCCGAAACCGCTTTCGCCAAGCGCAGTCAGCCTCACGCCGGACCGGAAATCGAGCATGCTGCCAGTACCGGCGGAAACAAATGCCTGTCCGCCCGTGCCGTTGCCGGACCGGTCAAGATTGCCGTCACCGCCCCTGCCATCGGCCGCCAGGTCCACCTGCCCCTGCACGGTGATGTTGTTGCCGCCCTGCGCGGTCAGACGTGCGATGCCACCAAAGCCATGGCCGCCGGCAAAACCCGACCGGCCGCCGTCCTGCCCGCCGCCATTTCCGCGTGCGCTCAGGAGCAGCATGCCGCCCACGTTCATCGCTGCGCCACTGCCGTCCACCAGCACCTCGGCAAGGCCGCCCGTGCCAATGCCCATCGGCCCGTTGCCGCTGCCCGACCCGTCGGCATTCGCGAACAGGTCGCCAGCCAGGCTCAGCGATCCGCCATTGGCGACATTGACCAGGGCCGTGCCGCCGGTCGCATTGCCCGCCTGGCTGAAGGCATCGGAAAAAGCCGAGGCGTCCAGAAAGGCGCTGCCGCCGACCGTGAACGATGCGCCGCCATCGCTGATCAGAATGGCGCTGCCGGCGGTCACCGAAGGACTGGACGTGTCGCCGAAATTGGCAGCCGTTATCGTCAGGTTTCGGGATACCGTCAGCGAACTACCGCTGCCGATCGATTGCATCCGTGCCTCGGCCCCGCCCTTGACCAAGGCGTCCGAGGCGAGCGCGGTCACGCCGCCCGAGACGGCCTGGACAATGCCGGTGCCCTTTGCATTGACCACTAGATTGGAGGTGATGTTGCTGTTGGTGACGGTCACATTGGCCGCCCCCGTCCCAGCGCCAGCCGACGGCACCTGGTTGTCGCCCGCCTGGTCGAAACCGGCCGACAATATGACGCTGTTGCCGAAGGTATCGGCCGCCCCGGCAATGTCGAAGCCGAGCGTGCTGCCCGATGCGATCATGGTGGTGATCGCATTGTTCTTGGGCACCGCGACCATATAGACGCGGTGGAGGTCTGTGCTGCCCCCGCTCGCCAGCGCGCCGCCGGTATTGCCGCCATGCGCGATCGCCGTGCCGCTGCCGTCTCCGTCGGTGCCGACCGTCACCTGGACATCGAACAGGCCACCATTCCAGGTCAAAGTGCCAGCACCGCCGGCGACCAATGCGGTCGATCCGTTGACGTCGATCAGGCCGTCCTGCCGGATCACCGGCGCGAACAGGGCGACATAGCTGTTCTGGTCGACCGGCGCGGTGATCTGCGCGCCGCTGTTGATGACGACTGCGGTGCCATCCACGGCGGTGGTATAGGTGACGCTGTTGTTGTTGATGAAGTCGCCGGTCGATGGATCGAAAACCGGCGGTGCCGTCGAAAGCCCCAGGGCGCCCACATCCATGCGCGCATTGCTGCCCAGGATGATGCCGCCGGGGCTGTAGAAATAGACCGACCCGCCGGTGACCGTCGGCGCACTCGGAAAGGATATCCGCCCGTTGACCGTGCCGTTGAACTGGACGGGCCGGGAGGGATCGACAGGCACGATGCGGTTGAGCACCGCGAAATTGCTCTGCGAGATGTTGTTGGTGAATGTCGCGGTGGTGCCGGCGGACTGGAAGTCGATTGCCCCGCCGCCGATGGCGGTGTCGGTCGGGGTCCAGTCGATCACGACCTGGGGACTGAAGATCGTGATGTCGGTGACGCCCGCACCCGTCGTGACACTGGCGCTGCCGGCGACGACCGTGCTCCCGGCATTGAAGGATTGCGCCCGGGCGACCGGCGCAGTCGCGACGAGCACCGTGCCCATTGCGATGACCGATGCGCGGCTCAGCCAGGCGGAAGTCGGACGGGCGGACATCAGCGGTCACTCCAGGGCAGCAGGCGGGCGGTCAGGGTCATGAGGAAGCGGACGCTCCGGCTGGCGCGAACGCCGGCCGCGTCGCGCGGCACGGCGGTCGGCACGGCGACATTGGCGTCGAGCGCCAGCCGATCCGACAGCGCGGCCCGCGCGCCGCCGCCCAAAGAGAGCAGCCCGGTGGCGGGGGCGGCGCCATTGAGGTTCCAGATCCGTGCGCCGTCGGCAAAGACATAGGGGCGCAGGCTGAGCCCCTGGCCGCTTCCGATCGGCACACCCGGTCCGCGCAGCTCGACACTGGCGCCAATGCCGCTGTCACCGGAGATGACGCCGGGATCGAAGCCGCGGCCGATGGAGAAGTTGCCGGCCGAGAATTCCTCGAACGCGGCCACTGGGTCGAAGGCGATCTGCATGCGTGGCGCAATGGCCAGACCCAAGGCGTTGCCAAGCGCGATCTCCGCCACGCCAGCTGCCCGCACCAGGGCCGCCGTTGCCAGAGCGTCGAGACGGCTCGGCCCCAGGCCCGCCGCGCAGCCGCTGGCGCAATCCAGCGCATCGAATATGGACAGTCCCTTGCGAAGCTCCACATGGCCAGACAGGCGCCAGCGCGGTAATTGGCGCGACAGGTCCACGGCATCGCCGCTGATGCGCGCGAACAGCACCCGAAGGCGATCGCGGCTGAGCGGTGCGCCGAAGTCGACCCGCTGGTTCACGAAGTCGAGGCCACCCGCGACCGAGAGGTTATGCGCCTGGCTCCGCACCAGCGGATAGCCCGCCTCCAGCGTCGCGAACAGGGTCCGTGCCCTGAGAGGGTCCGGCAGGGCGCCCGCGCCGATGTCCGGCTCGGTCCAGGCATAAGTGAACTGGGCGGCGATCCTCAGCCCCTCGCCGCCCAGGCGGAACTCATGGGACGCCTGGAGGATCTGCTGCTCCTCGAAATCCGCGGTCGAGTAGAAGGACAGCGAGGTGGCATCGCCCATGCCGGTGAGGCCAAAGGCGCGCGCGCGCACCTGCCCGCCCCAGCGCCCGACCGCGCGCGACGAAAGATTCTGGATCGACATGTCGACGACATAAGGCTGGCGGACGACCGTCACCTCGCCGATCATCTCGCCGGGTCCGGTGCCCGCGGGCTTGAGCGTCAGTTGTACATTGTAGCCGGGAATGTCGCGCGCCAGCAGCAAATAGCGTTCGGCCTGGTTGCGATCGAATATCTCGTCCTCCGCCAGCCGGCCGAGATATCTGGCGATGAGCGCTTCCGCGCCCTGCGTCTCGCCCCGCGCCCGCACGGCCGTCACGCGCGCATAGAGCATCTCCATGCGGATCTCGCCATTTTCGATGCGCTGGGTCGGCACCTGGACAGCGGCGAGATAGCCCTTGTTGCGCAGGATCGTGGCCGCCGCGTCGCGTATCTCGCACAGCACCGCGACCGGCTGCTTCGTACCGGCAAAGGGCGCCCAGGCCGCGCGCATCTCCGCGACGGTGGCGCCCTTCAAATTATTGTAGGTCACATTATTTACGTAAACATGGACCCCTGCGAACCTGGGATCGGCCAGCGGACAGGGCGAGCGTTCTATGTCGCCGGTGACCGAAAGGCGGGGCGGCGCTTGTCGTTCCGGCTCCGTAACGGGGCGCAGTTCCTCGCGGGTTGGCGCGGCCGACTGGGCAGGGCTCGCCTGGGCATGGGCAGCCCCGCCATGTGTCCAAGGCAAGGCCATCAGCGCGCAAGCGGCCAAATGCCCACTGCGGCACACCCCCGATATTTGACTCATTCATCCCCCCAGAATGCGCGCCCGGCCGGACGCGCCCCCTATGATGCGCCCGCCCGCACCTTAAGCCGGAAAACGCTAGCGGCGTTGCCCGGGTGCGTCAAATGCGGAAACTTCAACGCTCTACCGTATTTCTACCCTGTTCTGGCGGTAGCCTCGGCGCAAAACGCGAGGACGGCCGGCACCATCAGATGTGCATCGCCCGGCCATAAGCGGCGAGCACGCTTTCGTGCATCATCTCCGACAAGGTGGGATGCGGGAAGACGGTGTCCATCAGCTCCCGCTCGGTGGTCTCCAGCGTCTTGCCGACGACATAGCCCTGGATCAGCTCGGTGACTTCCGCGCCGACCATGTGGGCGCCGAGCAGCTCGCCGGTGGCGGCGTCGAACACCGTCTTGACGAAGCCTTCCGGCTCGCCGAGCGCGATGGCCTTGCCATTGCCGATGAACGGGAAGTTGCCGACCTTGACCGTATAGCCCTCTTCCTTGGCCTTGGCCTCGGTCAGGCCGACCGACGCGACCTGCGGATGGCAATAGGTGCAGCCGGGGATGTTGCGCGCGTCCATGGGATGCGGGTGAACCGCGTTGTTGCCGAGCGCGGCGGCGATCGCCTCGGCCGCGAGCACGCCCTCATGGCTCGCCTTGTGCGCGAGCCAGGGCGGCGCGGTGACGTCGCCGATCGCCCAGATGCCCTCGACATTGGTGCGGCACATCGGGTCGACCTTGATGTGGTAGCGCTTGTCCGGCTCGACACCGGCATCCTCCAGCCCGATATTCTCGACATTGGGGACGATGCCGATGGCGACGATCACATGGCTGTATTCCTCGCTGGTGACGGTGCCGTCCTTGGCCTTGATCTCGACCGTGACGCCCTTGTCCGAAGTCTCGATCTTCTGGACGCTGACCGAGGCGCGCACGTCCATGCCCTGCTTGGTCAGCGCCTTGTGCATGAAGCTGCTGACATCGGCGTCCTCGACGGGGAGGATGCGGTCGAGCATCTCCACCACCGTAACTTTGGCGCCCATATCATTGTAAAAGCTTGCAAATTCGATACCGATCGCGCCCGAGCCGATGACGAGCAGCTTGGTCGGCATCTCCGGCGGGGTCATGGCATGGCGATAGGTCCAGATGCGCTTGCCGTCGGACTTTGCCTTGGGCATCTCACGCGCGCGGGCGCCGGTCGCGATGATGATGTGCTTGGCCGACAGCTCCTCGCTCTTGCCGTCCTCGCCCGTGACGGAAAGCTTGCCGCCACCCAGCAGCTTGCCCTGGCCCATGTGGACGGTGATCTTGTTCTTCTTCATCAGGTGCGTAACGCCCTGGTTGAGCTGCTTGGCGACGCCGCGCGAGCGCTTCACCACCGCCTCGATATCGGCGCTGATCGCCTCGGCCTTGAGACCATAAGCGGAGGCATGGCGCATGGTGTGGAAAACCTCCGCCGAGCGCAGCAGCGCCTTGGTCGGGATGCAGCCCCAGTTGAGGCAGATGCCGCCCAGATTCTCGCGCTCGACGATCGCGGTCTTAAGCCCGAGCTGTGCCGCGCGGATCGCCGCGACATAGCCGCCGGGACCGGAACCAAGAACGATGAGATCATAGGACGACATGGATTATCCTTCTTGCGTGAGGATGTTGGATGGGTGAGTCAAACCTCCAACCCACGTCATTCCCGCGAAGGCGGGAATCCAGAGCCGCGAATGAGGTTTTCCGTTGCCCTGGATCCCCGCTTTCGCGGGGATGACGGTAAATGCATACTGAGGTTTCGCGAAGGCGGGAATGACAGAATAATGTTGCGAATGCATGGCTTTCGCTCGGGGGAGGAGCAGGCCCCCTCTCCCTCC
>DATJLC010000084.1:0-3274 GCA_035490755.1 Sphingobium sp.
CCTATGCGGCGATCGCCCGGGCGAAGGGGTTTCTGCAGGTCGCGGCCAGTCCGCTCACCAGATCGAGCTATCATGCTGCCGAGGACTTCGCGCAGATGCGTGACGCGCGGAACGAAAAGCTCGCCAGGGCGGCGGAGCGCGTCCATGCCGCGGCATGAGGAGATACGGCATCTGCCCTATACGCCGGAGCAGATGTTCGACATGGTGGCTGATGTCGGCGCCTATCCGGAGTTCCTGCCATGGGTGAACGCCATCCGGGTGCGATCGGATTCACCGACCGAGATGGTCGCTGACATGATCGTCGGGTTCAAGGGCCTGCATGAGACCTTTACATCGCGCGTTCACAAGCGCCGGCCGAACGAGGTGCATGTCGACTATCTGGATGGGCCGCTCAAGCACCTAACCAACCACTGGAAATTCAGGGATGATGGCGCGGGGGGCGTGCTGGTCGATTTCAGCGTCGATTTCGCGTTCAAACATCGGATGTTCGAGTTGCTGGCAGGGCAGGTGTTCGACGTCGCCCTCAGGAAGATGATCGGTGCCTTCGAAACCCGCGCCGCCCAGCTCTATGGCGCTGTTTCGGCGGGCAGCAGCAGCAGTTCGAGCGCGCACAGCGCGGCCTGAAGGCGAACGCCCGCCCGGCCATTGTCCTCAAATGTTTTGAGGTCGGCCACCACCTTGTCCGGATTGTCACCACGCTCGGCGCGCGCGAAGACCACTGTGCCCACCGGCTTGTTCTCGCTGCCGCCGGCGGGACCCGCAACACCCGTTACCGCAACTGCGACGTCAGCACCGCTGCGGTTGAGCGCGCCCTGTGCCATCGCCCAAGCGGTGGCGATCGAAACCGCGCCGAACGTGTCCAGCACATCCGCGTTGACGCCGAGGGAAGCCTTTTTTGCGTCGTTGGAATAGGTGACGAAACCGACCTCGAGTACATCCGATGAGCCCGGAATCTCGGTCAGGGCCGCGGCGACCAGACCACCGGTACAGCTTTCCGCAACCGCGATGCGCCGGCCGGCGGCGCGGTTGGTGTCAATGACACGGCGTGCCAATGAGATGAGGGGTTCGGGCAGCAAAGTTTCCATGGCGTCAGGAACCGGCTTCCTTGAGTCAGATATTGATCGTCACGAGGGCCTGGGCCGCTATCCCTTCCCGCCTGCCGGTGAAGCCCAGCCCTTCGGTGGTCGTGGCCTTGACGCTAACCCGATCAGGCTCGATCGACAATATCTCGGCGAGGCGAGCGCGCATGCTGTCGCGATGCGGGCCGATCTTCGGCGCTTCGCAAATGATCGTGAGGTCGACATGCAGTATCCGTCCATTGCGTGCGGCGACTCGCTCCCGCGCGAATTCCAGGAAACGCGCTGAGGGGGCGCCGCGCCATTCAGGATCGCTCGGAGGAAAGTGGGCGCCTATGTCGCCTTCGCCGAGCGCACCCAGCAGCGCATCGACCAGAGCGTGTATCGCGACGTCGGCATCGCTGTGACCTGACAGGCCGTGACTGTGGGCTATTTCGATCCCGCACAACCACAGCGGCCGCCCCTCTTCGAGCCGGTGCACGTCAAAGCCCGTACCCGTGCGGATGTCCGCGCCGATACCATTCAGTGCAGCGACGCGAGCGAAATCCTCCGGCAGGGTGATCTTCTCCATTTGCTGGTCTCCTGGCACGAGGGTCACGTCATGGCCAAGCGCCCTGACCATCTGCGCATCGTCGGTCGCTATCTCGTCCATTGGCCAGGCGGCGTGGGCTGCGCTGAGGACATCGAACCGGAAAGCCTGTGGTGTTTGGACCCTGAATAGGCTTTCGCGCGGAACCACGTCGTCCACCCGGCCATCCTTGCCGCGCACCAACGTATCGGCCACCGGCAAAACTGGGATGGCAGCAACGGCGCCAGCCTCCAGCGCCAAAACCAGGCGATCCAGAACCTCGGACGGCACAAAGGGGCGGGCGCCGTCGTGAACCAGAACATGCGAGGGCGGGTCGGAACGACTGGCCAGATCAGCGAGGGCCAGCGAAACCGATTCCTGCCGGCTGGTTCCCCCGGTGACGAGGCGGTGAGGGGAGGGTACCCCCTTGAGCGACTCGATGACGCGCGCCTCCTCACCAGCACCAATGACAAGGACGGTTTCGCTGACCCGCGCCGAGGCGCCCAGCGACTGCAGCGCGTGTCCGAGGACGCTGCGGCCGGCGATGCGCGCATATTGCTTCGGGCGGGTTCCGCCCGCCCGCTCGCCCTTGCCCGCCGCCAGCACCATGGCCGCCAGTCGCTCGATCGTTTTCATCCGCCGCGCCATAGAGGAGGCGGCGCTTGTCGGCCAGCCGCTTTCGCGCTAAAGGGCTGCCTGTTTTTTAGGCAGGTGCAATGGCGCGTCTCTCTCCCATCGTCATCGGTCCGGCGACCATCGACATGCCGGTCATCCTCGCACCCATGACGGGCGTGACGGACATGCCGTTTCGCACGCTTGTGCGCCGCTACGGTTCAGGCCTCAATGTGACGGAGATGATCGCTTCACCGGCAATGATCCGTCAGACCCGCCAATCGCTCCAAAAGGCAGCCTGGCATGAGAGCGAGGAGCCGGTGTCGATGCAGCTCGCTGGCTGCGATCCTGATGAAATGGCCGAAGCCGCGAAACTGAACGCTGATCGGGGCGCGGCCATCATTGACATCAACATGGGCTGTCCGGTGAAGAAGGTCGTGAATGGTGATGCTGGCAGCGCCCTGATGCGTGACCTGCCGCTCGCCGCGCGGCTGATTGAGGCCACGGTCAAGGCCGTCGACATCCCTGTCACCGTCAAGATGCGCATGGGCTGGGATCACAACAGCCTCAACGCGCCCGAACTGGCTCATATCGCCGAGGATCTGGGCGCGCGCCTGATCACCGTGCATGGCCGCACCCGCTGCCAGATGTACAAGGGCTCGGCCGACTGGGCTTTCGTGCGCCGCGTGAAGGACACCGTAAGCCTCCCGGTAATCGTCAATGGCGACATCTGTTCGATCGAGGATGCTGAGGCAGCTCTGGCGCAAAGCGGCGCCGATGGGGTCATGATCGGCCGGGGCGCTTATGGCCGGCCATGGCTGCTGGGGCAGGTAATGCACTGGTTCTCCACCGGCCAGCGCCGCCCCGACCCCTCGATAGAGGAGCAATATCACCTTATCGTGGATCATTATCGCGCGATGCTGGACCATTATGGCGCCCACATCGGGGTCAACATGGCGCGCAAGCATATCGGCTGGTACACGCGCGGCCTTGCCGGCTCGGCGGAGTTCCGCAACGC
>DATJLC010000085.1:0-56009 GCA_035490755.1 Sphingobium sp.
TGTCGTTTTCAGAAGACGGCTGCACTGAACGTCAGAAGCCGACTGCACTATAGCAGCGGAGGGGTTGGATCCATCAGGCAACGACGGGCTGCTGCCGGCCAATAGCCGACAATGACGACACTGGAAATCCCCGCCTGTGAGCGTCGGCTCAGGGCGGGACAGCGTCATCCAGCTACCTGCGCCACTGACTCAGCCTTGTCCAGCCGGCCGCGCCGCACGAACAGACTGACCAGCCGTTGACGGATCGCCACCTGGAGTTCCGCCAGTTGTTCCGGCGTGATGCGAATTTCACCCGCTCGACGAGCGCAACACCGGCGCCGCCTACGCCAAGAACCGGCGAATCGAACTCAAACTCACGAACCGCTGAGCGCCGCGTCACCGCGCTGCTGCGCCAGCCAGTCGCGCGGGGCGCAGCCCATGCGCACGCGGAAGGCGCGCGCCAGAGCGTTCGGGCTGCCGTAGCCGACGCGGTCGGCCACCACCGCCACCGGCCGCCCCTGCTTGAGCAGGGTGCAACTGACGTTCATCCGCCAGTCGGCCAGATAGTCGCCCGGCGTGACGCCCACCGCGTCCTTGAACGCGGCGGCGAAGCGCGCGCGTGACATGCCCGCCTTCGCCGCCAGCGCCTCGAGCGACCACGCGGTCTGCGGCGCATCGTGCATGGCGGTTATGGCGCGCGCGAGTTTCGGGTCGGCCAGGCCCGCCAGCAGTCCGGTGGCGCCAAGCCGCCCATCCATCAGATAACGCAGCAACTGGATCAGTAGCAACTCGCACAAGCGGTCGATGGCGGCCTGCCGACCGCACTGGTCGCGCTCGGCTTCGGCAAACAGCAACTCTAGCGTCGGCCCGAGGCCGGGCAAGTCCGCCAACGGAATCAGCAGCATCGACGGCAAGGCCATGGCCAACGGATTGCCCGTCGAAGCGCCCAGGTCGACCTCCGCACACAACTGCTCAGCGGTATCGCCGGGGGCGGCGACAAAACGATGCGACGCCACGCGCGGATAAAACAGCAGGCTCGGCTCGGTAACCAGCAGATCTTCATGCACGGGCGAACGCGCCGTAATCGGGCCGCGCCGCACCAGATGGATATAGCCATGCGGCGCCGCGTAATGATGCTGCCCACAGAAGGCGCCGCTGTGAAAAACGCGCGCCGAAAGCGAGTAGTGCCGGAGCAAGCCGGCCAGTCGATCCGCCATTCCACTCTCCATATAAGACGATAGGTTACGTATTTGATACTTTACGTGCCATATCGTACCAAACAAAGGGCGATCATGCCCACGTGCTCTTGCACCTCACCCACTACGGAGATAGACATGACCCAAATCGCCCCCCTGACCATCGACACCGCTGACGCCGCTACCGCTGCCACACTCAAGGCCGTCAAAGCCAAGCTTGGCATGGTGCCGAACCTGTTCGCCACGCTGGCCCACGCGCCGGCGGCGCTCAATGGCTACCTCGGCTTGTCCGAAACGCTGGGCACCGGCCGCCTGAATGCCTCCCAGCGCGAGATCGTTGCGCTCGCTGCCGGTCAAGCCAATCGCTGCCAGTATTGCCTGAGCGCACACACCCTGATCGGCAAAGGTGCCGGACTGTCGGCAGAGGCCATCGCCGCGGCCCGCACCGGCCAGGCGGCCAACGCACTTGACGATGCAATCGCCGGCTTTGCCCGCGCGCTGGTCGAGCAACGCGGCGTGGTGTCGGCCGACGCCATGGCCAACTACCGCCGCGCGGGGCTCGACGACGGCCTGATACTGGAAGTGATCGCCAACGTCGCGCTGAACACGCTCACCAACTACACCAACCACATCGCCGACCCCACGGTGGATTTCCCCGTGGTCGCCGTCTGATCTCCATAGGCATATAAGGAGAACACGATGAAAATCGCACTCACCGGCGCTCTGCTCGCCAGCGCCCTCGTCCTGCCACTGGCCGTCACGGCCGGCGACTTTTCGCCCTATGTGGACAGCCAGGGCGGCATCAGCCGCCCCACAGACTTCCGCACAAACTTCGTCCACCTGGGCTCATATGCGGTGTTGGACGAAAAATCCGCCTCTCGCGGCTTGCACGATGTGTACACCGAAAAGGCCTCGGCCGAGCACTACCGCAAGACCGGCAAGTTCTTGGACGGCGCCACGCTGGTGAAAGAGATCCGCAAGCTCGAAACCAGCGCCATGACCACTGGCAACCCTGTGGTCTGGGGTTCCGATGCGGCCGTGTGGTTCGTGATGGTCAAGGACGCCAAAGGCCGTTTCGCCAGCAACCCCTTGTGGGGCGACGGCTGGGGCTGGGCGCTGTTCAAGGCCGACGCCCCCGCCAAGAATGTCGCCGTCAGCTACGAAGCCGACTGCATGGGCTGCCATGTGCCGGCGGCCAAGACCGACCGCGTATTCATCCAGGGCTATCCGACACTGACCCAGCACTGACTTGCTGCCGGGTTACGCTTCGCGCAGGATGGCACCTCCGTCCTGCGCGAGCCACCCTTTCCGGAAGCGCGCCATGCCGACACTCGACGCCTTTCTGACCGACGTCCGCGCCTGCACGCGCTGCGCACCGCATCTGCCACACGGCGTGCAGCCGGTCTTCCAGTTTCACCCGAGTGCGCCCATCCTCATCGCCGGCCAAGCACCGGGGGCCCGGGTCCATGCCTCAGGCGTGCCCTTCGACGACGCCAGCGGCGCGCGTCTGCGCGCCTGGCTGGGCGTGGACCGCGACACCTTCTACGACCCTACCCGCATCGCCATTCTGCCCATGGGCTTCTGTTATCCGGGCACCGGCAAAAGCGGTGACCTGCCGCTACGCCCGGAGTGCGCCCCCCGCCTGGCGCGAAGCCTTCATGCAGCGTTTCGAGCGCCTGTCGCTGGTCATCGTGCTGGGCAGCTACGCCATGGACTACCACCTCGGTACTGGCAAGACGCCGCTCACCCGGGTGGTCGAAGCCTGGCGCGAGCACTGGCCGCAAGCGTTCCCCCTGCCTCACCCTAGCCCGCGCAACAATCGCTGGCTGGTGCGCAACCCCTGGTTCCAACAAGGGGGCGTCACATTAAACGGGCACAGATATACGGTAAGGGTGTCAGGTGTCGAAAAACACCTGTTTTTCGTACACTACGGCCAATGCGTGGCCTACGATTTTGCGGTCGTTCTACAACACGCTGAACACCGGTATGGACCGCCCCGGGATTGCCCGAGGCCGCAACTCCTGAGAGTGAGGGTCTACGATGAGCAAGACGACGAACAAGTTTGCCCCTGATGCGCGAAGTTCTACCACAAGCGCCGTCAGGTAAGCCAAGAGGAGGCGGAAGGTGGCCGGGTGATGGTGATGCTGAGCCGCATGGCAAATAGCAAAAATCCCGCCAGAGTTTGACGATCTGGCCATTGAGCGAAGCGAACCGTCAGCACGTGGGGATCTAGAACTGGATGCTGAACGTATCAAAAGGCTCGGTACTCTCGACGATGGGCTGTCGAACGTATCTTCGCATGGCTTGGCCTATGCCGCCGCATCGCGAAGGACCGGGAAACCACTATTGCACCATCAAACGCATCGGCGACCATCGCATCCATCCGCATGCTCACCCGCAGAGCTGCGAGGTATTGCTACACCTTAGGACCTTCCGAATCAGGCATTTATGTTGTGCAGCCGGCCGACCGGCTCAATCCTCGTTAAACGCATCAATGATCCCACTAGCCGCCAGTCGCTCAACCTCGCGACCGATGGCCGCTACAAGTAATTTGCCTGCGTCGCTCAAACCTTCGCGGTAAATGATGCCCGCGCGGCGCGGCGGGGCCGGAAGCGGTATCGGGATGAGGCGAAGCAGCCCTCTTTCCAGGTCGCCCGCAACAAGGACCTTCGGCATCGCCGAGATGAAATTTCCCGTTAGCAACAACTCGCGCATGAACCCGACCGATGTCGACCGAATGGACACATCTAGGTCTACCTGCATGGCGGAGAGCGCGGTACGCACGTCGTGTTCGACGCGAGTACTCACGGCCGGAGAGACGACGTGAAAGCGCCGCACGTCCTCTGCAGTCACGCCATCGAGTTCGAACAGGGGATGGTCGCTGCGGGCTATGAGACCGACGGGCTCGCTATAGAGTGCGCGCCGGATCAGGCCATCGGGTGCATCCGGCTCGTAGAGGCGGCCCACCACGACGTCGATCTCGCCCGAATGCAGGGCGGGCAGCAATTGCGTCGTCAGACCTTCGATGACCTCGACCCCGAGGTGGGAGCCTCGGTCGGTCGCGTCTGAAATCACCGTCGGCAAAAGTCCGTGCGCCGCGACAGGCAGCGCGCCGACGCGGATCGTTCGCTTGTGTTCCTCGAACAGCTCTCCGAGGTCGGCCTCGATCTGGCGCATGCCGCCCAGGAGACGCTGGGCGCCTCTTGCCAGCAGGCGTCCGACAGCGTTCGGTTGCACGCCCCGGGGATGCCGCTCAAACAGTTCGCAGCCGACGATATCTTCGACTTCCTGCAAGGTTCGGCTGAGACCGGGCTGACTGACGCCGAGCGCCTTTGAGGCCCGCAGAAGGCTCTTGTGCTGGTCAAGAGCCTCAATCACGCGCAAATGCCGGATCTTCAATCGTTGTTCGAGGTAGCGCGCCATGCCGCCATCCTAGCGTGCGCTGCCCTACCTTGAAAAGGGCATCGCGGGCCGCGTCAGTTCAGGTGGCGTGCGGCACTGCTCGGGTCTGCATGAACTCTTCGAGCGTCTCGCCGCGCATGATGGCATAGACTTCGAGGTTCGTCCGCCGCACTACGCGTGCCCATTTCTCGAGAACGAAGAAGTTGACGCCATACTGGACGATGCCCAGCCAGTCACGCGCGCGCACGAGTGCCTTCTCCTCGTCCGAAAGGGAGGCTACCGTCATCGCAGCCTCCTCGTCGTCGAGGAAGGCTTGGCGATACTTCGGACGGATCATGTTCCAGAAGAAACGGTTAAACGCCAGTGTACGGTTGCAGGTACGCAGATCGAAGACGTACGTGCCGGTGAGTTCTTCGATACCGACGGTCTGCGGGTTCTGGGTGAACATCGGTCAGGCCTCCACGCTGGTGCTTGCTGCGGAAGGCTGCGCGCGCTCACCTGCCTCCTCATAGACCACGACGGTCATCGCCGTGGTGGTCATCAGATAGTAGTTACGGTGGATTTCGGTCAGACGATCGGGCAGGGCGCCGCGCATTGCCAGCCACATGATCTGCTCAACGCTTTCGGCGCCGCCGAGGCGCACGTAATCCGCGTGGCGCAAGTGGAGCAGCTTTTCCGGCGTGTCGCAAAGCTGCTCGAGAAATTCCATATCCCAATCAGTGTCGTTGTAGCCGGCTCGCTCCCCATGAATCTGGTGCGAAAGCCCGCCGGTGCCGACCACCACGACCGAAAGGTCCTCTGGATAGCTTTCAATGGCGCGGCGCACTGCCTGGCCCAGGCGATAGCAGCGCCGGCCGGTGGGCAGCGGGTACTGCAGGACATTGACCGCGATGGGGACGACGACCCCCGGCCAGTCCGGCTCGTGGGGCCACATGAGCGGAAGCGGTGATGCAATTCCATGATCGATGGGCTTGTTCTGGAAGAACGCAAGGTCGAATTCGTCGTTGACCAGCGATTCTCCGATATGCGCCTGGAAGTCTACGTTCCCGCGAATTTGCGGCAGATCGCGCAGACCCGCGCCCTCATCGGCTATGGGGAAGCGGTCCCCGATGCCCAACGCGAAGGTGGGGTAAAGGTCGAAGAACATCGTGCTGGCATGATCATTGTAGAAGAATAGCAACACGTCCGGCTTCTTCTCTGCAAGCCATTCGGCGACCGGTTTGTAGCCGTCGAACAAAGGTGCCCAGACGGGATCCGCCTGGCGTCCCTTGTCGTAGGCGACGCCGATCGTCGGGACGTGAGAGGTTCCGATGCCACCGATTATCCGTGCCATTTCGTTCAATCCTGTTGGGGCGGCTGCGCTTGGCAGCGGCCATGTCATGCTGTCCGGCCGCTTTACTCAGCCGAATGCGAGGGAGCCGGCGCGGCTCTGAAACTTCCATGCGCCGTCATCGTCGCGGCGGAAGGTGTCATCGAAGTCACCGAGGAGCACTTGCGCGC
Source organism: Sphingobium sp. (assembly GCA_035490755.1). Taxonomy (GTDB): domain Bacteria; phylum Pseudomonadota; class Alphaproteobacteria; order Sphingomonadales; family Sphingomonadaceae; genus Sphingobium. Next base: position 6,078 of record DATJLC010000085.1, read on the forward strand.
CTTTTTCGCCGGAATAGAGGACGACGTAGCTTCTGGCGCACGCAGCGTTTTCGTCCAAGACCTCGACCACTATGTTCGTCATGACGTGGCGCGTGATCCGTTTGGGACGGTCGCGAAAGAACGCGCGGATATCCTCCCGGCCCGTGACGGGATTGGTCGGGTCTGTCGGCCGGGCAAAGCTGCCCTCGCTCACGAACATTTCGGCGAGGGCATCGTGGTCGTGGGCGTCGTTAAGCTGCGCAAAGCGCTTGATCAGGCGCTCGCAGGCATGTTCGATGCCGAAACGGGCGGCATCATTCATGCGCGTGCTCCTTCGATAGGGGGGTCAGCATCCACTCCGAGAGCGCTTGCGAAACTGCTTCAGGCGCTTCGAGCGGGGCCATGTGGCCGCTGCCAGCGAAGACGACATAAGTCGCCTGCGGCACGACATCAACGATGTCGAGGTGCTGGGCCGGCGGGCTCCATGCGTCCAGTTCCCCCACGCCGACGAGTACCGGACAGCGCAGCAGCGGCAAGACCTGCCGCGCGTCCGGGCGCGTGAGCAGGGCCGTAATCTGAGCCTGATGAATCGCGGGGTTCATTCGCTCGACCATAGCATAGAGATCCGAGCGCAGCGAAGGGTCGGCGTCAAGAGCTCCGGGCGCGACCATCGGAGGCAGCCAGGCGTCCGCCGCTGCTCTCATTCCTTCACGCTGCCCAAGCTCAACCAAGTGCGCTCGCTTCTCCGGTTCGCCCGCGCGCATCGGATGGATGCCGGTGTCCAATAAGGCCAGACGCTCTACGCGTTCGGGAGCCATCCGCGCCATCTCCATGGCGACACGCGCGCCCATCGAGTGACCGGCGACGGAAAGCTGCGCCGATGTTTTGTTTAGCACCGAGGCAGCCATGGCCTCAATCGATGCGAAACGGGTGAGGTCAGGTATGAGGATATCGTATCGTTCGCCCAGAGCTGCCACCTGATGCTTCCAGATAATGGCATCACAAAGCAGTCCGGGTATTAGAACGAGCGTCTCGGCCAAAGCAGCATCCTCTCGCGGTGAGTTTGTTTCGCCACGCCTAACTCGCTGCGGATGGAATGTCTTATACCTCTCTGCTCGTTTGATATGCCAAAAATGCAATCCGAGATATTTGGCTGGGTTATATCGAACGCGCGCAAAAGCATACGCCCCGCATCTCTCTCCCTGATAGATCCATGACGATGCAGACTGCGAAGAACAGTCTCAGCGCTGGCATGAGAGGTGAAATGAACAAGGCACAATCCCCCGGCCCCGACGTGCGGAAAAGCGACATCGAAATCCGCGCGCGCGCTCGGGATGGCTTCTTGTCGACCTCTTCTCCCGATCCTCGCGCGTTGATCGCGCGTGAGCCTATGCACTCCCGTCAGATCCTCGCTGTGGCGCTTGCCGCGGCGCTCAATGCGCTTGACGGGTTCGATGTGCTGTCGATCAGCTTCGCGGCACCCGGAATCGCGAGAGAGTGGGGTATAGATCGCGCCGCCTTGGGCGCGGTGCTATCGATGGAGCTCATCGGCATGGGCGTCGGGGCTTTCGTGCTGGGTGCGATGGCCGATCGCATCGGGCGACGTCCCACTATCCTTAACTGCCTCGTGATTATGGCTTTCGGCATGTTCGCTGCCTCGATGGCGCCGAATGTGACGACCCTGTCGATCTTCCGGCTTTTCACGGGGCTTGGCATCGGCGGGATGCTTGCGGCCACGAATGCCATCGTGGCCGAATGCTCCAACGCCCGGCGACGCAATCTTTCGGTCGCGGTTATGGCGGGCGGCTATCCCGTCGGGGCTATCGTAGGCGGGCTGATTGCCAGCGAACTGCTCGAACTCACCGAACGCTGGGAGTCGGTTTTCGAATTCGGTGCGGTTGCGACCGCCTGCTTTATTCCGCTGGTGCTATGGCTGGTGCCAGAAACCATCGCGTTTCTGCTCCACAAGCGTCCGAAGGGCGCTCTGGAGAAGATCAATCGTACGATGACCCGCCAAGGGCGTGCCCCGCTTCTTGAACTGCCCCCGCAAGATGAAGCGCCTGAGCGCGTTGGCGTCGCAGCCTTCTTCAGCCCCGGCATTGCAGCCGTAACAGTGCTGCTGGTCGTCGCTTACGCTATGCACATGATGACCTTCTACTTTCTCATGAAGTGGATCCCCAAAATCGTGGCGGACCTGGGTTTCCCGGCGGCATCGGCTGGCGGGGTGCTGGTATGGGCCAACGTGGGCGGCGCTAGCGGTTCGCTCGTGCTCAGCCTGTTGACGCAGAAAGTCGGGGTGCGCCTGCTGGTCATAGGCTCGATGTTCCTGGGCGCGGTGGCCATCGCTGCATTCGGCCAGGGCTTCACCACGCTCGCTTCGCTCTCTTTGCTCGCGGCGATCGGCGGTTTCTTCACCAATGGGGCGACTGCGGGCCTCTATGCAGTGATCGCGCAGTCGTTTCCCGCCGCGCTTCGGGCGGGTGGCACGGGCCTCGTCATCGGCATAGGCCGGGCGGGGGCTGCGATGGGCCCGATCGTTGCCGGTCTGTTGTTTGCCAGCGGCGCCTCCCTGTCGCTTGTCGCCGTCCTTATGGCGGGCGGGACACTGATAGGCGGAATTGCCCTTTCGTTTGTGCGCTACCGGGAGAGCGAGGTCGCCTGACCAGCTCTGTCGGCGTGAAAATCCGGGTCTCACCGAAAACCCAACAAGATGGATGTCGAAAATGCGTGAAACTGTTGCTTCTCTTCTCCTGCTCCTCGGCAGTGCCGAAACCGGTGCGCCGGCTTTTGCCCAAGCGAGCGCGCCTGCGCCCGCTCCGGCAGCGAATACCCAGCTTGCCTCAGCTGACATGGTCGTGACGCTGCTGGGCACGGGAACGCCCACGTTGAGCCCGGCACGCTTCGGGTATTCGACGCTGGTGCAAGTCGGGGGCCTCAATCTGGTGTTCGATGCAGGGCGTGGAAGTTCCATCCGCCTTGCACAACTGGGCGTGAAGCTGGGCAGCATCGATGCCACGTTCATCACCCATTATCACTCCGACCATGTCAACGGCTTGGGTGACTTGTGGTCGACTAGCCTGCTGCCTTCGCCGCAAAATGGTCGGACAGCCCCTTTCGAGCTTTATGGCCCGGTTGGCATCAAGCAGGTGGCTGCCGGCATGCAGGCGATGTTCGAGCCTGATCTGGTGATCCGTCGTCACGACAACGAAGTGACCGCCGCGGCGGAGAAGCTCAACGTCCATGAGTTCACGCGAGACGGCGTCGTGTTCGAGAAGAATGGGGTGCGCGTTACGGCCTTCACGGTGGATCACGGCGCGGCGATCAAGCCTGCCGTCGGCTACAAGGTCCAGTACAAGGGGCGCACCGTGGTCCTGTCCGGAGACACCAAATACGATCTGGAGGTCGTCCGACAGGCAACCGGCGCTGATCTGCTGGTGCACGAAGCCAGCATCGTTGCGGCAAGCCATGTCAACGATGCATGGGCAAAGCCTTCGATCGCGCATCACACCAGCGCCGAAGAGGCAGGCGACGTGTTCCGCCAGGCGCACCCGAAGCTTGCCGTATTCTCGCACATCTCGCGGCCGGGCCCGCAGGACGAGACCAACACCGATGCGGCGCTCAAGCGTCGCGCGCTCTCGCACTGGCCGAACGGAAACGTCGTCGTCGGCACCGATCTGATGCGCATCGCCATTGGCTCCGCAGTGTCGGTCATTCCTTCTCCGGCTCAGTGATCTCGCCTGCCTTCAAAGGATAATACCGTATGCACCGGCGATCCCTCATCAAATCTGCGCTTTATACGGCTCTTGCATCAGCCACCGCCGCCTCGGGCGTGCCCGCGATGGCGGTGACGCCAGCCAGGAAGCGCAGTTTCGTTCTGATACACGGCGCATGGCATGGCGGATGGTGCTGGCGCGATGTAGCGGCTTTGCTGCGAGCTCAGGGACACACCGTCTACACACCATCGCTCACCGGGTTGGCGGACCGTTCGCACCTTTTGTCCAATTCGATTACTCTCCAGACACACATCGACGACATCGTGAACCTGTTTGCATGGGAAGACATCGAGGACGCGGTGCTGGTCGCACATTCGTATGGCGGTTGGCCCGTTTCCGCGGCGCTCGCGAAGATCGGGAACAAGGTGGCCTCTGTCGTCTTCGTGGATGCCTTCGTGCCTGAAAATGGACAACGCGTAATAGATCTCAACTCGCCGCAGTTTCAACAGGCGCTCAAGGACGCGATCGCCAAAGGCGAGGCGGGACGACCCGCGCCAAAAGCCGAGGTCTTCGGCATCAAGGATACTGCCAGAGCAGTTTGGGTGCAGGCGAAGATGACCCCGCAACCATCAGGGGTCGCAATCCAGCCTATCGTCCTGTCAGGCGCGCGCGATCGCGTAGCACGCAAAACGTACGTTCGCGCTACCGGCTTTGCGATGCCGACGTTCGACAGCTATTTTGCCAAGGCGCAGAAGGATCCCTCGTGGACCGCGATAGGACTTGCAGCCGAAGAGTGCGGGCACGACGTGATGATCGACATACCGCAGCAGCTATCGGAAATCCTGCTGTCCGCAGCTTGATCTCCGCGATTGCGGATTAGCCCGCGCGAGACTGCGCAAGAGAACTTATAAACGCCGGAGTAAAAACATACCACTGACGGGTCTTTCGGGGTCCGTTCATTTCGGAGTAAAAGTGTACCGGTCCTGATGGGTCCTCTGGAGAGAGGGCCGGAGGATGAAGTCAGTGGAGATATATGCGAAGGTCCGTCGGGCCGTATTGGTTGAAGGGATGACGCGGCGAGAAGCAGCGCGTTATTTTGGTGTTCATCGCAACACGATCACGAAGATGCTGCAGTATGCGGAGCCACCGGGATATCGGCGAGCGGTGCCGCGGGTGTCGGAGAAGCTGGCACCGTTCGAGACGTTAATCGACGAGATATTACGTTCGGACAAAGGTGCTCCTCCCAAGCAGCGCCATACGTGCAAGCGGATATACGAACGGCTGCGGACTGAGCATGGGTATACGGGCGGTCTGACGATCCTGAGCGATTATGTTCGTTCGCAGCGGTTGCGTTCCCGCGAGGTATTCATACCGCTGAGCCACAGGCCTGGGCACGCTCAGGTGGATTTTGGCGAAGCCGATGCTATCATCGCAGGCAAGCGGGTGCGGCTGCATTATTTCTGCATGGATTTGCCACAGTCCGATGGGTGTTTTGTGAAGGCCTATCCCGCCGAAGTGGCGGAAGCGTTTTGCGATGGCCATGTCAGCGCCTTTGCCTTTTTCGGCGGTGTGCCTACGCGCATCCTGTACGATAACACCCGGCTTGCGGTGGCGCGCATTCTTGGCGATGGACGGCGCGAACGCAGCCGGATGTTTGCGGGCTTGCAGAGCCATTATCTGTTCGACGATCGGTTCGGTCGCCCCGGCAAGGGGAACGACAAGGGCAAGGTCGAGGGACTGGTCGGCTATGTGCGCCGCAACTTCATGGTGCCGATACCGGCGGCGGCGAGTATCGAAGAACTGAACGCCCGCTTTGCCGATCAATGCCGGCGTCGCGGTGCAGCGGTATTGCGGGGACAAAGCCAGAGCATCACGGCGCGCATGGAAGCCGATAGTGCCGCGTTCATGCCCTTGCCGGAGGTGGCGTTCGATCCGTGCCATATCGTCAGCGGCTGCGCGTCGTCGATGGCGCTGGTGCGCTATCGCACCAACGATTACTCGGTACCCACGGCGTTCGCGCATCAGCAGGTCGTCATCAAGGGCTATGTCGATCGTGTCGACATCGTCTGTCGGGGCACGTGCATCGCCAGCCATGTGCGCAGCTATGAGCGAGAGGATTTTATTGCCAACCCGCTCCACTATCTGGCCCTGCTCGAGCATAAGCCCGGCGCACTGGATCAGGCCGCGCCGCTTGATGGCTGGCACCTGTCCGAACCGGTGCACCGCCTGCGGCGGCTGATGGAAGCGAGAAGCGGCAAGGAAGGACGGCGTGCCTTCATCCAGGTCCTGCGGTTGTGCGAACATTATGAGCAGTCGCTGGTCGAGTGGGCGGTCGCCCGTGCGCTGGAGCTGGGCGCGATCAGCTTTGATGCGGTCAAGATGATCCTGCTTGCGCGTCTGGAACACCGACCCGCGAGGCTGGATATGAGCCTGTATCCCTATCTGCCCCGCGCCAATGTCGGTGTGACCGATACCCGCGCCTATCTGGGCCTGATACCCGATGCCCACCGCGTGACAATGAAGGGGGCATCAGCATGACAGACCCTGTGATGCAACCGCTGCCTGCCATAATGGAGACGGGCACCAGCGTGCCGCCGCAGATCCTGCTGGGCAACCACTTGAAAGCGCTCAAGCTGCCGACCTTCGCTCGCGAGTATGAGAAGGTGGCGATGGAAGCGGCGGGCAGCCGCACCGATTATCCCGGCTATCTGCTGCGCCTGTGCGAGTTGGAACGGATCGACCGGGAGCGGCGCATGGTCGAACGCCGTATCCGGCTCGCCAGGTTCCCGCACACCAAGAGCTTCGATACGTTCGATTTTGCCGCGCAGCCTTCGCTGAACAAGCCGCTGGTGGTTGAGCTTGCGCGATGCGAATGGATTACGACGCGCAGCAACATTATCGCCCTTGGGCCCTCCGGCACCGGCAAGACCCATGTCGCGCTCGCGCTCGGCCTGGCGGCCTGTCAGAAAGGACACAGCGTCGCCTTCGTTACAGCCGCCGCCCTCGTGCATGAGCTGATGGAGGCAAGAGACGAGCGCCGGTTGCGCCAGCTGCAAAAGCATCTCGCCTCAGTCAAGCTGCTGATCCTTGATGAACTGGGTTATGTCCCGTTCACCGCCGTCGGCAGTGAACTGCTGTTCGAGGTGCTCAGCCAGCGCTACGAACGCGGCAGCACGCTCATCACCAGCAATCTGCCGTTCGATGAATGGACATCGGTGTTCGGATCCGAGCGGCTTACCGGCGCCCTGCTCGACCGGTTGACCCACCATGTCCATATCCTCGAGATGAACGGGGGCAGCTATCGGCTTGCCAGCAGCCGGAAACGGCAAAAGCACAGCCACCACGCACAGCAAGAGGAGGTGCCCCCCCCATGACCTGATCAGAAAACCCCTCATCTGCTGTGCTGAACGGCCTTCCGCTACGCTCCAGACCGTTCAGCACAGCAGATGAAAGCACCGCCTCGACAAGAGGCTTTTTGTTCAATCCAACTGGTACACTCTTACACCGGAATCTTGCACAATTTTACCCCGGCATTGACAGAACTTCAAAATGATGTGAACGACCTCGCTTGTGGGGCTGCTGGACTGCGGCAGACAGGGGCGTCGTCTGGGAGAAGGCTGTGTTGAAAGGTTCCAAGACGATCGTGTGCGGCTGTCTGCTGGGAGCAGCGATCATGACCGGGTCGACTGTCGCCCTGGCGCAATCGGTGCCTCCGGCCAGCACCGAGGACGAGTCCGCAGGTGGCCCGATGGGCAGCCAGGCGCAACCCGGTGTTCGCCCCCCACGATCGCAGCCCCGCGCTGCCGTGGCGGTCCCCGGCGGGCAGACGGGAACGCCGAACCTTCCCCAGGCGATCCGCTGGACGGAGGACTGGTCGCAGCCCGTCAGCAAGGATGCGCCATTGATCGACAGGATCAAGCACATCCCGATCGGCTCGGATGACATATACCTCTCCCTCGGCGGTGAGGCGCGCGCATACTACACCGCCTGGGATCATCAGAATGCCGGGCGCACTGCGAATGACGCCAATGACCCGGTGCAGCGTCGCTTGCGACTGCTGGCCGATCTGCACATGGGGCCGCACGTCCGGGCCTTTGTGGAACTGGGCGACAATCGTGAGTACGGTTCCAGCCTGGTCACTCCGCCGAACCGGGGGCCCTTCGACGTCGAGCAGGCGTTCCTCGATGTGACGGTGCCGCTCGGCAAAGCTGGAAAGTTGACGTTGCGTCCTGGTCGGTTCGAAATGCCGCTTGGCAACGGCAAGCTTGTCACGCTGCGGGACGGTGTCAATCAGCGTGTGCTCTATCAGGGCCTGCGCGCGACCTATGCCCTTCCCGGCAAGATCTCTGTCGACACGTTCGCCGTTCGCCCCGTAAACATTAAGGACGGCGAATTCAACAATGCCCCTAACCACACACAGTCATTCCACGGCGTTTACGTCAGCGCTCCGCACGTGGTGGCTGGCTTTGGCGTCGACGGGTACTGGTTCCAGGTGAAGCGTGACACTGCATTGAACGCTCAGGGCAGGGCCTCCGAGAACCGTAGCAGCTGGGGTGCGAGGCTGTGGCAGCGCACTGCGACCTGGGATCTCGACGTGGAAGGTACCTACCAGTCCGGTCGCTTTGGAACCAAGGACATCAGCGCATGGGCGATGATGATGGATGGTGGTTATACCTTCCCCAAGGTTGCCCTTCAGCCGCGCCTGGGGCTCAGAGCCAATGTATTTAGCGGCGACGGCAACGCCGGTAATGACACGCTGGGTACCTTTGTCGCGCCTGCGCCTCGTTATCAGATGCTCAATGCCGGTGTTTTGTTCAACTACTCAAATTTGATGAACCTCAACCCAACGCTTACGCTGAAGCCGGCGCGATCGGTGACGATTGTGACCGGGGCCCAACTTTACTGGCGCCATCGCATTGCAGACGGCGCTTACGTCGGGCCTGCCGGTGCATCGTTTGCGTCCGCTTCCGCTCGGCGGATCGGTACCGCCATGGAAATCGACATATCATGGCAGGCCACCAAGCGCCTGCAATTCGGCGTGGCCAACAGCTATTTCATGCCGAGCAAGTCGCTGGAAAGCGTTGGCGGCAAATACGGGAACTACTTCGGCGCCTACACCAGCTTGAGATTCTGAGGGGTTTCCCGATCGCCATCTGTCGCCTCCGGCCGCTGACTGGCATAGACTGCGGTGGTCCATTCGTCATGTTAGAGCGGTTGGATTAGGTCCGGAGCGACCAACTGGGGCGCAATGCTGCCATGTCGGAAACCGCATGTTTCCCGACAGGGGACGACGCAAACGGATTGAAGCTCCATGATCGCGGCTGATTATGCGCGACAAACCCTGTCGCTTTGACCTACTGTGCGACAACATTGATCCAGGGGTTTGTCGTACATGCTCATCGGGTACATGCGTGTCTCATCGGTCGACGACCGCCAGTCGGTCGACCTCCAGCGCGATGCTCTGCTCGCCGCCGGCGTCGATGAACGCCATCTCTATTCCGATAAGGCATCGGGCGCCCGGGATGATCGCTCCGGCCTGAAGACGTGTCTGGAATACCTGAAGGAAGGCGACACCCTGATCGTTTGGAAGCTCGACCGCCTTGGGCGATCCTTGGCCAACCTGCTGACCATTATCACCGACCTGAAAGTCCGGGGCGTGGCTTTTCAATCGCTGACGGAGCAGATGGACACAACCACGCCCCACGGAGAATTGTTGTTTTCGCTTTTCGGCGCGCTTGCTCAATATGAACGCGCGCTTACGCGCGAGCGGGTGATGGCGGGACTGGCGGCGGCAAAGCGCCGGGGCAGACGCGGCGGTCGACCGCCGAGCATCGACGCGGAGACGATCGAGCAGATCACGGACGCACTCAATGCTGGTGCAAGCAAAGCGTCAGTGTGCCGGTCCTTCAAGGTGCCCCGATCGACCCTCATCGGCACGCTCGATCGGATTGGCTGGACGGGGCCAGCCAAGGCCTAACTAGATGCCCCGCCGTTCTGTCCTGACCGAGGCGCAACATGCCGAATTGTTCGCCTTGCCCGAAAACGAAGCCGACCTGGTGCGGTACTGGACGCTCGGTGTCGACGATCTGCGCGCCATCACGAGCCGAAGGCGTCCCCACAACCGTCTCGGTTTTGCGCTACAGCTCTGTGCCTTGCGCTATCCCGGCCGGCTGCTGAAGCCCGGCGAATTCATCCCCGATGCTCCTCTCAGGTTCGTCGGGGATCAGCTCGGCATCGCGCCGGACCTACTTGCGGACTATGCCACGCGCGGCCCCACCCGGTACGAGCAACTCGACACGCTGCGCGAGGTATTCGGTTTTCGCCAATTGAGCCGTCCGATCCAGGCTGAACTGCAGGCCTGGCTCCTGCCGATCGCCCTCACCATGACCGGCGGAATCGATCTGGCGCGGATCTTGATCGAGGAATTCCGGAGACGGCGGATAATCGTGCCCGGCATCACATCCCTGGAACGTATGGTGAGCAAGGCCCTGCTCGACGCCGAGCGGAAAGTGGGCGATTTGCTGACGGTCCATCTGACCTCGGCACAATGCGGCCTGCTGGATTCGCTGTTGCTGCAGCACGATGAAGGCCGGATCAGCACTCTTGCGTGGATTCGCCAACCGCCCGGCAGGCCTGGGCGCCGTTCCTTCGCGGCGATTCTTGAGCGGTTGTCCGCACTCCGCGCAATCGGCTTGGCCCCTGAAGTCGTGGCTCCGGTCCATCCCGAGCGGCTGCGCCGTCTCAACCAGCAGGGCGTCCGGCTTACCGCGCAACATCTTTCCGTCCTGAACCCGATCCGTCGTCGGGCTGTTCTGATCGCCACCGTCATCGAAACGCAGGTGGCCCTGACCGACGATGCCGTGGTAATGTTCGAACGACTGATCGGACAGATGTTCCGGCGCGCCGAACGCCGGGAAGAGGCGGCGTTGAAACGCGACAAGCGCACCATCAACGGCAAAATCCGCCTGCTGGCTCGCCTCGGAACCGCGATCATCGACGCAAGGGCAAACGGCTCGGATCCTTTCGGCGCCATTGCAGAGATAATCGGGTGGGATGACCTCGGCTCCGAAATCGCGGAGGCTAGGCAACTTGTGCGTCCCGATCCGCTCGATCCCGTCGAGCTTGCGCGATCAAACCTTCCGATCCTTCGTCAGATCGGTCCGGCCTTTGTCGCCAGCTTCACCTTCGGCGCAGTTCCTGCCTGCGCGGGCCTTGCTCGTGCCATCGCGACATTGCGCGATCTGGGCAGTGGCCGCCTACGCAAATTGCCTGCAGATGTCGCGCTCGGCTTCGTGCGTCCCGCATGGCGGCGGCGGATAGACCGAGCCGGTCTTGATCGCCGCATCTTCGAATTCTGTGTCCTCGCCGAATTGCGGGACCGTTTGCGCGCCGGCGACATGTGGGTCGAGGGCAGCCGGCGATATAGAGCGGTCGAGCAGCAGCTCATTTCCGCGCCGGTGTTCGCTGCCATGCGGGCGGCGGGGCCGCTGCCCATCCCGGTCGCCGAAACCGCCGCGACCTGGCTAGCGGAACGTAAGGCCCTGCTCACCCAGAGACTGGCCGAGGTCGATGCAAAGGCAGCGGCCGATGCACTCGAAGATGTACGTCTCTCGGGCGGCAAGCTGCGGATATCGCCGCTTCGGGCCGTCACGCCGGACGAAGCGGAAAAGGCCCTTGCGCCCTTGTATAGCCATCTGCCGACTATCCGCATTACTGACCTGCTGGCGGAGGTTGACCGCTGGACCGGTTTTTCGAAATGCTTCACCCATCTCACAACCGGCCGAATGCACGATGATCCCCGTGCCGTCCTGACCGCAGTGCTTGCCGATGCCACCAATCTTGGGCACGCCCGCATGGCCGAGGCCTGCGATCTGGTGAGCCAGCGCCAACTCGGTTGGCTTGCAGCCTGGCATTTGCGCGAAGATAGGTATGGCGCTGCCTTGGCGATGTTGGTCGATGCCCAGCATCGCCTGCCACTTTCAAACGCGTTCGGCGCCGGCAATGCGTCGAGTTCCGATGGCCAGAATTTCCCGCTCGATCGCCGCGCCCAGGCGACCGGTGCCGTCAATCCACACAAGGGCAGCGAACCGTCAGTCTCCTTCTACACCCATGTTTCGGATCGCTATGCGCCATTTCATTCCAAGGTGATTTCCGCCGGCACGAGTGAGGCTGCACACGTCCTTGACGGCCTGTTGCATCATGGCGCGGAACTGGCGATCGAACGTCATCACACCGACGGCGGCGGCGTGTCCGATCACGTTTTCGCGCTGTGCCATCTGCTGGGCTTTCAGTTCGCACCGCGGATTCCGAACATCGCCGCGCGGCGGCTCCATCTCTTTCGTGATGCGCGGCCCGGTCCGGCCATCGCCTCGCTGGCCGCGCAAGCCATCGATGAGCAGCTTATTGCCAGTCACTGGGAAGATATTGTCCGCCTCGCGACGTCGATCCGGACCGGCGTCACGAGTGCGTCCACGATGCTCGAGCGCCTCGGCTCCTATCCGCGCGCCAACGGTCTGGCCCTGGCGCTGCGCGAGGTCGGTCGGGTCGAACGGACGCTTTTTACCCTCGATTGGATCGAAAAGCCGGAAGAACGGCGCCGCGCCACACGTGAGCTAAACAAGGGCGAGGCGCAGAACGCCCTCAAGCGGGCGATCTTCTTTCACCGCACCGGCCGGATTCGCGACCATGGGATTCAGGCCCAGGGACACCGGGCAAGCGCCCTCAACCTGGTCGCCGGAGCCATTGTCCTGTGGAACACGACCTACATGGAGGCGGTACTGCACCATCTGGAGCGGCATGGGAAACAGATCCAGCCCGAGTTGCTCCAGCACTTGTCGCCGTTGGGTTGGCAGCACATCAATCTTACGGGCGACTACCTCTGGACGGACGCCAGCACAATGGGCGGAACGCTGCGGCCGCTGCGCCAAAAGATCGGCGTTTCCGATGCCCAAAATGCTTAGCGTATATCTGTGCCCGTTTTATGTGACGCCCCCAACAAGACGTGCTGCCCGCGCTGCAAGCACGCGTCCAGGCAGTCCTCACCGCCAACCCCAAGGAAACCCCATGACCGACGACACCGCCGCCATTACCGAGCTGCTGCACAAGTACTACGACACCCTGGCCTGGGCGAACGGAGACAGGCACCGGCTTTGGAGCGATGAACGACGGCTTCAGGTGCGGTAGCTGACGCCTGGGACCTCAATCACCGTATGACCGGGTCGAAAGCGGTCCTTTCTCTGACAACATCGCCCTAGCCCGCACTCAACCCCCACAACACATCCAGCACATGTTGCGTAGGCCGCTCGACGTCCCCACCACGGTGGGCAATACCAAGTTGACGCCACAATAAGGGCTGTAATGGCCGCATGACGATCCTGGTATCGGGCAATGGCGTGGAGGCTTCATGCGGCAACAACGTCGCACCATAACCGGCCGCCACTAGGCTTTTGATCGCATCGTTGTAGTTCAGTTGAATACGCGGCGTGGGCTGCCGTCCATCACTGGCGAACCACTCCGAGGTCAAGCGCGAAAGCCGAGTAGTTTTGTCATTCAGAATTAATGGCTGGGCGGCCAGCCAACCGGGGGTCACAACATCCGGGCATTCCCAGCGAGCCGGCAAGAAGGCCATGACCGGGTCCCGCCGCCATGGCTCGATCCGCAATTCCTTCACCGGGGTCTGTGGCAGCGCGACCAGACCGATCTCCAAAGAGCCCTCGGCAAGCTTCTTCAAAGTTTCCTGCGACGTGAGCACCGCGACCTGCACATCGATAGCGGGATGGCGTTGGCCCAACGTCTCCAAAGCTTGCGGCATCAACTGTGCGATGGCCCCTGTGGAGGCACCCAGCCGCACACGCCCGGCCAAGCCCTGCACCTGACGCTCCACGTCCTCAAGCGCCTGCTCCGCATCCGCCAACAGGCGCCGCGCGCGCTCCACCAGCGTTTCTCCAATCGCCGAAGGCTGAATGCGCCCACGTGTGCGCGACAACAGCTTTCCGCCAACCCGCGACTCCAGGTCGGCAATATGCAAACTGACCGTGGGTGGCGCGAGGTGCAGCACACGGGCCGCCTCGGCAAACGAACCCAGGTCGGCAATGGCCACCAACGTGCGCAGACGGTCCAGGCTGATTTCGCGCATGAGTCACTCCTTGTTCAGAAAAGCTGAATTTCATCGTTTAGAAATTCAACTTTTCCTATCTTAGCCCCTCACTGAAGATTGGAACTCCTGATTTCCTATGTCCGAGAGCATTCCATGGCAAGTCCTCTTATATTCATCGACGGCGACCACTCCTCGATCTGATCGAACGGTTTGGCCGGCGGCAGGTTGTCTGCCTGCGGGTCAGCCATGTCCACATCCGGCGGTATGGGCTTGGCCGGTGGCTCCGACGTCTTGAGGTGCTGGCGGCGATCAGCGTCGCGCCGCGCCTTGCGCGTGGCCTTCTGGGCGGTGGTCACGATCTCGCGCATCTGCCCGATCATGCGGAACAGCGCCGACTCGTCCACCTGCTCGCGCCCGAGCTGACGCAATTTGGCCAGCGCCTGGCGTTGTTCCCAGAGGGTGACGGCCGGATGGGACAAGGTGCGGTAGTGGATCTCCAGATAGTGCTGACCTTCCGGTTCCAGTACCCAGATGCGGCTGATGTCGCGCGGATCGCGCCGGATCAGGAAGGCGGGCAAGCGCTCGCGCCGGGCAATCCACGGCTTGAGGGCGTCGGCGTAGTAGTGGATGTGGTCGATGACAAAGCCGGTGCGGGTCAGGGTGCGGCGGATCACCGGCAGGAAATCGACCAAAAACGCGGTGGGGCGGGTAACGACGGCCGGGACGCCAACGCGCTCCACGGCCTCGGCCCAGCGCGCGGCCGGCGGCTGGAGCAGGCCGTTGTGCACGGAGCCGTGATAGGTGCCTACCGCCAACGCGAGCCAGCGCTCCAGCTCGCGCAGCGTCAGGGTGGCCATCTTCTCGGAATCGTACTCGCCGCGCTGGCCGGGATTGGAGAAGGTCGTCCCCGGTAATTCGTCGTGGATCATCTGCATCGCCGTGCCGATGATCCGTTCCACGATGCCGCCGTAGTGCGGCTGGCCTGGTGGGCGGTGAAGACCGGAATGACCGTGAGTCCGTCGGGCCGGGTGAAGCACACGAGCTGCAGCGCGCGTGATTTGGCCTTCAGCGGCAGGTGGACATAGAGCCGGGCCGTGAGAAGCGCACGCAGGAAATCCGGCTCATGCCGCGGATCGGCCACCGACAGGGAAATCAGGCGCTGGAGCTCGGCGGTCGACGTCATGCCGCTCAGTATTACTTAGAGGTTTTGGCTCCTGCATGCTTCGCGGTACCGGCCTTGCGGGGGTTCGCGCTAGTGCGTGCCCGTGCGCGTTTCCCGACCGGCACCGGTGCGAGCGCTGCCTCCAGACTGCGCCGAAGCTCGGCCTGCTGGGCCTCCAGCGTCTCCCGTCGGGCCTGCTCTGCGGACAGATCCCGCGCCAGCTGCGCCGCGGAGGTCCGGGCCTCGGCGAGCTCGGCCTCGAGCTGACGCAGGCGCGTCGAATGCGCCTTCTCCATCGCCGTGAGCTGCTGCTTGAGATCCCGCGTTTCCTGACGCGCCCGGTCGACCTCCCCGTGGGCGCGGTCCTCGACCACCCGCAGGTGGGTCGCCTGGGCCTCGCGCTCGGCGGCGGCTTCGGCTTGCTGCGTCTCCAATCGCGCGCGCAGGGCAGAGAGCTCGGCCTCCTGGCTGGCAAGGCGCTGCAGCGCCTCGTCCCGTTGGCGGGCGAGGTCCTCGAGCTGCCCGGTCTGCTGGTCAACCAGCCGCTGGCGCTCCTGCAGGCGTTCCTGCGCGGCCGAGAGGGCAGCCACGGCCTGCGCCTCGGCTTTCTGTGCCGTCTCCGACGCCTGGTGGGCCGCGGCGACGCGGGCATCGGCCTCCAGCCGGGCCGCCGCCAGGGTGCCGCGCTCTTCGACCAGCGCGGCCTCGGCGTGCTCGCGGGCGCTCGTCAGCGCCTGCTCCCAGAGCTGGAATGCCAGCGCGGACACCGGTTCGGGCGCATCCGGCAGCTCGACCGTGCGCCGCTGCGCGCTCAGGCGCGCCCCGAGGCCTTTCCACCAGATGTCCAGCAGCCGCGTCACGGTGTTGGGCGAGCCGGTGCCCAGGTGCTGGCGGATCCGCTCGACGGTGGGACGTTCGCCCGCCAGCAGCAGGGCATCGGCGGCCTGATCGACGTCGTTTTGGGTGATGCCACGTGCCATTTGCGGCTCCTTGTCAGGTGCCCTACTCTGCGGTTTCCGTACCCACGATAATGGATTGTTATCGCGGGTATCGCAATGATCCCGTAGTGCGTGCTACATATTACATATGTCAAAGAACGCTGAACTGGCCGTACTCGCTGATACCCCACTTCTTCTGCCAGATCAGCTGGCCGAGGCCGCCGAGAGCGCGGTCAAGGAGATCCTCGAGGAAGCGGCGTCTGCCAACACGACGCGCAGCTACGCCAGCGCGCTTCGCTATTGGGCCGCCTGGTTTCAGGGGCGCTACGGGCGTGCCATCGAGCTACCAGTACCCGAGGTCGCGGTTGTGCAGTTCATCGTCGACCACATCGCCAGGCGCTCGGCCAAAGGGATGACGTGGGAACTGCCGGAGGCCCTCGATGCTCAGCTCGTTCGGGCACGCTTCAAGCAGCGGCCAGGCCCACTGAAGTTGAGCACCGTGGTGCACCGAATCGCAGTGCTCTCCAAGGCCCATCAGCTGCGCCGCGTCGAGAACCCCTGCGAGCAGCCTCCTGTGCGGCATCTGCTGGCGCGGGCCCGCCGTGCCGCCAACAAACGTGGCGATCGGCCAATCAAGAAGACCGCGATTACCCGGCGAGAGCTCGAGGCGCTGGTGGCGACCTGCGACGAGACGCTCGAGGGGCTTCGCGACCGCGCCCTGCTCTACTTCGCCTTCGCCAGTGGGGGTCGTCGTCGCAGTGAGGTCGCCGCGGCGGACTTCGCGGATCTCAAGCGCCTGCCGGACGGCGGCTATGTCTACCGCCTGCAGCACAGCAAGACGCAGCAGGCCGGACCGAGTGCGAATTCAACGCCCGACAAACCGGTGCTCGGGGTCGCGGCCGAGGCCTTGGAGGCGTGGATCCGTGCAAGCGGACTTATGGAGGGCCGGATCTTTCGACGCCTCTGGACCAATCGCATCGGCCCAGGTCTGTCGCCGGCGGCCGTCGCCGGGGTTGTCCAGCGGCGCGCGGCGCGTGCGGGGCTCGATGGCGACTTCGCAGGCCACAGCCTCCGATCTGGATTCGTGACGGAAGGTGGCCGCCAGGGTGTCGCCCTGCCCGCCCTGATGGCAATGACGGAACATCGGGCCGTCAGCAGCGTCATTGGCTACTTCCAAGCCGGCGGCGTCGAGGACAACCCGGCAGCCAGGCTTCTAGACAAGACGGCCGTGCAGCCGTAATCGGTCTCGGCGACAGCACGACACCCTGCCCGTCTGCGACGAGCGGCGCGTCCGCTTCGGATTGAAGCGGACGCACCGACGCAATCGGTGACGCGTCAGCCCGCCAGCACGCTGCGGCGCAGGACCGCCACCCACACCTTGGCCCCGGCCGCGGGCCAAGGTGACTCCATGGCTACCTAGCGCAACGCGCTTAGGGACGGTCGATGGATCTGGGTCTACGGCCCCGAGGTGTCCGGACCAGGCGTTTCCCACCCACGAGGGCTTCCATGCAATGTTCAGGGTCGTGGTGTCACGCGGGCGGCTTGCGCGTGGCGCTGGGCCATACGCCGCTCCGGCACCCTGTTGCCAAGGCGCTCAGGCGGCGGCCGCCCGGCCGGACGCACGCTCATTGAAGGCTGAGCGTGACCGATGCAAGCACGCTCAGGCCCAAAACAACGTGACTAGGGATTAGCGGCGGCACGCATAACGGTCGAGTTCCGTTCGTCGCGGGTAATTACACCCCAATTACACCCAGCAGGTGTAATTGTCGCAAGCACACATGAGACGCCCGTTTGGCGGGCCAATTGGCATTGCCGTGACCCGGAATATGTCCCTCATACCTTCTACGGACTTCACTGGGGAGAGATCGTGGGCTCGTCAGCCAGCGTCCGCTTTCGGCCAATAGCGGACGTCCCGTGGTGCCCAGCCTTCCCTGAAGCCCACAGCGCTTGGCCTAGATCGGCCGTCGCCGGTCACTTAATTAGGCCCCGCTTTTCACGATGCGCGTCTCGGACATTCGCCATGCGGCGAGCGTTCCGGACGCGAAGGTCACTGCAGCGATAACGTAGATCGCAGAGCCCATCCCGTAGAAGTCGGCCACCAGTCCGGCGAGCACCGCACCCACTGCATACCCAAGGTCGCGCCAGAGACGATAGATCCCCACGGCTGACGCCCGCCAATCCGGACGGGCGACGTCCCCAATGGCAGCCAGCAGCGTTGGATACACCATGGCTGTGCCTGCCCCGAGCAAAACGGCGCCGACAGCAAAGCCTAGGAGCGTCTCTGCGTAGCCGGTTACGGCAATGCCGACCGCCTGCACCCACATTCCGCCAACGATCAGCCGCTTCCGGCCCCACACGTCTGAAAGCGCTCCGGTCACGATCTGTCCCAGACCCCAGACGGCCGGGTACAGCGCCGCCAGCATGCCGATTTCAGCGATGCTCGCGCCTGCCGCTGCGTAGACGAGCGGAAACAGCCCCCAGGCCATGCCGTCGTTGAGGTTGTTGACGAGACCGGCCTGGCTGATGCTCGACAGGTTACGGTCGCCCACGCTCACCTTCCAGAACAGCTCGCGTTGGCCGTGGGGCTCAACGGCGCCCGCTACGCTGCGCGTCTCGTGATGCACGAAATGCAGCGTCTCACGCACCGCGAACGCCGACAGCACCGATCCGATGACCACGTACCCGATGCCGAGGTAGAACGGCTCGGGGCGCAAACCATAGCGAGCCGCGACCCAACCGGTGGCGAGCGCGCTGACGGCAACGGCAAAATAGCCGGCGAACTCGTTGAGCCCCATGGCCAGGCCGCGTTGCCGGTGGCCGACGAGATCGATCTTCATGATCACGGTGGTCGACCAGGTCAGCCCCTGGCTGACACCGAGCAGCACATTGGCCGCGAGCACCCAGTTCCAGTCCGGCGCCCACATGAGCAGGAACGGCACCGGCGCCGCGACGGCCCATCCGGCCACCAGCACGAGTTTGCGTCCGTAGCGGTCGGACAGCCTGCCGGCGACGTAGTTAGCCAGCGCCTTCGAGATGCCGAACGCGACGATGAAGGACAGCATCGCCGTGCGTGCAACGAGCCCGAAATCCTGCTCGGCGATCGCGGGCAGGATGCTCCGCTCGAGGCCGACCATGGCGCCAACGAATGCATTGACGAGCACGAGCAGCGCGAACTGGCCGGCGTTCTCGCGAAGTCCCAGCACCGGTGGCGTCGTCGTTGGCCCCATGTTCGCCTCTTGCACGTCTTCGTCGATGAGCGCCGGAGCTTACGTTCCCGACTGCGGCGTACCGGACTCGATCCTGCGGCGCACCTCAGCCTCGAGGCCCTTCAGCCCCCAGGCTTTTCCGATTTCGACCGCCTCGTCTGCCGGCTTGCCCTCGACCCACGCGGCCCGGAGCGCTGCCATGGCGCCGACCCGATTGCCGCTGGCGCAATGCATCAGCACCGGCCGCTTCGCCGTTCGGACGAGCGCGTCGAACGCGATCACGTTCTCGCGGGTGAGATCGACCGCACCGCGCAGCGGCAGGTTGGAGTACGCCAAACCGGCAGCGCGCACGGCGACCGCTTCGTCGAAGTCGGGCGTTTCCGCGTCCGGCGTGAGGTCGATCACATGGCGGACGCCGGCCTCGCGGACGCGTGCGATGTCATCCGGCTGCAGTCGTCCCGCCGAAACGACGCCAGGCATGGGCGAAACCGCGTTGGCAATCGCCGGCAACGGAGCCGGCTCGGCCATGGTGGCGCAGCCGCCGCCTGCCAGTGCGGCGGCAAGAACCATCGGTGCGATGAGCTTCATGACGTACTCCTCAGGCGCGGTTGACGACGCGGTGCAGCAGGATGCCGGCGAGCATGGCGGGGATGAACCACAGCGCTTCGATCGACCCGATCCCCAGGCCCGCAAGCGCAGGTCCCGGGCAATACCCGGCAATGCCCCACCCGATCCCGAACAGGGCCGCTCCTCCAAGCAGTTTGCGGTCCACGTGCTTCAGGTTCGACAGCTGGAACGTGTCGGCGAGTACCGGGCTGCCACGGCGGAGCACGAAGCGGAACAGCAACGTCGTGGTCGCGACGGCGCCACCAAGCACGAACAGCAGCGTCGGGTCGAAATCCCCAAACACGTCGAGGAAGCCGAGCACGCGGCGCGGATCGGTCATGCCCGACATCGCCAGGCCCAGGCCGAACAGCGCGCCCGAAAACAGCGCAGCAAGCGAGAACTTCTTCATCATCAGCTCCAGAGGTGGCGCACGACGAACGTGGTCGCGATAGCTGTGGCCATGAAGGTCAGCACGGCCGCCAGCGAACGCATCGAGAACCGGCCGAGGCCGCACACGCCGTGTCCGCTCGTGCAACCGTTGCCCATGCGGGTGCCGAAGCCCACGAGCAACCCGGCGACTACCAAGGCGACGCGTGAATAGTCGGTCCGCGGCAGCGGCGCGCCGGGCACCAGCGCGGTGTACAGCCCCGCCGCAACGATCAAGCCGAGCAGGAACATCGCTCGCCACGACAAGTCACCCGCATTGGGAAACAGCACGCCGTTGAGGATGCCGCTGACACCTGCGACCCGCCCGTTGAGCCAGAGCAGCAGGGTTGCAGACAGGCCGATCAGGACACCTCCGGCCAGGGCGATCATCCACGTGGTCATGCTTCACCTCCCAACTGGTTCAGCGGTAGCCGCAGGTAACGGATGCCGTTCGCGTCCGGTGGCGGCAGTTCGCCGGCCCGGATATTGATCTGCAACGCCGGCAGGATGAGCTTGGGCGCCGCGAGGCCGGCATCGCGCTCGGTCCTCATCTTCACGAACGCCTCCTCATCCGCCTCGCCTCCGACGTGCACATTGCGCTGCTTCTGCTCGGCGAGCGAACTCTGCGCGCGTGCTTCCCGCTCGGCCGGCGGGTAGTCGTGGCACAGGAACAGGCGCGTGCCAGCCGGCAGGTCGAACAGCGTACGGATCGACCGGTACAGCTTGCGTGCGTCCCCGCCGGGGAAGTCCGCGCGTGCGGTGCCCGTTTCCGGCGCGAACACCGTGTCGCCCACGAACGCCGCAGCACCGACGAGATAGGTCAGGCTGTCGTCGGTGTGCCCGGGCGTCGCGATCGCACGCGCTTCGAGCTCGCCGATGCGGAAGGTGTCTCCATCCACGAACAGGCGATCGAACTGGCTGCCGTCGGTGGCGAACTCCGGCTCGAGGCCGAACAGCGCCTTGAAGCGTTCCTGCACTTGGGTGATGCCCCGCCCGATCGCGACCTTCGCACCGGTCTCGCGCTTGAGGTGCGCGGCCGCGGTGAGGTGGTCGGCATGCGCGTGAGTTTCGAGGATCCAGTCCACGGTCAGCGCGTGTTCGCGCACGAACGCAAGCACGCGGTCCGCCGATGCGGTCGAGGTACGCGCCGAGGCCGGATCGTAGTCGAGCACGGGGTCGACAATGGCGGCGCGTCCACCGTCCCGGTCATAGACAACGTAAGTGAAGGTGAACGTAGCCGGATCGTAAAAGCTCTGGACCTGCGGATTCATCTGACGGCTCCTTGCGGCGCCCTTTAGATGTCGCTAAATTAGATTCATCACAAGTCATTGTCAAGCACTTACTAAACTACAGATGCCATGACCCGTTCATCAAAGAAATCCCGTCCGATGCCGTCTCCCGAGCAGATGGCGCGTCATGCCGACGAGGCGGCCGCGTTGCTCAAGGCGCTAGCGCATCCGGCGCGCCTGCTCGTGCTGTGTCAGCTCGTCGAAGGCGAATCCTCGGTCGGCGAGCTGCAGCCGATCACCGGGCTCAGCATGTCCGCGCTGTCGCAGCACCTGGCCGTGCTGCGCGAGATGGAACTCGTGACCACGCGCCGTGAGTCGCAGACGATCTATTACTCCCTTGCAGAGGGCCCGGCGATGGGCGTGCTCGATGCCCTGTATGCCGCTTACTGCGCGGCGCAGGACTGAGGCCCCGGCAATGCGGACGCAACCGAAACTCATGCGTACGGTTCGGCTCGAGCGCTGGGTGCCGGCGGCCGCCTGGCTGCGCGGCTATGACCGTGCGACGCTGGGCCAGGACCTGTTCGCGGCGCTCATCGTCACCCTGATGCTGATCCCGCAGAGCCTTGCGTACGCGATGCTCGCCGGGCTGCCGCCCCAGGTTGGGCTGTACGCGAGCATTGCCCCCCTGATTGCATATGCCGCGTTTGGCACCAGCCGCACGCTGTCCGTAGGGCCCGTCGCCGTGGTGTCCTTGATGACCGCTGCGGCGGTCGGCGACATCGCGGCATCGGGGACTGCGGGCTATGTCGAGGCGGCGCTCGTGCTCGCGCTGCTGTCAGGCCTGGTGCTGCTGGGCATGGCGCTGTTGCGGCTGGGCTTCCTTGCCACGTTCCTGAGTCATCCGGTGATCTCCGGCTTCATCACCGCCTCGGCCGTGCTAATCGCCGCGAGCCAGCTCAAGCACATCCTCGGTGTGCGTGTGGAAGGCGACACGCTGCTCGAGCTCGTGCCCGCGCTGGTCAATGCCTTGCCTGCCGCCAACCTTCCGACGCTGGTTATCGGTGTACTGGCGACCGCGTTCCTGTTCTGGGTGCGCAAGGGGCTCAAGCCACTGCTGCTGCGTATCGGCCTGCCGGTGCGCGCTGCCGACTTCGCGACCAAGGCCGGACCGGTCGTTGCGATCATCGCGACGACGCTCGCGGTCGCAGCCTGGGATTTGGCATCAAGCGGTGTTCGGGTGGTTGGCGCGATCCCGGCGGGCCTGCCACCGCTGTCCATCCCCCGCTTCGATGCAGGGCTATGGGTGCAGTTGCTGCCTGCAGCGGCCCTGATCAGCCTGGTGGGGTTCGTCGAATCGATTTCGGTTGCACAGACGCTGGCGGCCAAACGCCGCGAGCGCATCGACGCGAACCAGGAGCTGGTCGGCCTGGGCTCGGCCAACGTCGCGGCCGCGCTGACCGGCGGCTATCCGGTCACCGGCGGCTTCGCACGCTCGGTCGTCAATTTCGACGCGGGCGCCCGAACGCAGCTGGCGGGCGTGTTCACTGCCGCCGGCATTGCGCTCGTCGCCCTGCTGTTCACTCCGCTGTTCCGCAACCTGCCGCAGGCCGCGCTCGCCGCCACGATCATCGTCGCGGTGCTCTCGCTGGTGGACCTGGGCACGGTGCGTCACACCTGGCGCTACTCGCGCAGCGATTTCTCGGCGATGGCGGTCACGATCCTCGTCGTGCTCGCGGTCGGCGTGGAGGCCGGCATCGTCGCGGGTGTCGCGCTGTCGATCGTGCTGTACCTATGGCGAACGAGCCGCCCGCACATCGCGGTCGTCGGCCAGGTGCCCGGTACCGAGCATTTCCGCAACATCGAGCGCCACGCGGTGCTGACCAGCCCGCACGTGCTGTCGGTGCGCGTCGATGAAAGTCTGTACTTCGCGAATGCGCGGTACCTCGAGGACCGGTTGTACGACGAGATCGCGCGACGCCCGGAGATCCGCGACGTCGTGTTGATGTGCCCGGCCGTCAACTACATCGACGCCAGCGCGCTCGACAGCCTCGAAGTGATCAACGACCGGCTGAGGCAGGCCGGCGTGCGGTTCCATCTGACCGAGGTCAAGGGACCGGTGTTCGACCGGCTGCAGCGCTCGCGTTTCCTTGACCACCTCAGCGGCCGCGTGTTCCTGAGCCAGCACCAGGCCATGGCGGCGCTGGATCCCGACGTGACCCGACAGGCCGACGAAAGCAGCCCGGCCTCACCTTCCCCTCCCGCAGGAGCCGCCACATGACCGAGATCCGTTCATTCGCACGCGACCGCTACAGCAGTGGCCAGCCGAGCCCCGAGCAACTCGAGCGGCTTGCCAAGGAGGGCGTTCGCACCGTGATCAACCTGCGCTCTCCAAATGAGCCGGACCAGTACGACGAGCAAGCCGAGGCCGAACGGCAAGGGTTGCGCTATGTATCCATCCCTGTCGCAGGCGCGCAGGACCTGACGGCGGAGACCGTGCAGCGGTTCTCGGATGAGCTGGCACAGGCGCACCAGGCGGGCCCTGTCCTCATCCATTGCGCGAGCGCGAACCGCGTCGGGGCGATGGTGGCGCTCGAGCACGGCTGGCACCAGGGCGCCGAGCCGGATGCTGCGCTGGCGCTGGGTCGTGCGGCGGGCCTCACCGGACTGGAACCCGTGGTGTCCGATCTTCTTGCACGCCGCCCCGCCTGACTCGCCTTTACGGAGAGACGCCGTGATCTTCCGCCAACTGTTCGAACCGGTCTCGTCGACGTACACCTATCTCATCGCGTGTCCCGAGACCCGCGAGGCCGCCTTGATCGACCCGGTCATGCCGGCCTGGCAGCGCGACATGCAGGTCGTCAACGAGCTCGGGCTCAAGCTCGTCATGACGATCGACACGCACATCCATGCGGACCACATCACGTCCGCGTCGATGCTCCGCCGCGAAGCCGGCAGCCGCATCGCGATGCCGGCCCTCGACGCACTGCCCTGCACCGACGTTCCGTTCGACGACGGCGCACCGCTGTCCATCGGCGGCGTGCGCATCGACCCGATGCACACGCCCGGCCACACCGACAACCACTTCGCGCTGTTCGCGGGCGACCGCGTGTTCACCGGCGACGCGCTGCTCATCGATGGATGCGGGCGCACCGATTTCCAGAGTGGTGATTCACGCGCACTGTACGAGAGCGTGCGCGGCCGGCTGTTCGGGCTGCCGGGTGAAACGCTCGTGTATCCCGCGCACGACTACCAGGGCCGCTGGGTCTCGAGCATCGCGCAGGAGCGGCAGCGGAACCCGCGTCTCGGCGCGGACCGCACGCTCGAGGATTTTGTCGAGCTGATGGAAAACCTCAACCTGCCGTACCCGAAGTTCATCGACTACGCCGTGCCGGGCAATAAGGCCTGTGGCCAGTGCCCACCGGAGCTGCCCGACCACCTGCACGAGTACTGCCAGGAAATGGCGGAAAGCCCCCAGGGGTAGAGAAGCAGCCGCTTGGTCTGCCCTCGCTCATCGAGCACCAGCCCCAGTCGCGATGTCCGCTTTGGGTCGAAAGCGGACACTGTTGCCGCCTATCTGTCCCCGGTCCCATCATCCGATGAGGATCGGAACCACCTGTCCTGGCACTCCAACACTCAGTTCTTCAGGGCTCGAGACAGCAGGGAGCATGGATCGCCAGAAGTACTCGGCATCTCGGCCGACCACGGGATGACAGCCGCGGGAGCGCAGCGCGTTCATCACTGTAGGACTTAGCTCAGTTCCGAGGTGAAGCTCGCCGATGGGAGTTGCGGCACCCCAGCTTGACGCAGGACGCATCTCGCTCCGCTTGCTGGCTACAAGGACCAAGGTTCCGTCGCCGCGTTCCAAGACGTCGACCAGCATCTCCAAACCTCTACTAAAAGATGGCCCTCGACCGCTCCAAGGGGAGGTCGAAGGCCATTGCCCTAAGGGGCACCCTCCCAGAGACAACCCGCAGCTTTCGCCGCTCCATGAAGCTAGCTCCTGGCCGATGACGGCCGAATCTAGGCGGCGTCCTTGCCTGAGCAGCAGGAGCCGGCAGACAGCCGGCTTCGGCCAGGAATGCGTCCGCCCGGGACCGCACAGACATCTGCCAAGCGGCTGTATAAGCTCAGGGAGCGACTCAGATCCGAAGCATCGTGGATATCCGCGTCTATCGCCGATCCGACGCCGCCCTGGTCGTGGTGCCGGGGCTGTTTCAGCCACCTGTCGCGCTCGAACGCGAGGGTGCGCTGCGCCCACTGGGCACAGTGGAGATCGAACTGAATCTGCTCAGCGACGAGCTGGTAGCAGATATTGGGCTGAACGGGTATGCGATCGCACGCGGCCCGGATGAGGCGCTGATCCGGACGCGCGCCGGGCGTCGGCTCGCCGCTGGCGTCGCTGAGCCCGCGGGCGCCAGCCGCTAGGTGCCCGATGATGTGGAGGCACGGGCGCCAAGGAGCGGGTACCCCAACGCCGCAAGCACGGCATCAACGGGCGCAAAGGGCTCAACAGAAATTGCGACCACTCGGTTGCATAAAGCGGCGGCCGCTTTCATTTCCGTCTAACTCCGCATCCGGAAATTCCCGCGAATGGAACTTCTTTGTGTGCCCCGCAGCGAGTATGAGCGGTTCATGTCGGCGGCTGGTGTCGCCTTTGATACCCCTGAGCTAGAAAACAATGGTGTCGTCGTGGCGGCCCAGGCGGATGGCTGCTACTACGTCGATCCCCTTGCTTTCCGACTCCTCGTAGACGACGACCCAATCGCCCTCGAGGCGCTTGAGCATTGCGCGAGAACTCGTCCAGGCGGTAGTCCGCTCTGGCGGAACCGGCCCGGAGCTAGTCGCCTTGGGAAGAGCCTCCCGCCGCAACCCAGCAGAAGCCGCACTGATACTGGGTTCTAGAACGCCGCTACACCCATCCGATGGCCGGCTAGGCGGCCGATATCTGAGGCGAACTAGCGGACCACGCCCGAAGCGCTGTCGGACGAACGGCGCGCGGAGAACTGCTCCGGCCGAGAGAATGGAACCCAGCTGAATAGGGCCTGGCGAAGAGAGCGATGGACGGGGACAGCCGCAAGCTCGAAATCGAGAAGGACTTGATGGCATGGCAGCGCGCCAGCACCATCTGCCACGACAAGCTGACCGCCCTAGAGAGTCTGCTCGGTCATTATCAAGGCGCAGATCGCGAGCTCTTTGAAGTGCTGGTCGAGCGCGAGCGTGATATTTGTGCACAGCTTCGCAATCGCATCACATCAAAGCTCTCCGAGCTCGTGAAGCTAGGAACAGCGCAGCACAAATAGTTGGCTGCCTCGCCTGGGCATGCCTTGGAGAGGCTAGCGACAAGCGCTAGTCGCTACCGCTCGGCCGAGTCCGCTTTCGGCCAGAAGCGGACATCGGATAATAGGGTCAGCGAGTTCCGCTGATGAGGTCGCTGCATCTACGCAGTAGGGCCTGAGCCTCAGGTATGTGGAATCGGCGGTGGCGAGGACGCCGGGACGCAGGACTGAACCAAGCTACGATCAACGGCCTGCCTACCCCCAGCGGCCATAGTCACCCCTGAGGGATTCTCAGCGGTACGCATGCGTCGCAGCGTTCGAACTCGGCCCGGCGATGGTTCGTACCTTCAATCATGAGCTGGTCGCCTTCGACATACACCGCTTCCGGGCTCTCCAGTGCAGCGACGTTTGCCATCGAGACAGGGCTCACTCCGGGTCCATTCATGCCGCCCTGACAGCCCCCGTAATCCATCCCTCGCTGGGGAAAGTGGACCCGGTCGTGCTGCACCAGGTAATCACCCGTCATCAGCCCGCAGTCGATCGACAGCGCGAATGTCCTCGCAGCGAAGTCCAGCTGGATCGGACGACCCGATACCGGCCGGCCATTGACTGCCTTCAGTCGCCACCGGGTGTTTGCGAGGTTCGCCCCCTGCGGGCCGCGATCGGGCCGGACCGAGAGCTCCAGACGTGTTCTCCCGCTGCTGTCGGCCAGTGTCAGCCGATCACCTGCACGCGTTGCGGTGTCGATCCCCATGAGGGCGCCACCGAGCCGTCGTGACTGCTCGAGCACGGGGTCGGCACAGCCAATCGCCGTCGACACGATCTCGGTAAGCCCGAAGCTGCGGGACTTCGCATAGGACCCGCCGAACCAGTTGCAGCCATCGAAGCCGCCAACGCGCTTGGGCTCAAAATCGAGCGTGATCCGTGTCGCCGGGAGGACCGGCCTGCCGTCGATGCGCTCGACAACCCAGCGGGTGCCTGCGAACTCTGCCGGGGTCGATGTCTGCGTCGCGACGCGGGCCGGTTGGCCCGCTCGATGGCTCTCGGCGGGCATCGAGCAGCCTGCCAGCAGAGCGCCGGCGAGCAAGAAGGCTGCCACACCCGAGGCCTGTGCGCAGGCACCGCTGGGCTTTCGACTGGGGCTAGGGCCACGATACGTCGTCATCGGTGCCTTTTTAGCCGACCGGCCGTCGAGGACAGGTAGGAAAGCGGCCGCGGCGCCGGCGTACGGCTCCCTGCGGTCCATCGGCCGGCGATCCGTGCAGTCCTCGGCAGCGTCGGCGAGTACTACATCGGCGAGGTCGGCTGGCGCCTGCTGCAGGCACCGCTCGTGGTCGCGCTGTGCGTGCTGTTTTACCTGACGGTCAATGGCGCGTTGGATTGGCTCGCCCGGGAGATCCGGCTGGCGGCGACCCGATTGCTCGCGATGCGCCGGTTCCGGTGGCTCGCGCCGGTCGTGCGCACGCCATTCGTACGGGTGCCTGCGATCTCCGCCGCGATCACATTGCCCATCCTCTCCGCGCTGACCACCCTGCTCTTCTTCATTCTTCTTCCGCTCGTCCTCGCCGAGCAGGCAGGCGCACGCGACGCGCGCCGGCTGAAGGAGCGACTGGCGCAGGGCGTGGATGTGAGCGCATTTCTGAAGGTGCACGCCTCACAGGGCATGCGACTTCCGGGCGATGCCCGCCTCGTCCAGTGCACATCCGAGTGGTGCGTGGTGTTCACGAACGGGACCTTCCATGCGCTGCCCAAGGCATCGATCGCCCAAGCCGGTCCCCGACCGATCCTCTCGACAAGTCCGACCGCCGCGCCAGCGCTCAAGCCGCCGACGGCGCGGTAGTTCAGGTCGGCGGGTGCGCGAGCAGGACCGCCTGCGCGTAGACGAGGCGGGGCGACTGCCCTACTCCCGCGACTCGAGTTCCTTGAGAAGGCGCCGACGCTCGGCGGCGCTCAGCTCCGTCCACACCAGGATCCACCGGGCGAGCTGGTCATCCTCGGCGTAGAGGTAGGCCAACGGCACACCGAGCTCTCGCGCGATCCGCGCCGCCGTGGTGTGGTGCGGGACGTGGACGCCGTTTTCGTACTGGTTGATCCGGGGGCTGGCCACGCCTGGGTCCATGCCGACGCGTCGGCCGAGCTCGACCTGGGCGATACCGAGCCGCTCTCGCGCCTCGCGCAGGCGCACAGCAAGGATCGGCAGTTCCCCAGCCTCGGACGCCACAGACCACCCCAATAGGACAGGCCCATAGGGTGGGAAACTCCGAGCGGCTCCGATACTAAGTTATCCTGATAGGCGCGTTCAACGACGGGGCTGAGCCCGCGCAATGGCCCCCACGCCCCCTGCCACGATCGACGACCTCGGCCTGCCGGGAGCGCTCTACCTGGGCGCGCTCATGGAGAGCTGCGGACGACGTACGCGCATCGCCCCGACCCGCCGCATGACCCTCGCGGTCATGGGCCAGCTCCGCGAGCTCGGGCTCATCGACGTGCCCTGGCCCGAGCCTCGCTGGGAGGCCTCGCCCGAGGCGTGCGAGACGCCGATCGAGGGGCTGCAGTGGCGCTTCGCATGGCAGGCGTACGAGCCGGATGCATTGGCCCCTGCCCTGCGCGACTACCTGCAGTCCGTCCCGCGCGACGATTTCGCCGTCGTCCTGCGCCTGAAGATCTGGCGCGAGCTCGTCGTCGCCGAAGGCGAGCGCTACTTCGAGGCCCAGCTCAGCAAGCATCAGTTCGACCCGAGCTGGGCCCAGGACCTGGTCTTCGTCCACCGCGAATGCGGACTGGAGCTGTCGGCCGCGCAATGGCGCTACTGCGCCTGGGCCGCCACCCGCCAAGGGGCTTCGATCGCGCAGCAGCAGCGCCTGCCCGACCCGGCTCGCGTGCGCGAGGTGATCTTCGCCGAGCTGCGAAGGCGCGTGGGGCCGGTCGCGTCCGGCCAGTGGACCAACACCTCGTTCATGCCGTTCAACGCGAGACCCGACAGCGCGCTGAGCGCGCTGTTTGCCGAACACCTCACCACGCTGGGCGAGCTCTTCTGGGCCCTCGTGCCCAGCGAACTGGCCCTGCTCGCGCCCGCCCGGGCCCGGCACGTGTCCTGACCGACCGCTTTTCACCACGGGCCACACGCGCCCATCCAACCCAAGGGGACTTCCATGGATCGTTCGTTCTCCGGCGCCTGTCGCCGCTCACTCGCCGCACTGGCGGTATTGGCCCTCACCGCCTGCAGCGGACCTGCGGACGAGAAGCTCGTGACCTCGCGGGGCCTGGAGGCCTACCGGGCCTCGCTCGCGCCGATCGTGCCCAAGCTTTCGCCGGAAGAGGCCAAGGCGCTGGACTGGGCGGTGTCCGACCTCGACCTGGACAAGCTCCACGCGCGCTATCCCGAAGGCAGTGTGCGCGACATCATCCGCGGCGAAGCCAGGCTCGTGCTCGACACCTACCCCGCGGCGATCAAAACGCTTGAGGCGCGCCAGCGGACCGAGGCGCCGATCCGCGAGCAGCTTTCGCGCATTGCCGCGATCGATCCGCACTTTTTCATCGACAAGAACTTCTTCGGGCTCCAGCCCCGGATCCGCGCCACGATCCTCAACGGCTCGAACCTGCCGATCAGCGGGCTGAACTGGAAGGCCGCGCTCTACATCGACGGTCGCAGTGAACCCGAGGCGACGACGACACTGACGAACGACTACCGCGACCACGGTGGACTCAAGCCAGGTGGTCGCTTCACGGTCACCTTCAACGTCGGCTTCGTGCGCGGGGACGAGGGCTGGACGACGCTGGCGATCCGCAATGCCAGGACCCGCCGCGTGGTGCTCACTCCCGTGCTCGAGTCGGTCAAGGACTTCTCCGATGGGCCTTTTGTCGAGGGCGACACGACGGCGCAGATCGCGCAGCACAAGGCGGCGCTGCAGAAAGCGGCCGAGTACGAGTCGCTCTGAGAGCGGGCCGCGAAACGTAGGGCGGCGGATGCAACAGGCCGCCGCCCTTCCCGCACGGCCTGGGTCAGTTCGACCGCTCGGGGCGTCCGATGTCGAACGTCAGCGACGCGCGGTCGGAGAGGAAATCGAACCCGGCCTCGGTGGAGGGGACCATCCGATTCGCGTGGATGTACCAGGTACCTGGGGTCGTCACCTCGAACGAGGCCTGGCCCTTCGCATCCGTTCGCATCAAGGTCGCACCGTCGTGGCCGCCTGCGGCGGGTGCGTGCGCCGCGGCGCCGACATAGACGCGCAGGCCCGGGACGGGGACGCCCTCGTGCAGGAGCTGCAAGGTGATGCGCTCGCCGACGCGGACGCTGCCCGGATTGCGGTCGAGCCGGATCTCTAGCGGGTAGCCCAGCGTCGCAGCGGAGTCACCCGTCAAGTCACTGCCGGCCTGGCCGATGGCACGCGCGTGCTTCATGTACCCGTAGGTGACGCCCTTCGGGTACTTGCTGGCATCGAATGTAGCCAGCGTGTCGGGCAGGTCTTCAATCGCCAGGTATTCGGCAAACTCCTTGGCGGTGCGCGTGCTGCTTGAACGCTTCGAGGACAGGCCCACCATGAACGTTCCTGTCGCGCCCGGCTTGATCGTCAGCCGGCTCTGGTCGCCCTCTTCCGTCCAGGTCGTGAGTTCCGGCTTCGACGCAACCCCGCCCTGGTGCAATGTGAGGTCGCGGATCCGGTCTTTGCGCACTACAGCCGCGCTCTGATGAAACGTGCCGTTGTTGACGACCACCACCTGTTCGCGAGAACCCGAGGGCGCCGGCTTGAGCGTGATGAAAAGTTCATGGGCTTCAGCAGTTGCTGCTGCAGCGAGCAATAACACTGCTGCCGCGGCGTTCAGAACGGTTTTCATTTTTGGTCCTTCCAAGGATTTAGTTGGCGAGCTTTGATCGAGGGTGCCTTCAAGGGCATCGTGCACGCTCCACCGCCAGCAGAAAACTCTGACGTCGGGTCCAAGGTTTGAGTGCATGCCCGTACGGGAGCGATCGACCTGACCGGATCGACACGCTTCCCAGCCGCCCGCCGAGTGTCGGCGGGCGGCACCAAATCACTTGGAGGGCGACACTTTGCTCAAGCGAGCTTGGCCATTCGCTTGCTCAAATTCGAAGTGAATCGCATCCCCGGGCTTGACGCTCGCGATCTGCTCGGGCGTGGCCTGGAACGCCATGGTCATGGCCGGCCACTTCAGGGCCTCGATGGGGCCGTGCGAGATGGTGATGGTGCCTGCGGAGGCGTCCGCCGCCGTGACCTCACCCATCCCCATCACCATGCTGGCAGCGGGCTGCGAAGTCGGCGAAGCCGCCGGGGCGTCCGCGGCAGTGGCCGGCGGCGCCTGCTCGGTAGCCGCCGGCTCTGCCGGTGCGTCGGCTGGTGGTGCGGTGTCGGAAGCGGGTTTCGTGCAGCCCGCCAGCAGTGCCAGCGAAACAAGGGCGATGTGCAGTCTCATCAGGAGTCTCCAGGATCGTGGGTAGGGAAAGCGCTGTAGGGCTGCAAACCTGCTCCGCGGCAGCCTCGCGGTCGTAAGCATTTCTCGTCAGCGCACCGGGACGCTTAGAGCGACGCGCATGTCATGTGCGCGGCGATAGATCGTTGCCGTTTGGAGCCGCGCCATGGGGGCGCGTCGTCCTGCGAATGCGGCGGCGCTCCAGCAGGCGATATGCCACGGGAATCACAAGCATCGACAGCAACGGCGCGCTGAGCATCCCGCCGACCATGGGCGCGGCGATTCGCTGCATGACTTCGGCGCCCGCGCCGCCGCCGACGAGGATCGGGAACAGGCCCGCGAGGATCACCGCCACGGTCATGGCCTTCGGACGCACGCGCTGCACGGCGCCTTCCCGGATCGCCTCGTCGAGCTCGGCAAATCCAGCCGCCGGATTGCTCGCGAGCTGCTCGTCCCACGCATGGCGCAGGTACAGCAGCATGATGATTCCGAACTCGGCTGCCACGCCCGCCAGCGCAATGAAGCCGATCAACGTCGCGACGGACACGTCGTGCCCGAGCAGCCACACCAGCCAGAGCCCACCCACCAGGGCGAACGGCACGCTCAGCATGATGATCGAGGCCTCCGCCAGCTTGCGGAACACCAGGAAGATGAGTCCGAAGATGATCAGCAACGTGGCGGGCACGACGATCCGCAGGCGCTCGCTCGCACGCCTGAGGTATTCGTATTGCCCTGACCAGCCCACCGCATAGCCGGCCGGCATCGGCACCTGCTCGGCGACCGCTCGCTGAAGATCGCGGACGACCGAGCCCAGGTCGCGATCGACAACGTCGACATAGACGTAGTTCGTCAGCCGCGCGTTGTCGCTTCGCAGCATCGGCGGCCCGTCGGAGTAGCCGATGTCCGCCACCTGCCCAAGCGTCAATTGCACGCCACCGGGTGCGATGATCGGCAGGTTCGCCAGCGCCTGCGGCGAGTCGCGCATCCCGCGCGGATAGCGCACCACGACCGGATAGCGCTCGCGGCCCTGGATCGTTTCGGCGACGGGTTCGCCACCGATGATGGTCGCGATGATGCGCTGGATGTCCGCCTGGCTCAGTCCGTAGCGCGCCGCCGCCTCGGGACGGGCGGTGACATCCAGATAGCGTCCGCCCACGATACGCTCGGCCAACGCCGAGCTCACGCCGGGAACGGTCTTGGCAACCTGCTCGATCCGGTCGCCCAGCCGGGCGAGCACCTCGACGTCGGAGCCGGAGATCTTGATGCCGATCGGGCTTTTGATGCCCGTGGCCAGCATGTCGATGCGGTTGCGGATGGGTGGAACCCACAGGTTCGTAAGCCCTGGCACCTGCACCGCCGCGTCGAGCTCCTGGCGGAGCTTCTCCGGCGTCATGCCCTCGCGCCATTCGCTGCGCGGCTTGAACGTGATCGTCGTCTCGAACATCTCAAGCGGCGCGGAGTCGGTCGCCGTCTCCGCACGACCGGCCTTGCCGAACACGTGCTCCACCTCCGGCACCGTCTTGATCATCCGATCGGTGACCTGCAACAGCTCGGAGACCTTTCCGGCCGACAGCCCCGGGAGCGCCGTGGGCATGTAGAGCAGCGTGCCCTCATTCAGCGGCGGCATGAATTCGCTGCCGAGCCTGGCGTAGGGGATCGCGGTCGCCATGAGCACGAGCGCCGCCGCGGCAAGCGTCGAACGCGGGTGCTTGAGCACGGCCTCGAGCAACGGGCGATAGCCCCGGATCAGGATCCGGTTGAGCGGGTTCTGCGCTTCGGGCCGGATCCTGCCGCGGATCAGGTAACCCATCAGCACCGGCACCAGCGTGATCGACAGGCCGGCGCCCGCCGCCATCGCATAGCTCTTGGTGTACGCGAGCGGCGAGAACAGGCGACCTTCCTGCGCCTGAAGCGCAAAAACGGGCACGAATGAGAGCGTGATCACCAAAAGACTCACAAAGAGCGCCGGCCCCACCTCGATCGAGGCTTCGGCCATGAGCTTCCAGCGCTCCTCCCCTACCGGCTCGCGCCCGGTCCGCTCCTTGAAGTGCTCCAGGTGCTTATGCGCGTTCTCGATCATCACGACTGCCGCGTCGACCATCGCGCCGATGGCGATCGCGATGCCGCCGAGCGAAAGCAGGTTCGCGTCTCACGGCCGCATCGCCCGCATGAGACGGTGGATCTCCACGCACATCAGCAGCAGGTCCTGCGGCGTGATGAGCCCTGCGTGCATCGTCGCGTTGCGCACGGGCTTCAAGCGATGGAACGATTCGGACACGTTTTCCTTTCGTGCGAACACCGGCTGGAATACGTCCCGCCAGTTGTCGCCGCGAATGATGATCTGCGGGTAGTCCATGAAGTCGGCATGGTCCAGCAGGGAACTGCGAGCCATCCGCGCGGCCTCGGCATCCTGCTGCCGGGCCTGCCAGCGCGCGATGATGTCGGCGTGCACGCGCTGGCGGATCCGGCCGGGTCCGATGACCTGCGTCATGCGCTCATCGATGAAACGCCGCACCGCGTGCTCGAAGTGCAGCAGCCAGGCATAGGCGGACTTGGAGCCTTCGAAGTCGGTCGCCTCCGCGGGATCACCCTGCCCGCTCGGCAACGCAGGCAGCACCAGGCCCGCGCGGTCCAGCAAGTCGGTGAACGTCGTCGCCGGGAACGCGGTGAGCGCAGGCTCCACGCCGCGCTCGATGTAGAGCACGGTTCGCGCATCCGCATCGCGCGGATCGACAGGCTCATCGACCGGCTCGCGCCAGTCGCCCAGATCCTCACGAAGCGAGCGGGCAAATGCGGTGTCAAAGCCCAGGTTCTGCCTGACGGCCAAGCCGATGGTCTGCAGCTCGAGCGCGGCGTTGAACGAGGCAATCTCGCGTCCGAGGTCCAGGTAGGGCCGCCGAATCGCCGCCATGGCCTCCTGCAACTGGCGCTGGCTGCGCGCCTGCTCGCTCTGCAGCCAGTCGGCGACGGGATTGCGCGTGAGCTCGGCCATGAGCCGGCCGATCTCGGCGGCTGCGGGCGTGCGGAACTGCTCGACGGGGAAGGCGGTGAGGGCGCGCAGTTGGGCCTGCGCCGCCTGCATGTCGCGCACCAGCGTGCCCATGGGATTGTCCGCGATCAGCGCGCGTGCCTGCGCCATCGCGTCGCCGATGTGGGGCATCTGAAGAGCCTTCAAAGCCTCCCGGACGGAGGCGGACGGACCGAGCGCGAGCTGGCGCATCTGCTCGGCGATCAGGGTCCGCGTGCGCAGTGCCTCGCCCGGAATGACCGCCAGCGCCCGTGCGGGGCCCTCGGCGGAGGGCGGCGGATCGGCGGCAGGAAGATCGTCATCGGCGCTCATCCACGGCTCCTCATCGGTGGCGGCGCAACTCGCGCTCGTGCAGGACACGCTCCACGCGCCCCGGTGTGCGTTCGACCGTCACGGTTCCTGCCACCGGGTCGATCCGGTAGGTGAGGTAGTAGAGCTGGCGGGCATCCGACAGTGGTTCGGGGCGGAATGCGGCGAGGCAACTCCCCTCGGGCCAGCGTGCGGCCGGATACAGAAGCCCGGGCAGTCCCTGCCCCGCTGCGTGACGGGCGATCGCCTGGGTCGCGGCGTAGTCGCTATCCAGGAGCTCAGGATGCTCGAGCTCCTTACCGCGCAGCTCGAGAAACAGCCCGTTCGCCTCGACGGAGAACACCTTGCGATAGCGCACCACCGTCTCGGTGACGCCTTCGATCGCGCGCAGCTGCGCCAGCTGGTGCCAGCACGTCTCGGCGAGCGCCGTGTCCTCCTCCAGCGCCCCGTACCAGACCCGCAGGCGGCCGTCGCCATAGCGGCTCGACAGCGCCGAATCCGACGCGAATGGGTATTCGATCGCCTGCGAGTAGGCCAGGCCCCGCGCGATGACCCCGGTCTCGGCAATGCGCATCCGAAGATCCGCGGCTACTGCGGCGGCGCGGCCACCGGCATCGGTGACGAGGTCGTCGAACAGGTTCTCGGAGACGCGCAGCGAGGTGATGTTGCGAAAGACGCGATCCTTGAACTCGGTGAGGCGGTCGAACAGGGCCATTACTGCCCGCGCTGGAAATCAACCAGGCGCGCGATGCGAGCCAGCCCCACCAGCCCGTCCTCGAGCATCACCTCGAGCGGCGTGCGCCCCTCGAGCACCTGGTTGCGGCGCGTGACCCAGCTGTAGCGCAGCTCGGGGTTTTCGGGAAACAGAAGGCGTAGCCCCTTGTGGATGCCCATGAGGTAGCCGGCCCGGTCGAGCGCGTCGCGCTGGTTGGGCAGAGCGCGCTCGCCCCGCCGGTAGAGGCCGAGCAGCTTGCGGCTTTCGGGACTCAGGCCCAGCAGCGAGAGTTGCGCATCGGTCGGCAAGGACCAGCGCTCGAAGAGTGCCATCAGCACCCGGGCCAGGTCGGTCCGGGTCTGGTCCTCGACCAGCGACGGCGCTTGCAGAGCTGTTTCCATGTCCACAGCATACGGGGATAAGTCCCCAGCAGCAAGCGGGCCGCTCTGGGAGGACTTGTTATCGACTCATCGCCGATCCGTGACAGGAGCACGAAAAAACTGAATACCAGCGCAACCGAATGACGCATCGCGTCATTTTCTGACCTGCACCGTGATCCATGGTCACGGGTTTCGTGCGGCGCTCGTCACAGTTCCGAGATATTGAATGGCCTACACGGCCTGCCAATTTCGTTGCAGTTCGCCGCGGCGCCTAGCGTCGGTGGCGCAGGCATCGACGCCTGCCTTCCCGGCGCCCCTGCCCCCGGCGCCTTCCTCCCCGTTACAGGCAAGGAAACGCAACGATGAAGTTGAACCGCATTGCCGCGATCACCCTCGGTGCCGCCGCCGTCCTCACCGCCTCGATCGCGACCGCCAGCCACACCTGGAACAACTACCACTGGGCCCGCACGGGCTCGTCCTTCACCCTTCAGATCATCGACAGCAACACGTCGAACTGGGACGACGAACTCGCGCGCGCGGCCTCGGACTGGTCGAAGTCGACCAAGCTCGACATGCGCGTGACGAGCTACAACGATGCGGCCAGCACGCGCCAGAGCTGCCCGATGTCGGCCGGCAAGGTGCGTTCGTGCAACTACACCTACGGCAACAACGGCTGGCTGGGCCTGGCGTCCATCAACCTCGACTCCCGCGGCCACATCTCGCAGGGCACGTCGAAGATGAACGACAGCTACTCCACGTCGTTCTCCAGCCAGAACCAGCGCTGGCATGTGATGTGCCAGGAGCTCGGTCACACGATCGGCCTGGGCCACACCTCCGAGGACGGCTCCTCGCAGAACACCTGCATGGACTACTCGACCTCCTCGACCAGCGTCTCGCCGAACACGCACGACTACAACCAGCTCGTCTCGCAGTACGGCCATACCGACAGCTACAACAGCTATTCGGTGTCCTCGGCCGCGTCGGCTGCCTATGTGCCGCCGGCCCAGGCCAATGCGCGGCTGGCGCCGTCGCAGCGCGCCATGATGGGCAACGTGCCGCTGGGCAACCGCATCAAGAAGGGCATCTTCGACGAGGTCTATGTGGCGCCGGACGGCAAGGGCGGCGTGTTCGTCACCCACGTGCTGCTGGCTCCGGGCTTCGAGAACACCGACCTGCTCGGCGACTGATCGATCCACTGCACCCCCGGAAGGACGCCTCGGCGTCCTTCCGGCTTTCTACCTGACACCATGAAGATCGCACGCAAGAGCCTGGTCCTCGCGACCGCCGCCGCCGCCCTCGCGGTGTCACTCGCCGCCAGCGCGGGCCATACCTGGAACAACTACCACTGGGCGCGCACGACCAGCGAGTTCACCCTGCAGGTCATCGACAGCAACACCGCCGACTGGGACGACGAGCTCAGCCTCGCGCTCTCGCAATGGTCCAAGTCGACCAAGGTCGACATGCGCGTCACCGGATATGACGACACCAGCCGCACTCGCAAGCGCTGTGCGGCCGTGTCGGGCAAGGTGCGCTCCTGCAACGCGGCTTACGGCAACAACGGCTGGCTCGGCCTGGCGTCGATCAACCTCGACTCCAAGGGGCACATCGTCCAAGGCACGTCCAAGATGAACGACAGCTACTCGGCCTCGTTCGCGAGCCAGGACGAGCGTCGCCACGTGATGTGCCAGGAGCTCGGGCACACCCTGGGCCTGGGGCACACCTCCGAGGACGGCTCCTCGCAGAACACCTGCATGGACTACTCGCAGTCCTCGACCAGCACCGCGCCGAACCAGCACGACTACGACCAGCTCGTGGCGCAGTACGGCCACCTGGATTCCTACAACAGCTACTCGACCTCTTCGGCGATGACCGCCTCGCAGGGCGCGATGGCCGGCCCCGTGCCGATGGGCCAGCGCATTCGCAAGGGCGTGTTCGAGGAGACCTGGGTGGCACCTGATGGCCGCGGCGGCATCTGGGTCCACCACGTCACGCTCGCCCCGGGCTTCGAGAACACCGATCTGCTCGGCGACTGATCGGGGGATAGCCGGTCGGTGGGCATGGATGCCCCCGACCGGGATCCTTGATGCCACTCCCTACGAGACCCTCTGATGCCCTTGCTTCGCACACCGCTGCTCGCCCTGGCCTTCGCCCTCGCCTTTGCGGCGCTGCCTTCCCCGTCTCCCGCTGCCGAGCCGGCAGCAGACGACACCAAGGCCGTCGAAGCCGTGCTACGGCAGTACAAGGACGCGCTCGAGCGACTGGACCTGAGGGGCGTCGACGCGCTCTTTGCTGCGAGAAACACGGTGGTCGAATCGGGCAAGGTCGAAGGCAGCTATGCCGACTACCTGGTCCACCACATCGGGCCCGAGCTGGGCCAGTTCAAGTCGTTCAAGTTCTCCGACTACAAGGTCGACACGCGCATTGAAGGCGACATCGCGCTCACCACCGAGGCCTACCGCTACACGATCGTGCTCAAGGACAAGCCTGAGCCGATCGAGCGTCAGGCGGTCGCGACCAGCGCGCTCAAGAAGATCGACGGCCGGTGGCAGATCCTGTCGATGCACAACTCCTCGCGCGCGCCGCGTCCGCCCAAGCCCACCGCTGCGCCCAAGCATTGACAGCCACGTCATAACCGAAGCGACACCGAGCACAAGGAGCAGTGGCGCCTTGGGAGCACGCCTCATGCATGTCCTCCATGGTCCCCACAGCTCGCGGCTTCCACTTGCAAGGTCGCATGCTCGATGTGGAACTGCCTCGCCAGCAGGCTGGCAGCTGCGGCACGGACGGTATCGGGGCCGGCGGTAGCATCGCTCAGCACCAGATGCGCCGTGAGTACCGGCTCCTTCGAACCCAGCGCCCAAACGTGCAGGTCATGGACCTCGCTGACGCCCTCGAGAGTCTGCAGCGCACTGCGGATCGAGCCCGTATCGAGGCCCTGCGGTACGCCCTGCATCAGCACCTGTCCCGCCTCACGCAATAGCGTCCAGGTTCTCGGCAGGACCCACAGCCCAATGAGCACGGCCAGGACGGGGTCGACGACCGTCCACCCCGTGAGCTTGATGACGATCGCCGCGACGATGACGCCGACCGAGCCCAGCATGTCAGCCCATACTTCGAGATAGGCCCCTTTAACGTTGAGGCTCTGGCCGCTGCCGGCCTTCAGCAGACGCATCGACATCAGGTTGACCGCGAGGCCCAATCCCGCGATCACCAGCATCCCGGTCGAGGCGACCTCGGGCGGTTCGCGGAATCGTCCGACTGCCTCCCACAAGATGTAGAAGGCGACGACGAACAGAAGCACCCCGTTGATGAGGGCACCGATCGCCTCCATCCGCGCGTAGCCGTAGGTTCGCTTGGCATCGGGCGGCTTGCGGCTCAGTCGCACGCCGACAAGCGAGATCGCTAGCGCGATGACGTCGGTGGCCATATGCGCCGCGTCCGATAGCAGCGCCAAGCTGTTGGTCAGGATGCCCCCGACGACTTCGGCAACGAGGAACACCGCGGTCAGTCCGAAAACAATCCAAAGCGGCTTTTCGTGCTTGATCTCGCCAGTGCCGTGATCGTGTCCTGCGCCCATGTCAGGCCTCCTTCGTAACGGCGGTTGGTGTCGCAGCATTTCGCTCGCGATGCAGCCAGCGATAAAGCACCGGCAGCACGAGCAACGTCAGCAGGGTCGAAGACACGATGCCGCCGATCACGACTGTCGCCAGCGGTCGCTGCACCTCTGAGCCCGCACCCACGTTGAGCGCCATCGGAACGAAGCCCAGCGAGGCCACAAGCGCCGTCATCAGCACCGGCCGCAGCCGGCCGATCGCGCCACCGACGACGGCGGTGTCGAGCGACTGGCCCTGCTCACGCAGGCTCCGGATGAAGGCGATCATGACCAGACCATTAAGGACGGCCACGCCGGACAGCGCGATAAAGCCCACCCCAGCCGAGATCGACAGCGGTATGCCGCGGAGCGCCAGCGCGATGACGCCGCCGGTCAGCGCCAAGGGAACGCCACTGAACACGATTCCGGCGTCCTTGACCGATCCGAACGCCATGAAGAGCAGTCCGAAGATCACCAGCAGCGTCACCGGGACCACGACGGCCAACCGCTGGCTCGCGGAGACCAGCTGCTCGAATGTGCCACCGTAGTCGAGCCAGTAGCCTTCCGGCAGACGGACCTTGGCGTCGACGGCCGCCTGCAGGTCCTCGACGAAGCTGCCCAAGTCGCGCCCG
Source organism: Sphingobium sp. (assembly GCA_035490755.1). GTDB lineage: Bacteria > Pseudomonadota > Alphaproteobacteria > Sphingomonadales > Sphingomonadaceae > Sphingobium. The sequence goes on from DATJLC010000085.1 coordinate 46,792, forward strand.
CGGACGTTGGCGGTCACGACGATGCGGCGCTTGCCGTTCTCTCGGTTGATCTGATTCGGTCCCAGGCGTGACTCGATTCGGGCGACCTCGCGCAGGGGCACGGTCCGCGCTTCCCCGCCGCGCCATGCGGCGCCGCGGCTCGACTCGTCGCCATGCGCACTGCCCGCGCCCAATGCGATCGGCAGGTCGGCCAGCGCCGCGGGATCCTGCCGGACGGACTCCGGCAAGCGGACCACCAGATCGAAGCGTCGATCGCCTTCGAAGAGCTGGCCCGCTTCTTCGCCGCCCACCGCGGTGGCCACGGTTTCCTGTACGTCCGATGGGTTGAGGCCGTAGTTCGCAAGCGCCTGTCGATCCGGCTCCACGGTCAGCAGCGGCAGCCCGGTGACCTGCTCCGTCTTGACGTCCGCTGCGCCTTCAACAGCGCTCATGACGCTCTGTACCTGGGCCGCGGTGCGCACCAGCTGGTCCAGGTCGTCGCCGTAAATCTTGACCGCGACATCCGCACGCACGCCCGATATCAGCTCGTTGGTGCGCATCTGAATCGGCTGTGTCACCTCGTAGTTGCTGCCCGGGATCTCGTCGATGAGTGCTTGGACCTCAGCGACCAGCTCCTCCTTGGTCTTGCTCTTGTCGGGCCAGTCCTCGCGGTCCTTCAGCATCACGAAGGTATCGGCGATCGACGGCGGCATTGGATCACTCGCGACCTCTGCGGTGCCGATCTTGCCGAACACGCGTTCGACCTCCGGGAGGGTTGCCAGCGACTTCTCGAGGGTCTCCTGCATTTGCACCGACTGGGTGAGGCTTGTGCCGGGGATGCGCAGTGCCTGCACGATGACGTCGCCCTCGTCGAGGTTCGGGATGAACTCCGAGCCGAGCCGGGTGGTCAGCAGGCCCGTTAAGACGACCAGGCCCGCCGCCCCACCCAGCACGGCCAAGCGGTGTCGCAGTGACCAGTGCAGCAGCGGTGCATAGCGGCGCGAGAACCAGGCCATGACCTTGTTCTCGTGCTCGGCGACCCGCCCGCCCAGGAACAGCGCCACGGCTGCGGGAACGAACGTGAGCGACAACAGCATCGCGCCGGTCAGCGCCAGCACAACGGTGATCGCCATCGGATGGAACATCTTCCCCTCGATGCCCGACAGGGCAAAGATCGGGAAGTAGACGGCGGTGATGATGCCGATGCCGAACAGGCTCGGTCGAATGACTTCGGCCGTCGCGCTCGCCGTGGCGTCAAAGCGCTCTTCGTCCGTCATCGCCCGCCCGAGGCGCTGTTGGATCTCGCCAAAGCGCTTGAGGCAGTTCTCAATGATGATCACCGCGCCGTCGACGATCAGGCCGAAGTCGAGTGCACCCAGGCTCATCAGGTTGCCGGACACGCCGCCGCGCACCATGCCGGTCAGCGTGAAGAGCATGGCCAGCGGGATGACCGCCGCGGTGATCAGCGCCGCACGGAAGTTGCCGAGCAGCAGGAACAGCACGACCACGACGAGCAACGCGCCCTCGACCAAGTTCTTGGCCACCGTCTTGATCGTGCGGTCAACCAGTGAGGTCCGATCGTAGACCGATTCGGCGCGCACGCCCTTTGGCAGGCTTGCGTTGGCGGCTTCAAGCTTCGCGCCTGCGGCCTGCGACACGTCGCGGCTGTTGGCCCCGACGAGCATGACCACGGTGCCGATGACGACTTCCTCGCCGTTTTCGGTCGCCGCACCCGAGCGTAGTTCTCGCCCTTCGCCCACGCTGGCGACATCGCGTACCCGAATCGGCACGCCCTCGCGGCGGTCCAGCACGATGTTGCGGATCGCCTCGAGGTCATCGACTTGGCCGGGGACACGGACGAGCAACTGTTGCCCGTTGCGCTCGATGTAACCGGCACCAACGTTCTGGTTGTTTGCCGCCAGCGCGGTGACGATGTCCTCCAGCGTAAAGTCCAGCGAGACCAGCACGGCCGGATCCGGCGTGATGTGGATCTGCCGCTCGAAGCCGCCGATCGTGTTGACCTCGGTGACGCCCGGCACGTTCCGCAGCTGCGGACGGATGACCCAGTCCTGCAGGGTGCGAAGGTCGGTCGGTGTGTACTTCGAGCCGTCCTTCTTCCGCGCGTTGGGCTCGGCCTTCACCGTGTACATGAAGATCTCGCCCATGCCGGTGGCGATCGGGCCCATCGACGGCTCGAGCCCCGCGGGGAGCTGGGAACGGGCCTGCTGCAGGCGCTCGGACACCTGCTGACGCGCAAAGAAGATGTCGGTGCCGTCCTTGAAGACGACGGTTACCTGAGACAGGCCGTAGCGGGACAACGATCGCGTGTAGTCGAGCGCAGGCAGGCCCGCCAACGCGGTTTCAATCGGATACGTGACCCGCTGCTCGGCCTCCAGCGGCGAGTAACCTGGGGCCTCGGTATTGATCTGCACCTGAACGTTGGTGATGTCGGGTGTCGCATCGATCGGCAGCTTGGTGAAGCTCCAGATCCCGACGGCGGCCAGGGCCAGCGTCAGGATGAGCATCAGCCACCGATGCGCGATCGCGAATCGGATGATTTTCTCGAGCATGGTGGCGTCCTCAGTGATCGTGCTCGGCGGTCGACTTCTCGATGTCCGCCTTGATGAGGAAGCTCTGCTCGGTCACGACCGACTCGCCCGGCTTGAGCCCGGCCAAAACTTCGACCCGCCGTGCGTCGCGTTTGCCCAGGCGTACCGGGCGCTGCGTGTACTTCTCGCCGACGACCACGAACACGACGTCCTCGGTTCCCGCGGTCTGCAGGGCGGTCAGCGGGATCGTGATCGCGCTGCGCTGCTCGTCCACCGTGATCCGCGCACGCACCGCGGAACCGGGGCGCCACATCCCATCGCTGTTCTTGATTCGGGCTCGGGCGACCGTGCTCTGGCTGGCGGTAGCCGTGCTCGGCAGGATGCGCTCGATCTGCGTTTCGGCGCTCTCGCCGTCGCTCATGCGCGTGATCACCACGCCATTGCCCGGGCGGATGTGCTGCGCATCGCGGCCGAAGATGTGCAGGTCGACCCACAGATCGCCCAGGTTGGCGATCTCGTACAGCGCCATACCTTCAGTGGCGACCGCGCCGACCGACGCCTCTCGTGCGAGGACGACGCCGGAGATCGGCGCGTTGACCGTGTAGGTCGTCAGGCTCAGGTTGCTTTCGATCGTCGCCAGCGGTTGGCCGGCGCGGACTGTGTCGCCGACGTTGGCGCGCAAGGCGCGGATCGGCCCGGGGAAGCGCGCCTGCACCTTGGCGATGCTGCCTTCGACCGGCGTGAGCAGGCCTTGCACCTCGTGCTGGTCCGCAATCACGCCTTGGCCCGCGTGCTCGACGCGAACGCCCATCGCGGCAGCCCGCTGGGTCGGGATCGTGGTCGACGGAACTTCATCGGCGTGGCCTTCGCCTTCGTGCTTCTCGCCTTCAGCGTGCTCACCGCCTTCCTCGGCGTGGCCTTCGGTCTCGGCGTGCTCGTCGGCCGCGCCTGGCTTGGCTGCCTTGTCACCGCAGCCGGCGAGCAACAGCGCGCCAATCAGCGCCGTGATGGTGATGACGGAACGGCTCATGGGGATTCTCCGGGCATGCGCTCGGCCGGGCCTGCCACGAAGGGCTGGCCGGTCAGGCGCTGGATTTCGATCAGGGCGCGTTGGGCTTCGAGCGCGGCTTCGAGTTGCTGCCTGCGGGCGCCGGTGCGCTCGGATTGGAGCTGCGCCCACTCGAGGTAGCTGATGGCGCCGGCGCGGTACGCGCGCTCGGCCGCACTTTCGGCGCGTCCGAGTTTCGGGATGACTTCGCTGCCCAGGCGACGGACCTCGAGCTGCGCCGACAGGTAGCGCCCATGGGCGTCCGCCAGTGTCGAGTACAGCGACAGGTTCCGAGACTCGCGCTCGATCTCCAGCAGCGCGAGCTCGGCTTCGGCTACGCGGATCTCGGGCTCGGCGCGGCTGCGCGTGCCCAGCGGCAGGGAGGCACTCGCGACGACGCCAAAGTCGTCCGTGGCCTGGAGACGGCGCACACCCACTTGCCAATCGATGTCAGGCGTCGCCTGCGTGCGGGCCAGCTGCAGGCGCGCTTCGCGAATGCGCTGCTCGCCGGCAAACTGGGCGATCTCGGGCGTACGGGCCAACCATGTCGTCAGTTCGTCGAACGACGCGACTTTCGGCAGGGCCAGCGGGCTGCCGGCAACGACCTGGAAGCTAGGGTCTCGCTCACCCCAGAGGGTCGCGAGGTGCTGCTTGGCGCCGGCCTCCCGCTGGACGGCGCGGGCGCGCTCGAGCTCGGCGCGTGCCAGCGCCGCTTCGGCGGTGAGCACCACCGACTCCGGTGACGCGCCTGCCTGCAGGCGCTGGCGGGCACCGGCGACTGTGCGCTTGCGCTGGCCGATGTCGAGGTCGGCGATCTCGCGCTGCCGCTGTGCAGACACGACCGCGAGGTAGCGGCGGGCGACCTCTGCCAGCAGGTCGAGCCGCTTGGACTCCCGCTGCAGCGCCAGCGAATCGATGCGCGATTGCACGAGTGCACGTCGGGCATCGAGCTTGCCCCCGCGCTCGAGCACCGAGGCCAGGGTAAGGGTGAGCTCGGCCCCAGAGAGGCCGCTGGCTTCGCCGGTTCCGAGGACGTTCTCGGCGGATGCCCCGACCACGAGCGGCGGCTTGAAGCTTGCGCGGTCGAGTTCTGCAGTCAGGACAGTTCGCTGGCCTCCGGCCAGACGCAGGTCGGGATGGGCTTGTTCGACGCGCGCGAACGCATCGTCGAGGGTGAGGCGGTCAGCTGCGAGTGCTGGCAAGGCAAGCATCGCGGCGACACACGCGGCCAAGGCCGCGAGTCGTGCACGCATGGGATGTACTCCGTAAGGCGAAGACGGGAAACCGCCGGCGTAGCCGGCTGTCGCGTCAGGCCTGAATCGGAGGACGGAATGGCGCTAGGCGGGGCTCGTCGGCAGGTCGCTCGAGAGCCGAACAGACGGCCAAAGGCCCTGCCACCATGGGGACTAGCGCCGCGTTGAAGCTAACCGCGGGCACGGCGGTCTGCCCGCAGCAGTGCGCCATGTGGTGGACCAGGTGCAGCGTGGTCGCTTCGCGGTCGCCAGCCTCGCCTTGGGCGGCGAGCTCGGCCCGGACGTCGTCGTGGCCATCTCCGGAGACATGCGTCTCGGTAAAACCATGGGTCAGCTCGTGCATCTCGCCGACCGATGCCAGCACCGGCTGCACGATCATCGCCAGCACCAGGCAGGTCGAGACCAGCCAGTGCAGCAGGGATCGGCGGCGGCGGGTGAGCAGGCTCATCGATGATCGTCGGCGACGGCGGGTCGCCGTGCCTCGCGTGCCTCGGACAGGATCTCGACGGCTTCTTTGACCACGTAGACGCCAATGAGGCTGCCGATGACGTAGTCAGGGTACGGTGAACCGAGGAGCATCACCAACACGCCCGCGGCGATCACGCCGGCATTGGCGATGACGTCAGCCCGCGTGAAGATCCAGGTGGCACGCAGGTGCACCTCGCCCTGCTGGAGGGGTGCCAGCAGGCGAAGCACGGTGAGATTGACGGCGAGCGACAGGGTCGCCGTCGCGATCATCCATCCGCTCTCGGGCTCGGCCCCGGCGCCAATGCGCCGAAGAACTTCAAACAGCAGGCCCAGGCCAAGGACCAGCAACGCGATGCCGCTCGCCGTCGCCGCGTTCGCCTTGAACCGCGCCGACCGACCGATGGCGGCGAGGCCGATCGCATAGGCAGCCGCGTCGGACAGCATGTCTAGGGCGTCCGCCAGCAGGCCGGTCGACTGGCCGATCCAGCCCGCCACGCCACCGACGACTGCCATGAGGGCGTTCAACGCCAGCGCGATCGCCAGGATCTTGCGCTCGCCGGCGTCCTTCGCTTCGTGGTGGCACCCGCAGTCGCTCATGGTGGCCATAAGGGGTGGGAGCCGGCATCCTAAAGTCTGTAGTCGCTACAGGGTCAAGCCCCAAATGAAGATCGGCCAGGTGTCGGCGGCCAGCGGCTGCCAGATCGAAACCATCCGGTACTACGAGCGGATCGGGCTGCTCAGGGCGCCTTCCCGTACAGAGACGGGCTATCGCCACTACACCTGCGAGGACGTGGACCGCTTGCGGTTTGTCACGCGAGGACGCGCCCTTGGCTTCAGCCTCGAGGAAATCGCGAGCCTCCTGCGGTTAGCCGAGGAAGATGGCCTTGCATGCGATGACGTCGATCGTATAGCTCGGGCTCACCTGGCCGACGTTGAAAGGCGCGTAGTGGATTTACAGCGTATCCAGGCCGAACTGGAGCGAACCATCACAGGGTGCAAAGGCGGTGAGCGTGCGCAGTGCAGCATCCTGGGGGCGCTGCGAGACGCAGGGTGATGTGCTGCGCCCTTTCCACGCGTTGCGGGATCGATCGACTGCAGCTCAATCGCATCGTGATTCCTCGATCAAAACGATCGGCCCCGCCCGGAGACCATGTCGGTACCCCTGCGCGTTTGAAGCCATTGCACGTGGCACTCCGGGCAAGGCCACCTCTCGTGTGTATGTCTCCGCGCTGGTAAACCCAAGGGCTAGATCCAGGGACTTAGTTGCGAATGATTCGCATCATCAAGTAGAGTCCGCGCGCCGCGCGCTGCGCCCTCGACCGACTTCCATGCCGACGCTCCCTCGCACCCTGCTCAGCCTGAGCATCGCCGCCCTCTGCACCCCCGCCTTCGCCGATGATGCCGCCGAGCTCGACCGGGTCGTAGTGGTCGGCACGAAGGAGCGTGCCGCCACGCAGTCCGGCAGCGCGCAGGTGCTCGACCAGACCGACCTCGAGAGCGCCCGCGTGCTCTCGGTCGGCGAGGCGCTTCGCAAGGTGCCGGGCGTGACCGTTCGCGACGAGGAAGGCTTCGGCCTGCGTCCGAACATTGGCATCCGCGGGCTGAACCCGACGCGATCGACCAAGGTGCTCCTGCTCGAGGACGGCCTGCCCTTCGCGTTCGCTTCCTACGGTGATAACGCGAGCTACTTCCACCCGCCGATCGAACGCTATGAGCGCATCGAGGTGCTCAAGGGCACCGGTATGCTCCGCTTCGGCCCGCAGACCATCGGCGGGGTGATCAACTACATCACGCCCGAGCCGCCGCAGGCGTTCGAAGGCGAGATCGATGCCGCCGCCGGCAACGAGGGCTACCGGCGCCTTCGCCTGGCGCTGGGCGCCGGCGGCCACCGCTTCGATGCCATGGCAAAGGAAGGAAACGGCGCACGCGACAATCAGTCGCTGCGCCAGGGCGACTTCAACTACAAGTTCAACACCCGCCTGGGCGAGGCCCAGTCGCTGACGCTGCGCGCGACGTACCTGCGAGAGGATTCGCAGGTCACCTACTCCGGGCTGACCGACGCCGAGTACCGCGCCTTCGGCGCACGCTACAACCCGTTCAAGAACGACCGTTTCGACCTCGAGCGCTTCGGCGCGTCGGCGACGTGGGGCCTGGCGCTGGGCGATGCGGCCAGCCTGTCGGCCAACGCCTACTACTACGAGTTCCACCGCGACTGGGGACGGCAGTCAAGCTCGACGACCGACGGCCAGTGCGGCGCCGCGTTCACGAACGCGCGCCTGGCGGGTCAAGCCGTCAACGTCGATGACTGCAATTCGCGGCAGATGCGCAATCGCGACTTCACCACTTGGGGCATCGAGCCGCGCCTGCGCGCGCAGTACACCCTCGGGGCCGTGCAGGGCGAGCTGGAAGCCGGCGTGCGTCTGCACAGCGAGCGCCAGGTGCGCCTGCAGCTCAATGGCACCAGCCCGACAGCCACCACGGGCACTCTGGTCGAGCACAACCTGCGCGATGTAGACGCCTGGTCGGCTTTCGTCGAGAACCGTTTCGACTTCGGGCGCCTTGCAATCATTCCGGCCGTTCGATTCGAGTCGATGGAGTTCACGCGCGAGAACCGTCTCGGCGCCGGTGCCCGCGGCGCCGAGCGCATCAGCGAGTGGATCCCGGGCATCGGCGCGACATTCGAAGCCTCGCCGAGCGTGCAGGTCTTCGCCGGCGTGCACGAAGGGTTCGCGCCGCCGCGTGTGGAAGACCTGATCGGCAATACGGGCACCCTGGTCGCGGTGAACGCCGAGCGCAGCCGCAACTCGGAACTCGGCGTGCGAGGCCGGCTGGGGCGTGTCTTCAGCTATGAAGTCGCGGCGTTCGACAATGACTTCGACAACCAGATCGCGGTCGGGTCGATCGCCTCGGGCAGCACGCCGCTGGCCCAGGGCCAGGCGCGCTATCGCGGACTCGAAGCGGCCGCGCGGGCCACGTTCGGCACGGCCGACGCAGGCCGCCCCTACCTGCAGCTCGCCTACACCGCCCTCCCCGTCGCCGAGCAGAGTTCCGCGCTCGCTCGGGTCGACAATGGGCAGCCGGTGGCCGGGAGCGCGCCGGGGCGTCGCATGCCATATGCACCGCGTCACACGGGGAGCCTGCGCGCGGGTTACATCCTCGGCGGTTGGGACCTGTCGCTCGAAGGCGTCTACACCTCTCGCCAGTTCGCGGACTTCGCCAACACGAACGCAGCTCCAGTCAACGGCAACGGGCAGGTCGGCGCACTCGATGCGACCGCTCTGTTGAACCTCGCGGTCAACTACGCACTCGGCGAGAGCGGCTGGACGCTCTATGGCACGGTCAAGAACGCCACGGACCGGACGTACATCGCCGATCGCACGCGCGGAATCCTGCCGGGCACGGGGCGGCAGGTCGTGCTGGGTGCGAGCTATCGCTTCTGATCCATCAGTGCGCCGTCTGGCTTGCTTCTGTCGGCCGCCGCGGCTCAGACAAAGTGCAACTCCCCGTCTGTGGGGTTGTTGCCCTTGACGTCTTCGTACTCGGCGACGAGCTCGAAGTAAGGATGGGTCTCGGTGAGCTGCTTGCGCTCGGCGAACCACAGGCGCTCGTAGGGCTCACCTTTGAAATCGAAGTGGCAGAAGATGTGCGGAAATCCGTAGATCTTGTCCCCGTCGAGGTTCAACTCGACGATGGAGTCGTAGGGCACGTTGCCGATCAACAGCACCGTGCGGTCGGCGGATTCGTCGTTCACATAGTCGACAAAGCGAAACCCGCCCTCGCACTCTTTCAGCCCGCCATAGCGCAGGCCCAGGCAGATGCCGCGCTCGTAGGTGTCGATCAGGCCGACGCGGAACCAGGCGGAGATGCCCTTCTCACCGGGATCGGTGTCCGGATAGACGTCCACGCGATCGGCATCTCGCA
>DATJLC010000086.1:0-5543 GCA_035490755.1 Sphingobium sp.
GGTCATAGCCCATATAGACGCCCGCCACGATATCGGGCGATCCGCCGACGAACCAGACGTCGGTCGGGCCGGAAGTGGTGCCGGTCTTGCCGAACAGCGGCCGGTTTAGATCGGCCAGCACCGTGGCGGTGCCGCGCGTGATGACGCCCTGGGTGATATGGACCATCTGAAAGGCGGTCATTGCGTCCATCGCCTGCCCGCCCTGCGGCGCGAAGCGCGGCATCGCCCGTCCGTCCCAGTCAGCCGCATTGCAGCCGTTGCAGGGACGCCACCGATCCGGCCAGATCACCTTGCCGGAGCGGTCCTGCACGAAATCGATCGGCCTGGCGACCAGCCTGCGGCCATGGTTGGCGAGCATGGCATAGGCATTGGTCAGCTTCTCGACCGTGGTCTCGCCCGCGCCCAGCGCAAAGGCGAGATAGGGCGTGTAATCGCCGATATCCATCTTCTTCAGCAGCCGCACCACCCGGTCCATGCCGGTCTGCGAGGCCGCCCGAACGGTCATCAGGTTGCGTGACTGCTCGATGCCCCAACGCATGGTATGGGGGCCGGCCCCGCGCTGATTGGCGAAATTGCGAAAGCATTTCTGGCCGAGCCGCGCCGACTGATAGACGCAGAACGGCCCGTCGACGATGATTGAGGCGGGCGTCATGCCATTGTCGAGGGCAGCCGAATAGATGAACGGCTTTATGGTCGATCCCGGCTGCCGCATCGCCTGGGTGACGCGGTTATAGGAGGACAGGCGGGAGTCGAAGCCGCCCTGCATCGCATAGACGCGGCCGCTATGGGTGTCCTCTATCATCATGCCGCCGGACACTTCCGGCACGTTGCGCAGGGCAAAATTGCTGCCGACCGGCTTGACGACGATGAGGTCGCCCGGCTTCATCGCGTCGAAGGCGCTCTGTCCCGTGCGCCGATAGGTCATCTGGGCGGCGGCGGCAGGCAGCGTGCCGGTGCGACCTCCGGACATGCCGATAATCGCATTGTCGCCAGCCTTGCTCAGGACAACGGCAATCCGCCAATCCTCATAGTCGACGCCCTTGTTGCTGGCGGCAAGCTCGGACGACCATCTCTCGCCCGGATCGATCTTGCCGACCGGTCCCGACCAGCCATGGCCGGCGCCATAGCGCAGTAGCCCATTGCGCAGAGCCTTGGTCGCCTGCTCCTGCATGAACGGATCCAGCGGCGTGCGGACCCAGAGGCCGCCGGCATAGATGCTGTTGGGTCCGTCCTTGGCCGTCTCGCCGAACCGGCCGATGAGGCGCCTACGAACCTCCTCCATGTAATAGCCGCCGATCCGTCCATAGCCCTCCGGCCTCTGACGGATGGCGCCGAGCGGCTGGAGCCGTGCCTGATCGCGCTGTGCCTTGCTGATATAGCCGTTCTTGTGCATCTCTCCGAGCGCCCAGTTGCGCCGCTCCATCGCGCGGTCCATGTCGGTTTCCGGGCGATAGTTGGCCGGGCCCTTGGGCAGGATGGCGAGATAGGCCATCTCTTGGACATTGAGGTCGCCGACATCCTTGTCGAAATAGGCGCGCGCGGCCGCCTGGACGCCATAGGCGTTGCGGCCGAGGAAGATCTGGTTGAGGTAAAGTTCGAGGATTTGCTGCTTGGTCAGAACGTCCTCGATACGCCAGGCAAGTATCATTTCCTTGATCTTGCGCGTCGGCGAATAGGCGTCGCCGATCAGCAGGTTCTTGGCGACCTGCTGGGTGATGGTGGAACCACCCTTGGCGCGCCTGCCGCTGCCGATCTTGGTGACATAGTCGAACACCGCGCCGGCAAAACCCGGAAAGTCGACGCCATGATGCTCGAAGAAGGTCTTGTCCTCGGCGGAGAGATAGGCTGCGATGAGCAGGGGCGGGAAATCGGAATATTGCAGTTGGACACGCCGCTCGCGCGCATAGCTGTGAATGGGCTGACCGTTGACGTCGCGTACGATGGTCGGGAGCGGCGGCTCATAGTCCAGGAGTGCGCCGGCATTGGGCAGATCACGCACGAATATGAACCAGAACAGTGTCAAGGCAAGGAGCAGGCCACCGGCGGCATAGACCAGCCTGCGCACGGGCTGTCGTGCCCATAGCCCGCTCAGGCGACCGGCGCCCCTCTGCAATCGCACATGCTGATTTTCCGACGCCGTGTCCGTCATGCTGGGCCTGTAGACCATTTCCTGCGCCGGTGGGAACCGCTTTTGCTACCGCGCCGTCATCCGGGCGAAATGCACGGTGATGGCCTTTGCAATGCCGCGCGCGATGCGGCGCTGGCCCCAGGGGCTGATCAGCATCCTGCCGTCCGTATCGTTGCTGATATAGCCTGTCTCAAGGAGTACAGAGGGGATTTCCGGCGACTTCAGCACCACCAGCGAGGCAAAGCGATGGGCGGGAGGCTGGAATGTCATATAGGGACCGGCCTCGCGACGCAGGATATCGGCGAAACGGGTTGCGACCGCCATGGTATCGCGCTGCGCCAGGTCGATCAGGATGGAGGAGACCCGGCTCGACTCGCGTGAGAGGTTAATGCCGTCCAGCACGTCCGCCTTGTTCTCGCGTGCGGCCAGCCGCGCCGCCTCGCGGTCGGACGCGATCTCGGACAGGGTGTAGATGCTTGCCCCGCGCGCATCGGCATTGGTGGACGCATCGGCGTGGATGGAGATGAACAGGTCCGCCTTCAGCCGCTGGGCGATGCCATGGCGTTCCTGCAGGATCAGAAACTGGTCGTCGTCGCGGGTCAGGGCGACGCGGATGCGGCCGGTCCGGAGCAGTGCATGGCGAAGGGCGCGCGCCATGTCGAGCGTGACATCCTTCTCGCGCCAGCCATTATTGGGGTTGATCGCGCCTGGATCATGTCCGCCATGGCCGGCGTCGATGACGACGAGTGGCCTCTCGGGATCGCGCGGCCCCTCGATGGGGGGCAGGCCGATCGCCGGCGCGGCGTCGGGGATGGCAACAGTGATGCCCCTTGAACGTGGCGGCCGCCGCGCCATATGGGCCTCGTCCCAGGGCTTCGGGGACGCGACGGGCAGGGGGATGGCGGGCGCGGGATCAGGGGCCAGCAGGGCGGCAAGCAGGGCAAGCATCGTCGCTATACTGCCGCTGCTCTGGCCATCAGGTCCACAGGCTTTTTAGGCGCGGCGGCGAATTGAAACTAAATTGTATTGATCGTTGCCGATCGCGCAAAGGGCTGCTAGCCATGTTCTGTCCGGTAACTGTCCGTCAACTGCACGGTGCATGGATTTTCCGGAGATTCTAAGCCATTCATGCGAATGGCGACACAGGTTGATGCTGCATGAGGTATTTTTCGTCCGTCCGTCCGCACGCTTCCGCGTACGAGATGGCATGGGCGCATGACAGTCGCGCCGACTTGACGATCGGCGATACCACGGCAGCAGACACACGCAATCACTCACCAACATGGATCCGCCGCCGGCAACCCGGCGCGACAGCGCCTCTGGCGGCGGCCTCACCAAACAAGACCACGCGCGCGGCCCGGTGCAATCCGGTCCTTAGACGTGGCTGGAGACGTTTTAATGACACTTCGTATGTTGATCGATGCGCGCCACCGGGAGGAAACCCGGGTCGCCGTCGTCAAGGGAAACCGGATCGAGGAATTTGATTTCGAGTCCGCCGAGCACAAGCAGCTCAAGGGCAATATCTATCTCGCCAAGGTAACACGCGTCGAACCGTCGCTTCAGGCGGCCTTCGTCGACTATGGCGGCAACCGCCACGGCTTCCTGGCCTTTTCGGAAATCCACCCGGATTATTACCAGATCCCGCGCGAGGACCGCGAGGCGTTGCTGGCCGAGGAAGCGCGCCATGCCGCCGAGGAGGCCGCGTTGCGCGCCGAGGCTGAGGACGAGGAGGACGAGGACTACGAGCCCAGCGCCACTGATGGCGTAGAGGAGATGCCCCGTCCCATCGACGAGGATGAGGAGAATGGCGCGGAGCGGGAAGAGGCTGCCCCCGAAGGCAATGGCGCGGATGAGGCCGACGGCGAACGCCGTTCCGGCCGGGGCCGGCGCGGCGGCGGCAAGAACGAGCAGGCTGCTGACGAGCTGCGCCGCCAGCGCATGGCGCTGCGCCGCCGCTACAAGATCCAGGACGTCATCCGGCGCCGCCAGGTGCTGCTGGTCCAGGTCGTCAAGGAAGAACGCGGGAACAAAGGCGCTGCGCTGACCACCTATCTCAGCCTGGCGGGGCGTTATTGCGTGCTGATGCCCAACACCAGCCATGGCGGCGGCATCTCGCGCAAGATCAGCAACAATGCCGATCGCAAGCGGCTGAAGTCGATCATCGCCGATCTGGCTTTGCCATCGACCATGGGCTGCATTGTTCGCACCGCCGGTCTCTCGCGCACAAAGCCTGAAATCCGCCGCGACTTCGACTATCTCGCCCGGCTGTGGGACGAGATTCGCGAGACAACGCTGCGCGCCACCGCGCCCGCGCTTGTCCACAATGACAGCGATCTCATCAAGCGTGCGATCCGCGACATCTATAATCGCGACATCGAGGAAGTGATTGTCGAAGGCGAGGAAGGCTATCGCGCCGCCAAGGATTTCATGAAGCTGCTGATGCCGAGCCATGCCCGGCGCGTGAAGCAATATGCCGACGCGGTCTCGCTGTTCCAGCGCTTCGGCGTGGAGGACCAGCTCGCGGCCATGTACCATCCGGTCGTCCAGCTGAAATCCGGCGGCTATCTCGTCATCAATCCGACCGAGGCCCTGGTGTCGATCGACATCAACTCTGGCCGATCGACGCGCGAGCACAATATCGAGCAGACGGCGGTTTCGACCAACCTCGAGGCAGCGCGGGAGATCGCGCGGCAGCTCAGGCTGCGCGACATGGCGGGCCTCGTCGTCATCGACTTCATCGACATGGAGCACAACTCCAACATCCGTAAGGTCGAGAAGGCGATGAAGGAGGCGCTGAAGGACGACCGCGCCCGCATCCAGGTCGGCCGCATCTCCGGCTTCGGCCTCATGGAGATGAGCCGTCAGCGCCTGCGCACCGGCGTCCTTGAGGCGTCGACCCGGGCATGTCCGCATTGCGAGGGCACCGGCCTTGTCCGCACCGCCTCGTCCGCCGGCCTGTCGGCACTGCGCATGATTGAGGAAGAGGCCGCGCGCGGCAACGGCTCTATCATCACCTTGCGCGCCAGCCAGGAGGCCGCCTTCTACGTCCTCAACAACAAGCGGCGCGAGATCGACGAGATCGAAACCCGCTATGGCGTGTCCGTCTCCATCCTGCCCGATGGCGAGGTCGAGGGCGCCCGTATGTCGGTCGAGTCCAGCGGCCCGCGTCCGACGCAGGTTGTCAGCTATGCGCCAATCGTCAGCGAGGCCGATGATGACGGCCCGATGATTGAGGAAGCCGAGGAAGAGTTCGAGGAGGAGGAAGCTCTCGAGGCACCGGAGCGCGCGCGGGCCGGCCAGGGCGCCGAGGGTGAGGGTGCCCGTAGGCGCAAGCGCCGTCGCCGTGGCCGTCGTGGCCGCCGCGATGGCGAGCAGCCCGTGGAAGGCACCGAGGAGGATCGCGAAGCGGCTGCCG
>DATJLC010000087.1:0-16832 GCA_035490755.1 Sphingobium sp.
GGTTCCAGCTTTCCGCCGCGCCATAATACATCACCCGGTAATAGGCCTCGGCATTGGCGACGAGGCGCGCATTTTGCGCCGCGTCGAGGAAATCGTCGCCATCTTTTGCCGCATAGGCACGGCTTTTCGCGAACAGTTCACGCAACTGGCTGACGACCGCCTGCTCGCAGCGGGCATAACCTTGGCTGAGCGCCATGCGGCCATAGCTCGCCGGATCGCTGCGCCAGGGGGCGAGGCAGCCATAGCGCTCACGCGCGATCGCCGCCGCCTCGGGATCGACCCGGTCGAGATAGTCGATGACCGCGCGCATGGAACCGTTGAGATTGTAGAGGTCCAGCCCGTGGAAGCCGGCGCGCTCCCCCTCCGGCAGGCCGGCGTTGTGAGCGCGCAGCCAGGCGACGAACGCATCGACATCGGTGTTGCGCCACATCCATGTCGGAAAGCGCTGAAAGGCCGGCTCGGCATCCACCCGCGCGGGCTTGTGCCGGACATGGCGGTCGATGCTGGCGGCATCAGGCCAGTCGGCCTCGACGGCGACGATCGTGAAGCCATGCCGCTCGATCAGCCGCCGGGTGATCGCGGCCCGGGCGCGGTAGAATTCAGAGGTGCCATGGGTCGCCTCGCCAAGGAGGACGATCCGCGTGCGCCCGCCTGCAAAGCGATCGAACAGCGCGCCGAACGCATCGGCATCGATGGCGGGCAGCGGCTCGGCCGCGCGGGCGATGATACGCGGCACGTCTTTGCTGTTTTCGACCAGCGCATCGGTGCCCGCGTCGCCGTTCCAGCCATGGGCGCCGATCAGGCGCACGAAGCGGACCGGACCGAGATTCTCCTGCTCATATTTGTCCTCGGCAATGCGCGTGACGCGGGTCAGGGACTGCTGCTCGGCATCGCCCACCGGAATGATCAGCCGCCCGCCGATCGCCAGCTGCGCGCGGAGCGGTTCGGGCATGGTGGGCGCGCCGGCGGCGACGAGGATGACGTCGAAAGGTGCGTTCTCCGGCCAGCCATGGGTGCCGTCGCCGGTGCGGATGACGACATTGTCATAGCCATGGCTTGCCATGCGCTGCCGGGCGAGCTCGGCCAGCTCGGCATGGCGCTCGATCGCGTGCACACGCCGCGCCAGCCGGCTCATCACCGCCGCCGCATAGCCCGAGCCGACGCCGATTTCGAGGACCCGGTCGTCCGGCCCGATCCGTGCCGCCTCGATCATCAGCGCGACGATATAGGGCTGCGATATGGTCTGGCCCGCCTCGATCGGCAAAGGCGTGTCCTCATAGGCGAACTCCGCCAGTTCCCTGGGCACGAAATCCTCGCGCGGAACGGCCCGCATCGCCTGGAGGACGCGCGGGTCCTTCACGCCGCGCGCGGCGATCTGCCGATCGACCATTGCAGCGCGGCGTTGTTCGGTTGTGGCCATGGCGCACACGTCCTTCCCTTGGCCTAAGGGTTTCCTGATGACTAAACCCGCATGGACCCGAATGGGTCCTGCGATCAGCAGGGACGTCGCCTGTGCTTGCGACAAAAGAGGACCGTCGATTTACGCCATGTGGTAAGTTATGCCGGTAGAGGATGCTTAGGCGAGGTGTGTCATGAATGTTGCAACGGATCTGAACAAGGACTCCGGGACGGGCGAGACCATCGTTTCAGCCCCCTTCTTCCTGCGCGGCGCGCTGGTGGAGGGCCATGACGTCACCCAGCGCTCGCGTGACCTCGGCGTGACCTTCGCCACGCCCGCCATCAACCTCAACCAGGCGGTGCATCCCCGCACCGAGGTGCCGCCGCTGCTCAACGTGCCGCTGGCCGAGATCATCGACTTCCTGGTCGAGACCGGCGAGCGCATCCGCGACCCTAAAAACCAGGTCATGCAGGAATGCATCGACCGCATGTGCTCCACCCACATCCTGCCGCGCGAGGTCGTGGCCAATCAGGCGATGTACGCCGCCGCCTATCTCGACAAGCGCACCCTGATGGCGGAGGTGGAGCAGAACTTCCCCGATCCCCGCGCGCTCGACACCTGGGTGCCCAAGCAGGACTATACCGGCCGCAAGAGCTTCGTGCGCGCCTTCGGGCCGCGCCTCATCCATGTGCTGCCGGGCAATTCGCCGGGCGTGGCGGTAAAGTCGATCGCCCAGGGCGCGATGGTGAAGGCCATCAACCTGTTCAAGATGTCGTCCGCCGACCCCTTCACCATGGTCGCCCTGCTGCGCACCATGGCGGAAATCGACCCTAATCATGCCATCGTGAAGTCGATGTCGGCAATCTATTGGCGCGGCGGCGACGATTCAGTGGAGCAAGTGCTCTACCGCCCGCAATATTTCGACAAGATCGTCGCCTGGGGCGGGGGCGACGCCATCAACAATGTCGTCAAATATCTGGGGCCGGGTTTCCAGCTCATCTCCTTCGATCCCAAGACGTCGATCTCCATGGTCGGGCGGGAAGCCTTCGCGTCGGAGGAAACCCTCGACCGGGTGGCGGAGCTGGCCGCCTTTGACGTCATGATCCTCAACCAGGAGGCGTGCGTCGCCAGCCGCTTCATCTATCTGGAGGGCAGCGCGGAGGAGGCCGACCGCTTCTGCGCCAGGCTGCACAAGTGCATCGCCGCGCGGGCGGCCGCGTCGGGCGACGTGCGCCCGCTCGACATGGAACTGCGCGAGCAGGTCGAGACGCTGATGATGATGGACGACGACTATGGCGTCTGGGGCAAGCCGGACGGCAAGGGCCTGGTGATCCGGTCGGACGAGCCCGTCGACTTCCACCCGATCAACAAGACCGCCAATGTCGTGCGCGTGGATTCGCTCGACGATGCGACCAGATATGTGAACGTCGCGACCCAGACGGTCGGCTTCTATCCGTTCGAGCGCATGGCCGACTATCGCGACCGGCTTGCGAGCGGCGGCGCCCAGCGCATCGTCCATCTGGGCGAGGCCGGGCCCAGCACGATCGGCAATCCGCACGACGCCATGTATCCGCTGCACCGTTTCGTGCACTGGATGGCACATGAGGATGGGCGCGTTTCCGATTAAGGGGGCGCCTCGCCCCTGCCACTCAATTGGTCACATGGGTGTGGAGGGCGGTGTAGGGCGGTTGCCAGTAATCGAGCACTTCGCCGGCCGCGCGGCCGATGCGGCTGCGTGAATTCTTGAAGAGCAGTTCGCGCAGGTTGACGCCCACGCCGACGAAAATGCGCCGCTTTGGTTTTATGCCGAGCGCCCGGTCCTCATTGGTGAAGTCCTTGCCATAATAGCCCGCGTGCAGTTCCAGGAACCGGAACGGCTCCTTTTCGAACGCCCTGAAGCCCGCCAGCTTGAGCGCGAAGAAATAACGCTGCTGCTCGAAGTGGCGCTTGCCGCTGGTGACGATGATGTCGGAATTGGGCACGATCATCAGGCGAAAGTCGAGCTTGCGGTCGAGGCCCGGCACCGAGTTTCGCAACAGCGAAAAGCCCGCGCCCAGGCTGTTGAAGGCCACGTCTTCCCAGGACCATCCGCCGCTGCGCTCGATACTGTCCCACAATTCCGAGTAGAGCATGGTGGCGGAGCTGAGCGCGGCTGCGGTGAGCGCGATGCCCGGCGCGCCGCCCGTCTTGTGTTTCAGCCGCGCATAAATGAGGTCGGACACGACATAGGCGCTATAGGCATGGGCGATCTTGTCCACGCCGAGGTTCCTGGTCGACGAGCCGAACCACCCCTCCTTCTGGAAATGCGGGGCGATCGGGTCCTCGAACAGCTTCACCCCGTTGATCGCGGTGTAATAGCCGAAAACGGCCGCCATCTCCCACTTGATCGCGCCCAGCTGGCGGCCGAAGGTCCGATAGCGCTGATCGTCCCCAGGCGCAGCGACATTCATCGGATCGGGCGCCGGATCGGGATCGACCGGTCCATAGGGTTGCGGCGACGGCGCCTGCGGCTCGCCCGACATGGCGCGTTCCAAAACCGCGGGTGCGGGCGCCTCCACGGCCGGCGGCAGGCGATAGTCGCTGATCTCGTCCAACGCATCGAAGGCGAAAGCGGGGCCGGCCGGCACCAGCATCGCGATCATCAGGCCCATCATGGCGGGCCGGACAAGGATGCTTGCGTTGTTCTCCGGGACACCCATGTTTCCATCATAGGGAGGCCCTGCAAATAATTGCGATGCGATTTTTCAATTTTTGCGACAAATTGTGGTTAGTTGGCGCTCAGCCGCAGCCTATTTCTTGGCTGCATGCTCAGGTTTGCCCTTGCGCTTGGTCGAGGCCATCTTCTCGAGTTCCTTTTCGCTCATCGACTTTTCCATCGATTTCGCCGGGCCCTTGAGATCGCTCTTGCTCGTGTCGCCACGCTTGGCGGACAGCGCCGCTCCCGCAGCCTTCTGCTGCGCCTTGGACTTGGCCGGCATCGCCTGTCTCCCATTTCTGCTTGCCAGGCAGGGGGAACCATCGGCCAGGCGCCAGGTTCCGGGTCATCCCTTGCGATTGGCGGGCTATTGGGCCCGGGCCGCTTCGGCGGCGCGCAGCACCCGCAGGAAATTGCCGCCCCATATGCCGGCGATCTGCTTTTCGGTGTAGCCGCGCCGCACCAGTTCGCGCGTGACATTGGGGGCGTCCGCCTCGCTGTCGAAGCCAGTGACGCCGCCGCCCTGGTTGAAGTCGCTGCCGATGCCGACATGATCCCAGCCGATCCGCCTGGCGATATAGTCGATGTGATCGACATAATCGCGGAGGGTCGGTTGCGAGACCGGGATCTGCGCGGCCTCCTGCATGATCTTGTTCTGCTGCTCCTTGGGCAGGGTGTAGAATTTGTCGCCCGCATAGGGCGCGTCGGGCGTCGCCTTGAGCCCGTATTTCTCCGCGATGGCGTCAAGCTTGCGGGCGGCCTCGGCGTCCTCCGGCTTCAGATACTGGCCGAAGGGAACAACCTGGACCACGCCGCCCTTGGAGCGGATCGCGTCCAGTTCGGCGTCGGAAAGATTGCGGATGTGATCGAACAGGGCGCGCGCCGCCGAATGGGTGGCGACGACCGGGGCACGGGAAAGCGCGACCGTCTGGAACAGCGATTCGGTGGAAAGCTGCGACACGTCGATGAGGACGCCGAGGTCGTTGAGCCGCTTCACCGCGTCCTTGCCCAATGGCGACAGGCCGTTGTTGCGATGCAGTGGCTCCTGCCACGGCCGCGAGGAATCCGAGAAGGCGTTGTGGCCGGCATGGTTGAAGGAAAAGATGCGCACCCCCTGCTTGTAGAGCGCGTCGATCTGCGTGATGTCCGACCCGATCGAGCGGGCGTTCTGGAAGGCGATCAGCACCGAGATCTTGCCCTGCCGATGCAGACGCGCGACATCATCGGCACTGAACGCAAGGCCGATCTTGTCGGGATTGTCCTTCACGAGGGTCTTGATCCAGCCGAGCTTATAGTCCGCCTCCTTGCGCGCCTCGGCGACGCCGGCCGGGTCATCATGGCCGGGGAAGGCCGTCACGCAATAGACGATGGCGTCGAGCCCGCCCTTGATCAGCTTGGGCAGGTCCGAGCGCAGCGTGCCGTCCGGCAGATAGAGCCGTGCCGGATTGTTCGGCGCGATGATATCGACATGGCTGTCGAGCGTCAGCACGCGCTGATGGATGGCCAGGGCCCTGTCGTCGCCGGCGGGGGCGGCGAGCGCCGCGCTGGCGAGCATGCCGGACAGGATGGTAAGAATGGTCTTGCGCAAATATGCCTCCTGACTTGCGGCCCGGGGCCGATGACGCACCTTAATAGCATCCCGCGTCCGCATCGAAAGGTTGGCGTCTCGCGTCTCAGGCGTGATCGATCACGAGACCATCGATCTCGTTGGCCACGTCCTCGAACCGATCGGCTACGAACATTACACATCATGGCCGCACATGTGAATCTGAGGCTTGTGGTCGTCCCAATCGCGATGCCTTAAAAAAGAGACTCGCGCGGCCGGCTGAAGCGATTTGAGCCTGCATCGGAAAGAACTGAGCAAGAACCGTCATGCCCTGTTCTTGCGGCATCAAGGGGCTTATTATGGTCGGACAGCAAGTACGGTGTGAGTTGGCTGGAGGTGGAGCCGACCCAGAATCTAGTGATTTCATCACGCCCCACATGCATTGGATGGCTCGCTTCGGCACTGCCGGAAAAGCCCTGTTAATTTTTGGCATTACCCTTGGCAGCCTGGCGCCTGCATGGCCCGTCAAAGCTCGGTCGTCGATGAGCGCAGAGCAGTCGCCGATGCCAATCGGCCAGTTCAAGAGAATGCTTGTCGACGTACTGGAAAAAAATCCGGAAATAGCTCAGCAAGCTGTCGCGCGGGCCGAGGCCAAGGCGGCCCAAGCCGCCGAATTGGCTACCCAGAGGGCGGCGCGTGACCTCCTGAAAAGGGTCAGCAGCAGCCCAGCCGAACTGCCCATTCTAGGCCGCCCTGCTGCGGCCACATCGATTGTCGAAGCCGTTGACTATCGATGCTCATACTGCCGGCTCATGCACCCGCGGCTGAAGCAGCTTCTTGCCGCGCGTCCGGACGTCCGGATAGCCGTCCTGATGACGCCGATCCTGGGTTCAGACTCCGAACGACTGGCGCGCTTCGCGCTCGCGGCAGGTCAGCAAGACCGCTTTGAAGCAACGCATGACGCTCTGTTTGCCTCGGACTTATCCGTCCCTGTAAGTGACGCCGATCTTTCTGTCATCGCCAGTAAGGTGGGCGTTGACTGGCCTCGGGCGAAGGCAGCCATGCAATCGCCCGTCATCACACGGGCGATGGAGCGAATGCACGCCGATTGGGAGTCGCTTAACAAACCCGGTACGCCGTTCATCATCGTCGGTGACAAGGTGTTTGCGGGTGCAGCCGATGTCGAGGACCTACTGCATGCCCTTCCGACCGTCGCCAGTTCGGAGCCGCGCCTGTCATCCGGCATTGAGACGACAAACAGTACGGGCAGTCCCCAGCAGTAAGAGCGGCAGCCAATCTGGACCTGTTGGGGAGCAATTAGGGTTGGATTGGCTCCAAGCTTTGTCTGCCTATTGTCAGGAGGCTGGCAAGGGCGGTCGGGTAAGGTCCGACTGCGGATGTCCAGCGTATCAAGCGACTGGGGCGGCCGATACTCCGTCGCGAGCCGACCAGCGCTGTCCAAATCTGGACAGGGTGCTTGAGGATGCTGAGTGTTGTAAGAATCCCGATAAGCGGGCCATGGAAGTGTGGTGGAAAAGGAAAGGCCGCGCCGGAAGGGGGGCGGCGCGGCCCGTCTAACGTCTCTTCCCCAGAAAGACGGCCTTCAGTGGCTACTCGCCTCCAATACCGTCCAGCTAAAATTGTCCTCATCACCTATTTGGATGAAAGATCATTATTGTCCAGCCGGTACAAAACTACCTTGATTACGGTACAAAACTGCCTTGTCTACACGCCACTTCCCTAGCATCGCACGCATTCTTTCCTTGTGGCGTCGGAAATAATCGCAAACACTGAGCATGGGCTGCTGCACAACAGTTTGCAAGGGACTGACCCGGCGGCGGGGGATTACACGCAACTCGGAAAATTCGTCCAGTTGCTCTCGTAAGTTCGATCGACTCTCTGCCTCCTTCTGGTCTCGCCCCGCCTTCTGGTCTCGTGCCTTCCGGTCTCGGCGTGCCTTCCTGTGCGCTCACCATTTGCGGGAGGCTGGTCATAACCAGGCCAGCGAGCGCCAGGCCAAGTACCTTGCGCATCTTTGTAGTCACCATGACAGGTTTCCTTCATTGCCAGTTTGTCACCCGAAGCAGGAAGAAATTACTCGCATTGAGTACTCACGTATTCACAAGAGCTTTGGTATATAGCCGAGTTGTCGCACTACATACCGTATTCAATACATTATCGCTGTTATTAGCAGGCGGCATCCCTAGTCGAATGGCACCACACGCGCGATCCCATTTGCTACGCCTTCTTCAGAGGCATATAAAGGAACGCGCTGCTTCCCATCTATACTGTTATAGCACCCACGGCAGCAAATTTCTCTGTAACCTACTATACAAAGTACGCGCTGCGCGGATTGCTAATATACTCTTTCGGCGTGTACTTGGATTTGCCCCGCTCGGTGCCGGGGCTAGTTTTTGATCGAGTGGGAGTTGGATCGTGCATCCCTCCGGGCGTTCGTCCTTGGCATTGGGGTTGCTCGTCGCGACCGCTGTGCGCCATCGCCAGTAAGGTGGGCGTTGACTGGCCGCGGCCAGTCATCAAGTGTAAGCCATCACGGGGCGTTTTGGCACTCACTTAGCAACGATGAACAAAATGTCCTACTGGCCTTACAGTTGTCAAAGGCGTTCTGACAACAACGCAGGCGTGCCTGCGTCGACTTGGCAAATCTAGCACAATTGGCGTCAGAAAACACTTTTCTCGCTGCCGCTTTTGCTTCTTCCGTGTCTCCTCTTGAAGGACCTTCTGGCCTCGGCGTGCCTTCCGGTCGTGGCCTGCCCTCCTGCGCTCCCGCAGTGTTGGGTATGGCCGTTATAGTCAAAGCAGCCGGTATCAAAACAAGCGCCCATCGAACAGGAATTGCGTTTGGCATGTATTGTCCTTTCACATACTAAAAAATGGCACTCCATTTACTTCAATCTCTAGTATATAATCTCTGTTACTTTCAATAATTCTGCGGTAATGTATAGCGCCAGTTCTGTGTATCTTTTATCACTTTTATAGTGATGATATCAGCAAGTTTCTCTGCAACATACTATATAAACAACGCACTACCCGGATTGTTAATATACTCTTTAAGCGTGTACTTAGATTGGTTCCGGTTGGTGAGAGCAATTTTTAACTAGTGGGAGTTGGATCGTGCATCCCTCCGGGCGTTCGTCCTTGGCATTCTGGTTGCTCGTCGCGACCGCTGTGCGATTGGAAGCACAGACAACGCCGTCGCCGATTACTGTTCCGGTCCGCACACTTTCGATCAGTATGGACGATGCGGTGACGATGGCTCGCGTACGGAGCTTTCGCGTGCAGAGGGGGCTCCGCGATGACAAAATTGCGAACCTCAGACTTGCAACTGCGCGGGCGCAAACCGGCCCGCGCTTCGATCTGAGCGCGAATGCCAGCCAGGCCGAAAGCTACTACTCCTCGCGAAGCGAACTCTTTCGCTCCCACTCGACTGATTCTGCCTTTCTGATGGACTTGCAGGCGTCAGCATCAATGCCAATTGACATAGCCGGCGTGCAGCGGCGGCAGGTTCAGCAGGCTCGGCTGTCACGAGCGATTAGCGAGCTGGAACTCGCCCAAACTTATATCGATGTCACTGCCGAAGTGCGATCCGTCTATGTAGGGGCGCTTCGCGCTCAGGAGCAGGTCTCCGCAGATGAAGCGGTTGTCACGCGGATTGACGCACTCATCACGCGCATTGGCGAAGACAAGGCTGACTCGAAAGCCTATCTTCAAACGGAACGTTCCAATGCCACGCAGGTGCTCGAGTCGAGCCGAACCGATGCCGAGATTGTGCAAGGTGACCTGAAGCAGGCGCTGCGCCTCCCACCCGAGACGCGGCTCATCTTGACCAGCCGACTGAATGATCCGCAATCACTCCCCAAAACGCGCGAAATACTCCAGACCGCCTATGCGCACCGCACCGACATCAAACAAAGCAAATTGCGCCTTGAACAGGCCCGGCTGTCCGAAAAACAGATTGCAGATGACAGGAAGCCAAGCCTGGATGTGACCGCCTTTGCGAACCAGTCAATCGGCGGTCCGCTCTTTCGCCAGCCGTATCGCAATCGCTTTCGCAGCGTTAGCGCGATCCTGAGTCTGACCATACCCTTGCTGCAATATGACGGCGGTGCGCTCGGCAACAATCGCCGCGTGTCCCAGCTCGAAATGGAGCAGGCCGAAGCCGACATTGAGGAACGCCGTGAGGGCGTTGAAACCGAAATCCGGCAGGCTCTGATCGCGCTTACACGGGCGCAGGCGCGGCTCGGTACGCTGCCCGATGTTGGGCAGGCGCTGGCGGCGCTCGAACATGCAGAATCCGCGATGCTCGCGGCGTCACCCGGCCAGGCATCGGCATTGCTAGCGCAGGTGACGAACGCGCGTGCGAGTTGGCGCAGCGCGGTGACATCGTCCATCGATGCGCAGACTGATTATTATTTGGCGCTTTACCGATTGCAGCGCAGCATGGGCGGAGAGGGAAATTTCAACGATCCGGACATTGCCAGGTGAGTTGAACAATGATGGGCAATGCGTCGGCCGGGCGAGACGATGAATGGCGCATCCAACCGCGTGAAGCTTTGCGACCCTCATCCTTGTCGTGTGGATGGTGCCGCTTAGGTGACTCGAACACCTGACCCTCGCATTACGAATGCGATGCTCTACCGGCTGAGCTAAAGCGGCCTATCCCTGTCGACGCCTGCGGACTTCACACCGGAGGGCGCAGCGGGGCGCTTACCAGCCTCGCCGCGCCGGTGCAAGCCTTCACGGACGGTGCCAACATATGGGGCAACGCAACGGGCTCCCGGAAAGCCCCGCAAAGCCGGGCCATGTTCATCCGAAATTTACCAAAATGTCAGAAAAGGCAGGCAAAGCCACGTGAGACCCTGGTGCATGGACAAGTTTGCGGATCAAGCGGAAGCGGATTTCGACACGGACGTCGCCATGGACGCGCCGCCGCTCGTCCGCTTCGACGAACGGCGCATGCATGTGCGCGCCTATAATTACTGGGCGTCCCTGCTTGGCGACCGCAGCTTTCCCAGCATCGAGGACCTGAACCCCGAGGACATCGAGGATTTCGGGTCGCACAGCCTCCTGCTCGACTTCACCGGCGGCATCGAGGACCCGGCCATCGCTTTCATGGGCTCCGCGCTCATGCGTGAATGCGGCACGGATCATGCCGTCCGGCGGATCAGCGAGGTGCCGCCGCGCACTCTGGTCTCGCGCCTGACTGACCATTATCTGCAGATCATCGCCAACGAGGCGCCGATCGGATTCGAGGCGGAATTCACGAACCAGCGCGGCGCGGAAATCCTCTATCGCGGCATTTTGATGCCCTTTTCGTCGAACAACCAGACCATCGATTTCGTCTATGGCGTGATCAACTGGAAGGAAGTCGCAGCCGCTGTCGTGACTGACGAGATCGAGCAGGCGATCAGCGAGATGATGCTGGCGCCGGGGGCGCCGCCGGCCGGGCCGGTCTGGGCCGATGGCCCGTCGCGGACGGGAGCTGTCGCGCGCCAGCCGGCGCTTGAAACGGACGCGCTGGCTCTGGACGATCTCGGCCGGACCCTCGCGGACGCACGCCAGGCGGCGGCGGATGCGATCTCGGCGGAGGGCCGCACACGCCAGGCGCTCTATCGCGCGATCGGCCTTGCTCACGCCTTTGCCCTGATCGCGCGGGCACGGCCCGGCGACTATGGCGCGCTGCTGGCCGATGCCGGCCTTGCCGCCCATCCGCGCAGCCCGATGACCGCCCTCGTCAAGCTGGTCTTTGGCGGCGATTACGACAAGACACGCCTGTCCGAATTCGCCAGCACCATCGAGCACGCGCTGCACGAGGACATCGCGCCGGGCGACCTCGCGGCGCATCTTTCGAACTATCCGGGCGGGCTCAAGGCCTATGTGCGCGACGCTCGCGCTGTGAAGCGCGGTGTTCAGACCATTGCAACCGGCGACCGCGTCATGAAGGCGCGGGCCCGCCTGACCGCTGCCCCGGCGATCGACATGAACGCGGTCGAGACGGACGAATCCGGTCTCGCGGTGGTGGTCGTGCGGCGCCTGCCCGACGGCGGCTTTGCGGCACTGGGCGGCCTGGCGGGCAGCGACCGGCGGACGAGCGCTATCCTGCGCGCCATCGCCGAGCAGCAAGGCTGACACACCAACAGGCTTAACGACAGGGCCGGTTTGAGGCACAACAGGGGCAGCGACCCATTCTCGCCGGGTGGTCGCGAAAGGGAGAGCGGCCATGGAGGCAGCAAGTGACGTCAGCCGGACTGTGGACTCTGTCCTGACGGCGGCGATCAAGGCCTCGCTGGCGGACATCGACCAATATCATAGCACCCGCGACCGGATCAGCGCGGCGAGCCGGTTCCTCAGCGAGGCGCTCGGCCACAGGTCGGGGGACATGCCGGTCCTCCACATCGACCGCATCCCGGAAGGCGAGGGCATATTGGATTCGGGCCTGGAGCGCCGCATTCGCCTCGCCATCGTCAACAGCGACATGCCCTTCCTGGTCGACAGCATTGCCGGCTGCCTGAGCCAGGCGGGGCTCGCCGTCCATGTCCTCATCCATCCCGTGCTGCCGGTCAGCCGCGACGCGGCGGGGCGGATCATCGCGATCGGGGAAGGCGCGGGCGCCCGGCGCGAATCGGTCATCTATATCGAGGCCGACCGGGTCGATGCGCGCGGCCGCAAGCTGCTCGAAGACGGGCTTCACCGTACGCTCGACCAGGTGCGCGCCGCCGTCGGGGACTGGCGGGCGATGATCGAGGCGATGCTGGCGGACAGCAGCCGCGTCGCGCCAGAGGCGGGCGGCGACCTGCTGCGATGGTTCCTGCGCGGCAATCTGACCCAGCTCGGCCACGAGAGGCGAGGCCGAGACGGCGGCCAGTCCGGCGCGCTGGGCATCGCCCGCACCACAGAGGAGCCGCTGCTCGCCCATGACACCGTCACCGCCGCCTTCGCCTGGTTCGACGCGGGTCATGCCGGGCCCCTGATCCTCAAGTCCAACCGCCAGTCCCGGGTCCACCGGCAGGTTCTGGTCGACCTGTTCATCCTGCCCATTCGTGAGGGGGCTCAGGTGACGGCGCTGTCCATCCATGCCGGCCTCTGGACCAGCGGCGCCCTGGCGGCCGCGCCCGAGGACGTGCCGGTCCTGCGCGAATCGCTGGCGCGGCTGATGGAGGGGCTGGGCTATGATCCGACCGGCCATGCCGGCAAGGCGCTGGTCCATGCGCTGACCTATCTGCCGCACGACATCATGATCGCCCTTGCCGATGCGGACCGGGAGCGGCTCGCGCTGACGGCGGTATCGCTTGGCGACCGGCCGCGCCCGCAGCTTGCGCAGGCCAGCGACGCGCTTGGCCGTCATCTCTTCGCCTTCGTCTGGCTGGCGCGCGACGACATGTCGACCATGCGCCGCCAGGCCATTGCCCAGATGCTCGCGACAGGCGCCAATGCCCCGCTCCTCAGCTGGTCGATCGCGCTCGACGAGAGCGGGCTTGCCCTGCTGCGCTTCGTCTATGACCTGCGCGGCGAAGGGCGGATGCCGGATGCGCACGCCATGGACGCAGCGCTCAAGCAGATGGTGCGCGGCTGGGCGCCGGCGGTCGAGGCGGCGCTGGCGGCGCAGGAGGACCAGAGCCGCGCCGCGGTTCTCGCCGACCGCTATGCCGCGGGCTTTCCGGCCGGCTATCGCGAGGGCGCTGGCGCGGCGGAAGCGGCGACCGACATCCTGAGGCTGCACCGGCTGGCAAAGCGGGGCGACCGCGGCGCGCGGCTCTATCGCAACGGGGATGATGACGCGCCCGGCCAGCTGCGCCTCAAGCTCTACAGCCTCGATCCCATCACCTTGTCCGAAGCCGTGCCGGCGCTGGAGAATTTCGGCTTTCGCGTGCTCGAGGAGATGAGCACGGCCGTCGGCGAGAATGGCGGCCTCGGCCATATCCAGAAATTCGTCCTGACGCTCGACAGCCGCTCGCTGGCCGCGAGCGCCATGGACCGCGCCGCCACGATCGAGGCGGCGCTCGGCGCGGTGCTGGAGGGCTGGGCGGAGAATGACCGTTTCAACGCGCTGCTGGTAACGGCGGGGCTCGATCCGGACGCGATCGTCCTGCTGCGCGCGATCTTCCGTTATCTGCGCCAGACCGGCAGCGCCTATGGCCTGTCCACCGTGGTCGACGCGCTGCGCCGCGCGCCGCGGATCGCCGACCAGCTCGTCGCCCTGTTTCGCGCGCTCCACGATCCCGAACGCTCCAGCCGCACGAGTGAGGAGCCAGCCGAGATCGACCGCGCCATCGAGGAGGCGCTGGTCGGCGTCTCGGCCATAGACGACGACCGGATATTGCGGCTGTTTCGTGCGGTCATCCATGCCGTGCTGCGCACCAATGCCTTCGCCCCCACCGGCAGGGCCGCGCTCGCCTTCAAGATCGACAGCAGCGCCGTGCCCGGCCTGCCCTCGCCGGTGCCGTGGCGCGAGATCTGGGTCTATTCGCCGCGCGTCGAGGGCATTCACCTGCGCGCCGGGCCGATCGCGCGGGGCGGCATCCGCTGGTCCGACCGGCGCGACGACTTCCGCACCGAAATCCTGGGCCTGATGAAGGCGCAGCGCGTCAAGAACGCGGTGATCGTGCCGACCGGTGCCAAGGGCGGCTTCTATCCCAAGCAGCTTCCCGACCTCGCGACCGACCGCGACGCCTGGATGGCGGAGGGCACGGAAAGCTATCGCCTCTTCATCCGCACCCTCTTGTCCGTCACCGACAATGTCGTGAAGGGCAAGGTCCGCCACCCGAAATATGTCGTGATCCGCGACGGCGAGGACCCTTATTTCGTGGTCGCCGCCGACAAGGGCACGGCGAGCTTTTCCGACATCGCCAATGGCATCGCGACCGAACAGGGCTTCTGGCTGGGCGATGCCTTCGCCAGCGGCGGCTCCCTTGGCTATGACCACAAGGCGATGGGGATCACCGCGCGCGGCGCGTGGATCTCGGTGCAGCGCCATTTCCGCGAAATGGGCATCGACGTGCAGGCGGACCCGATCTCGGTCGTCGGCGTGGGCGACATGTCGGGCGACGTGTTCGGCAATGGGATGCTGCTGAGCAAGGCCATCCGCCTCGTCGCCGCCTTCGACCATCGCCATGTCTTCATCGACCCCGATCCCGATCCGGCGCGGAGCTGGGCCGAACGCGAGCGCCTGTTCCGCCTGCCCCGGTCGAGCTGGGACGATTATGACCGGCATCTGATCTCCAAAGGCGGCGGCGTGTTCGCGCGCAGCCTGAAGTCCATCGCGCTGTCGGCGGAAATGCGCGCCATGCTCGGCACCGACGCCACCGCCATGGAGCCAAGCCAGCTGATCGCGGCCCTGCTCACCGCGCCCGTCGACCTTCTGTGGTTCGGCGGCATCGGCACCTATGTAAAGGCCGCCGTCCAGAGCCATGCCGATGTCGGCGACAGCGCCAACGACCGCGTGCGCGTCGATGCCGAGGCAGTGCGGGCCAAGGTGATCGGCGAGGGCGCCAATCTGGGCGTCACCCAGGCGGGCCGCATCGCCTTCGCGCTGAGCGGGGGGCGCATCAACACCGACTTCATCGACAACTCGGCCGGGGTCGACTGCTCCGACAATGAGGTCAACATCAAGATCGCGCTGAACAAGGCGGTCGCCGACGGCGCGTTGACCCCGGACGCGCGCAATGCGCTGCTGGTGCGCATGACCGGCGATGTCGCCGCGCTAGTGCTGGAGGACAACCGGCTCCAGGCGCTTGGCCTGTCCATTGCCGAAGCGGGCGGCGCGGCTGATCTGGCGCCCTATGTCCGGCTGATCGATGCCTTCGCCAAGCATGGCCGGCTCAACCGCAAGGTCGAGGGGCTGGCCAGCGACCAGGAGCTGATGCGGCGGAGCCAGGACGGCAACGGCATGACGAGGCCGGAACTCGCCGTGCTGTTCGCGACCGCCAAGCTGACCCTTCAGGAAGCCATCCAGCATTGCCCGCTGGCGGACGATCCGGTCATGCGCCGGGACCTGCTCGCCGCCTTCCCCGCGGAAATGCGGAGCGATCATGGCGATGCCATCGCCCATCATCAGCTGCGGCGGGAAATCGTCGCCACCAAGCTCGCCAACCGCATCATCAACCGGCTGGGGGTGCTGCTGCCGTTCGGGCTCATCGATGAGGAGGGCTGCCCGCCGCCCGACGTCGCCAATGCCTTTGTCGTGGCGGAGGCGCTGTTCGGCCTGCCGGACCTGTGGCGCGCTGTCGACGAAGGGGCGATGACGGAGCAGGCGCGCATCCTCCTGTTCCGCCGGTTGGCAGGCGCGATCACCGGCCATGTCGGCGACCTGTGCCGCGCCAGCACCAGCGACCTGACGCCCAGCGAGGCGATCGCGCGGTTGCAGCCGGGCATCGAATCGCTGCGGGAACGGCTGGGCGATCTCATCACCGCCAGTGCCGCCCGCCAGCGCGAGACGGCCCATGCCGAGCTGATCGCCCTCGGCGTGCCGCGCGAGCTGGCACGGGCGCTCACCCGGATCGAGCATATGGGCGGCGCGATCGGCATAGCCGACATGGCCCGCAAGCGCGGCAATGATGCCGTCGATGTCGCCCATGCCTTCACCGGGATCAGCGCCGCGCTCGGCCTCGACTGGCTCCAGGCGGCGGCGGCGGCGGTGACGCCCACCGACCCGTGGGAACGGCTGCTGATCGCGGGGGTGGCGCGCGATATCCAGCAGATGCGGTTCGAATTTCTCGACCGGGCGGGCGAAACCGCCCTCGATGCGCATCTGCGCCACTGGCTGGAGCGGCATGCCGAGGCCGTGGCCCAGTTCCGCGACCTCCTCGCCCGCGCGCAGATGTCGCCGCCCGGCGCGGCGATGATCGCCGAGGTCGCCGGCCGCGCCCGCGCGCTACTCAACCGCAAGTGACGGGCGTCATTCGGTGGCATCGGTTCTGGAACGGCTGAAAGGCTGGGCGCGCGGCATCAAGCGGGACGTCCTCGCCCTCTGGATCGCCGCCCGCGACCCCCGCACGCCCTTGCTGGCCAAGGCCATGGCGGGCGCCGTTGCGGCTTATGCCCTCAGCCCGATCGACCTCATTCCCGACGTCATTCCGGTGCTTGGCTATCTCGACGATCTCTTGATCCTGCCGCTCGGCATCATGCTTGCCGTGCGGATGATCCCGGCGCCGCTCCTCGCCGAATTCCGGGAC
>DATJLC010000088.1:0-1862 GCA_035490755.1 Sphingobium sp.
GCCAGCGCCAGCTCCGGCGTCTCGACGATGAAGGCGTTGAGCGCCTTGGCCGCTGCGACATTCGCGTTGAACGCCGACGCCACTTCGCGCGCGGAGAACTGGCCGGCGCGGAAGCCGTCGCGGATTTCGGCAACGGTGAGGTCTGTGAGGTCGGTCATGAACTAAACCCGTTCGGGCTGAGCCTGTCGAAGCCCTGCCCTTTCCTTACGTAGAAGTACGGCCCTTCGACAAGCTCAGGGCGAACGGAGGCGGAAAGGATCATCATTCGATCACCTTCGGCACGGCGAAGAAGCCGTGCTCCGCCTGCGGCGCATTGGCCAGCACCTTGTCGCGGACATTGCCGTCCGTCACGACATCCTCGCGCAGGCGCAAATGGTTAGGGATGACGGCGGTCATCGGCTCGACGCCGGTCACGTCGACCGCGCCGAGCTGCTCCACCCAGCCCAATATGTTGTTGAGTTCCGGCACCAGCGCCTCGGCCTCCCCGTCGGTGACGGCAAGGCGGGCCAGGCTGGCGATCTTCTTCACGGTGGCAAGGTCTACGCTCATGGCCCGCGCGCTAGCATCGGCCACCCGGCGCATCAAGCACGGAGCGACGCCAAGGCTGGCGTAACGCACGATTGCAGGCTAGGCGCCACGCCTGATGGCACGTAAATTTCTCTATCTGGTGGCGGCGTTGATCGTCCTCACGCTGGCGGCGGCCTTCGCCTATCGCCTGTGGAGCGACGAGCTGATGGTCGCCGCCTTTGTCCCCGACACCGAATTTGTCGCGCCCGCGCCGCATACCCCAGCCGACTATGGGGACCAGCGCCTCTGGCATGTGCACGGCAAGGACAATGCGCTGCCCCTGCCCGACGGCGCTGCCCCGGCACCGCCAAGGCCGGCGGCAAGGCAGGCGGCGATCTTCTTCGTGCACCCGACCTCCTTCATCGACCGGTCCGCCTGGAACGCGTCCGATGATGACGCGAAGGCAGTGGCTGACGCGCAGGGCTATATCGCGATGCAGGCCAATGTCTTTGCGGGGCTCGGTCCGCTCTGGGCGCCACGCTACCGCCAGGCGACCTTCGGCGCTTTCCTGACCGACAGACCCGAGGCAGACCGGGCGATCGATGCCGCCTATGGGGATGTCGCGGCGGCCTTCGACGCCTTCCTGGCCGCCAATCCGGAGGGGCCGATCATCCTTGCCGGGCACAGCCAAGGTTCGCGGCACCTGATGCGCCTGCTGGCGGAGAAGGTGGCCGGCAAGCCGGTGGCAAGGCGGATCGTCGCCGCTTATCTGGTCGGCTGGCCCGTCTCCATGACGGCGGACCTGCCCGCGCTTGGCCTGCCCGTCTGTGTGGCGCCGGCACAGGCGGGGTGCGTGCTGAGCTGGCAGAGTTTTGCCCCGCCCGCCGATCCTGCCGCCATTCGGCGCGCCTATGACGCGGGCAAGGGCCTGACCGGCAGGCCCAGGCGGGACACGCCGATGCTGTGCACCAGTCCGGTCGGCGGCGTCATGCCCGCATCCGGCTATCCGGGCATTGCCCGGCGGGACGAGATGACCGGACGGCAGATACTGGTCCGGCCCGGCGTGGGCGCCCGCTGCGACGCGGAAGGCTTTCTCATGCTCGACGCCGCGCCCGATCTCGGGCCGTTCGTACTGCCCGGCAACAACTATCATATCTACGACTATGCGCTGTTCTGGGAGACGATCCGGGCGGACGCGACGCGGAGGCTGGACGCATTTCTGACACGCTGATCACGACGGATGCGTCCGCATTCCGCACCGCCCTGCCGGAGGGCGGGCGCCTCGCCGGCCTCGATGTCGGCACCCGCACGATCGGCGTGGCGCTGTGCGACGCCCGCTGGATCATCGCCACCGC
>DATJLC010000089.1:0-4417 GCA_035490755.1 Sphingobium sp.
GGGCCACCCCGCTTGTCGAGCAGCGCCGGCAGGCCGGCCGAGCCGATGGCGACATTGGTGACGCCATTGCGCCATGGACGACCAAAGCTGTCCGAGAGGATGACGCCCATGCCGACAGCAAACCGCGCCTGGAGCGCCTCGCGCAGGCGGGCCGCGGTTCCGTCCGGGTCGAGCGGGAGGAGCAGCACGCTGTTCGACTGCGCCGAGCCGATATTGGAGGCGTCAATGCCCGCATTGGCCATTACGAAGCCGAGCCGGTGGCGGGTTATGAGGACGTTCGGTGCCGACCGGACGATCTGCGTCGATTCGGCCAGCACCAATTCGACGAGACGGGGATCCTTGCCTATCGCTCCCGCGATTTCGATCGCGCGCGGCCCCGGGCTGACACTGGCCAGATCGACCCGGCGTCCTTCCGCCTTTGAGATGATCTTTTGCGTTACGACCAGAATATCGCCTGTCTCCGGCGCGAGCGGTGCCAGCGTGTCACCGAGCAGCACGGCCAGATCGTCGCCGAAAGCGACCTCCCCGATGCCGGTGACAGGCTGGATGGAAATCATTGAACTACACTCCGATTAGCGCCAAGTCGGTCTCAACGGCAAATTGGGTGAAACAGACATTGCGCACTCCCCATAACGAGGAACCTGTCCTCAAGTCATTCACTTTGGAGGGCGGGGCGGTATCGGATAATGGGACCTTGCGCCGGTACCTCCTGGGGGTGCCGGCCGAGGCCCTGCTAGCCGAGGCGCGTGCCGTGCGTGATGCCGGCCATGGCAGGCTCCAGTCCTTTTCCCCCAAGGTGTTCATCCCGCTGACCAAGCTGTGCCGGGATTATTGCCACTACTGCACCTTTTCCCGGCCGCAGGACCGGGGCGAGGCCGCCTATCTGACCCCCGACGCGGTGCTGGCCATCGCGCGCGAGGGCAAGGCGATGGGCTGCACGGAGGCGCTGTTCACCCTGGGCGACAAGCCGGAGCTGCGCCATCCCGCCGCGCGCGCTGCTCTGGATGCGATGGGCTATGCCACGACCAACGCCTATCTCGCCGCCATGTGCGCGCTGGTGCTCAAGGAGGCCGGCCTGCTGCCGCACGTCAATGCGGGCGTCATGGACCGGGACGAGATGCTGGCCCTGCGCGCCGTCTCCGCCTCTCAGGGCTTGATGCTGGAAACGGTGGCGGATCGGCTGGGCGAGAAGGGCGGGCCGCATTACCGTTCGCCCGACAAGGTGCCGGCGGTGCGGCTCGAATCTATCCGGCTGGCGGGTGAGCTTGCCATTCCCTTCACCAGCGGCCTGTTGATCGGCATCGGCGAAACGCGGGAGGAGCGGCTGGACGCGTTGTTCGCGCTCAAGGGCCTTCACGAGCGCTACGGCCATATTCAGGAGATCATCGTCCAGAATTTCCGCGCCAAGGGCCGGACGCCCATGGCCGATGCGGCCGAGCCGGCCATGGACGACCTCCTTTGGACCATCGCCGCTGCGCGGCTGATCCTGGGCCCAGCGATGAACATCCAGGCGCCGCCCAATCTCTCCAGCGCCGATTTCCCGCGCCTGATGGATGCGGGGATCAACGACTGGGGCGGCGTGTCGCCGGTGACGCCCGACCATGTGAACCCCGAGGCGCCCTGGCCGGAGCTGGACCTGCTGGAGGATGGTACGGCGGCGCGCGGGCGGGTGCTGGTGCGGCGGCTGCCGGTCTATCCGGCATGGATATCGGGGGACTGGCTGGACGGCGCGGTGCTGCCGGCGGTCAGGCGGCTCAGCGATGCCGAGGGCTGGGGCCGCGACGATGGCTGGTGCACCGGCGGCACGGTGTCGCCACCCCTGCCGCGCATGTCCGGCGACGCGCCTGGTGATCCTGCTGTTGCCCGTGCGCTGGACGCGGTGCTGGGCGGTGGCGAGCCTACGCCCGAGCTGATCGAGACCCTGTTTTCCGCGCGCGGCGACGATGTCGAGCGGGTCTGCGCGACGGCGGATGACCTGCGCCGGCGAAGCGTGGGCGAGGCGGTCGGCTATGTCGTCAACCGCAACATCAATTACACCAATATCTGCGCCTATGCCTGCGGCTTCTGCGCCTTTTCCAAGGGCAAGACGCATGAGGACCTGCGCGGGCGCCCCTATGATCTCGACCATGAAGAAATCGCGCGCCGGGTGAAGGAGGCGGTGGCGCGCGGCGCCAGCGAGGTTTGCCTGCAGGGCGGCATCCATCCGAGCTATACCGGCCAGACCTATGTCGACATTCTCCGCACGGTGAAAGCCGCCGAGCCGGGGGTGCATGTCCACGCCTTCTCGCCGCTCGAGATCACCCATGGCGCAGCGACACTAGGCCTTGGCATTCGCCAATTCCTGACCATGCTCAAGGCGGAGGGGTTGGGCTCGCTGCCCGGCACGGCGGCGGAAATCCTAGCCGACGAGGTACGCGACATCATCTGCCCGGACAAGCTGACGGCGGCCGAGTGGCTGTCCGTGGTCGGCACCGCGCATGAAGTGGGCCTGTCGACCACGGCGACGATCATGTTCGGCCATGTCGAGGGGCCATTGCACTGGGCGCGGCATCTGCTCGCCATCCGCGACCTTCAAGCGCGCACCGGCGGCTTCACCGAATTCGTGCCGCTGCCCTTTGTCCACATGGAGGCACCGATCGCGCGCAAGGGCCTGACCCGCGTCGGCCCGACCTTCCGCGAGGTGCGGCTGATGCATGCCGTCGCGCGGCTCGTGCTGCATCCGCTCATCACCAATATCCAGGTGAGCTGGACCAAGCTGGGGCCGCGCGGTGCGGGCATCTGCCTGGCGGGCGGGGCCAATGACCTGGGTGGCACGCTGATGAACGAGAGCATCAGCCGGGCGGCCGGCAGCACCCATGGCCAGGAATTCCCGCCGGATGCGATGGAGGCGCTGATCGAGTCGGTCGGCCGGGTTGCCGCGCCACGCAC
The DNA here is from genome assembly GCA_035490755.1 of Sphingobium sp. Classification (GTDB taxonomy): domain Bacteria; phylum Pseudomonadota; class Alphaproteobacteria; order Sphingomonadales; family Sphingomonadaceae; genus Sphingobium. The sequence continues at coordinate 2,929 of DATJLC010000089.1, forward strand.
GACGCTCTATGCGCCTGCCGATCCCGACAAGATCGCGCGCGCTCGCGCCGCCGCGCCGCTTGCCCCCATCATCCAGACACCGCCCGCCAGGGCCCGTAAACCTTTGGAGCTGCAATCATGACCGCAGAAGTGACCCCCACCACCATCGCCGTACTCGGCGGCGCCGGCAAGGAGGGTGGCGGTCTGGCGCTGCGCTGGGCCCATGCCGGGCACAAGCTGATCATCGGCAGCCGCAACCCCGAGCGCGCGGTCGAGGCGGCGAATGAGATCAACACGACGCTGGGTCGTGAGGCCGCGTCGGGCACGACCAATCTCGCCGCAGCCGAGGCCGCCGAGATCGTTGTCCTTGCCGTCCCCTTCTCGGCCCAGCGCGCGCTGGCGGAAGAGGTGCGGGGCGCTCTTGCCGGCAAGATCCTGATCGACGTGACCGTGCCGCTCGTGCCGCCCAAGGTCAGCCGGGTGCAGCTGCCCGAAGGTGGATCGGCTGTGGAGGCGATCCAGAAGCTGCTCGGCCCCGATGTGCGCGTGGTCTCGGCCTTCCAGAACATCTCGGCCCATCACCTCAAGCATCTCGATGCCGAGATCGACTGCGACGTGCTGGTCTGCTCGGACGACAAGGAGGCGGCCGACACCGTCGTCGCCCTTTCAAAGCAGATCGGGCTGGGTGCGTGGAATGCGGGCGTACTCGCCAATTCTGTGGTGTCCGAGGCCCTGACCAGCGTGCTGATCGCCCTCAATATGCGCTACAAGGTGCCGGGCTCGGGCATTCGCATCACCGGCATCGACTGATCCCGGTTCACAGGGCGGTTCCGGCAGCATGGGCGCTCGCCCAGGCCCATTGGAAATTATAGCCGCCGAGCCAGCCGGTGACGTCCACCGCCTCGCCGATGACGTGCAGGCCAGGCAGATGGCGCGCCGCCATGCTTTGCGAGGACAGGCCGTCCGTCGAAACGCCGCCCGCTGTCACCTCCGCCTTGGCGAAACCCTCCGTGCCCGTCGGCTGGAACGGCCAGTCCGACAGGCGCTGGGAGAGGGCGCGCAGCGCTGCGTCGGAGAAATTGCCTAGCTCGCGATCACCGCCATCGGCCCCGCACAAGGCTTCCGCGAGCCGGGCCGGAAGATGGCGGGCGAGCGCCGTGCGCAGCGTCAGGCGGGGTGCGGTTCGCTTGAGGTCGCGCAGCCAGTCACCCTGCTGCCCGTGGAGAAAGTCGACATGGATCGGCTCGCCGTGGCGCCAGTAGGAGGAAATCTGCAGCATGGCCGGGCCTGACAGCCCGCGATGGGTGAACAGGGCGGCTTCGGTAAAGGCCGTCTTGCCACTGCGGACGCGAACCGGGGCGGATACCCCCGACAGTGAGCGGAACAGCGCCTCCTCCGGCCCCAGGGTGAATGGCACCAAGGCAGGTCGAGGCTGCACCACCTTGAGGCCGAACTGGCGGGCGAGGTCATAGGCGAGGCCGGTCGCGGCGAGCTTGGGGATGGAAGGGCC
>DATJLC010000090.1:0-5402 GCA_035490755.1 Sphingobium sp.
GGTGCGCGCCTCGCGCCAGCGCCGGGTGGCGCAGCAGGTGACGCTATGGGCCGACCAGCTCGAAATCGTCACCATCGATCCCCAGGGGGCGCGTCTCTTGCGGCGCTTCGATCCCAAGACGGTGCGGCTGTTGCTCGATCGCGACGAGAACGAAAAAGCCGTCGGCATGCGCCTGCGCTCGGGCAAGGACGAGTTCGAGCTGGGCGCCTTCCTCAAGCCGGAGGATCGGTCGAGCCTTGCGAGGGCCTTCGGTACCGCTTTGCGCCGGGCCCGGCAGGCCGCCTGAGCCCGTCAAAACCGGGTCGCATCGCGCGCCCGCAGCGCCTAGATAGACACCCAACACAGCCAACGGGTGCCAGCATGAACCAGATCATCCAGATGACCCCCGCGACGGACTATGACACCATTCGCGCCGCCATCCGCTATCTCAGCGAGAATGGCCCCGATGTCGCGGACCTCCCGCGCTTTGCCAGTACGCTCGGCCTCTCCGAACGGCAGCTGACCGACCTCTTCCGCCGCTGGTGCGGGCTCAGCCCCAAGAGCTTTTCCCAGGCGGTCGCGCTCGACCATGCCAAGAGCCTGCTACGCTCCAAGGAAAGCGTGCTCGACACCACCTATGAGGTCGGCCTCAGCTCGACCTCTCGCCTCCATGACCTGTTCGTCACCTATGAAGCCATGCCACCAGGCATTTTCCGGGCCGGCGGCGAGGGCATGGATATGGTGTGGGGCGCCGCGCCCTCGCCCTTCGGCACGGCCGTGGCCACAGCTACCGATTACGGCATGTCGGGCCTCGGCTTTGCCGATGGTGACACCAGTATCGAGCAGGCCTTCGCGGATCTGGCCAATCGCTGGCCCAATGCCCGCTTCATCCGCGACGATGCCAAGGTCGCGCCGATGATCGCCCAGGCCTTCGATCCGGCGCGCTGGTCGCCCGACCATCCGGTGCGCGTGGTGCTGATCGGCACCGATTTCGAGGTCAAGGTGTGGGAGACGCTGCTCAAGATCCCCTGCGGCAAGGCCACGACCTATCAGAACGTCGCCAACCATATCGGCCGTCCGACCGCCGCCCGGGCCGTCGGCGCCGCCGTAGGCAAGAACCCGATATCCTTCGTCGTGCCCTGCCACCGCGTGGTGGGCACTTCAGGGGCGCTTACCGGCTATCACTGGGGTGTACCGCGCAAACGCGCCATCCTGGGCTGGGAAGCCGGGGTGATTTCCGGCGCGCATTAGCCATTCGCGCCTAGCTCCACCGAAGCATTTTGCCGGCGGCGGGTTCGAAGTTTCACGTGAATCCGCGCCCGGCGGCATGGAGCAACGCGCTGCCGAGCCTTATCCCCCGACAAATCGATGGTTTGTGGCCGGTCTGGCGCCGGACATAACATATTTAAATGCCAGCCACCCCGGCTTCACGCGAATTAGCGAGGCATAGGGGTGACGTTCCAGATTGTCCAATAGTGGTTACGCCCGATTCGCGTCTTTCGCCTCCTTCGAGCGGCGCGATCTGGAGAGCTTTGATGTTTTGACCGGTCCCTTGCGGGTAGTCCCGAAGGGCGGCTTCCTGTGCCATGAGGGGCAACCCTCGTCCGAACTTTACCGGCTGAAATCCGGCTGGTTGTGCTGCAGCATCAGCACCCAGGATGGCGCACGCCAGATCACCAAGATTCATCTGCCGGGCGACCTGGTGGGCACGCCCAGCATGGCCACCGACGTGTCGGTCGAAACCGTGAGCGCACTGACCTGGGCAGAAGTCGAAGTGATCCCGCTCGAAGCCTTCGGACGAACCTTCCGCGATCATCCGCGCCTGGCAGCGCTGCTGTTTCTGTGGTCGCAGGAAGAGCGGGTGCGGCTCATGCATCAGATGACGCTGATCGGCCGGCACGCCGCCGACCGTCGCGTTGCTGCCTTCCTGCTGTCGATTTATCAGCGCGTCCTGCTCAGCACACCCGATGTGGGTCTGTCCTTCGAGCTGCCGCTGATTCAGCAGGACATTGCCGACGCGACCGGCATGAGTATCGTCCATGCCAATCGCAGCCTGCGCAAGCTGCGCGATGCAGGCTTGCTGACCTTTCAGGATGGCCGGGTGACCATCGGTAACCTCGCGGGCCTGCGAGAATTTTCCGGCACGCCCACTCTGTCGCCGCGGTCTACCTCCTGGATCTGAGCCCTAAAGCTCGACCCGCTCCACCAGCTTCCCATCCGGTCCGATCTTGTAGACGGTCGGCTGGCCGGTAGCGATTTCACGCTTCAGAATCTGCTCGGGCGTCAGGCCCTCGATGGCCATCACCATGGCGCGCAGCGAATTGCCATGGGCGGCGACCAGCACGGTCTTGCCGGCCTTGAGCTGGGGCACGATCTCGGCATCGTAATAGGGCAGGGTGCGGGCTGCGGTGTCCTTGAGGCTTTCGCCGCCCGGCGGGGGCACGTCATAGGAGCGGCGCCAGATCAGCACCTGCTCCTCGCCCCACTTGGCGCGCGCATCGTCCTTGTTGAGGCCGCTGAGATCGCCGTAATCGCGCTCGTTGAGGGCGGTGTTCCTGATGATGGTGACATTGAGGATGCCCATTTCCTCGAGCATCAGGTCCAGCGTGTGCTGGGCCCGGCGCAGCGCAGAAGTATAGAACAGGTCTGGCACGATGCCCTTGGCCTTGAGCGCCTTGCCGGTGGCGCGGGCCTCGCCGATGCCCTTTTCGGTGAGGTTCGGATTGCGCCAGCCGGTGAAAAGGTTCTGGAGGTTCCACTCGCTTTCGCCATGGCGCACGAGGATCAGGGTGCCGGTCATTTTTTGTCCTATTGTCGAAGTGGTCGCTAGTCGTTGAGGCCGAGCACGTCGACCATGGAATAAAGCCCGGCCGGCTGGCCGGCGGCCCAAAGGGCGGCCCGGGCGGCGCCATTGGCATAGATGGTGCGGTCCTGGGCGCGGTGGTTGAGTTCGATACGCTCGGACTGCCCGGCCAGGATCACCATGTGATCGCCGATGACATTGCCGCCGCGCAGGGTGGCAAAGCCGATCGTGCCGGCTTCGCGCGGCCCGGTATGGCCATCGCGCACGCGCACCGAGTGATCCCTCAGCGCAATGTTGCGACCCTCGGCCGCCGCCTCGCCCAGCAGCAAGGCCGTGCCGGAGGGCGCATCGACCTTCTTGTTGTGGTGCATTTCGAGGATTTCGATGTCGTAATCGGCCAGCGCGGCCGCCGCCTTGCGCACCAGATTGGCCAGCACCACCATGCCCATGGAGAAATTGCCAGACTTGACCACGCGCGCGCCCTGCTGGGCAGCAGCGGCAATGGCTGCATCGTCGGCGTCCGAACAACCCGTGGTGCCGATGATGTGGACGAGGCCAGCCGCAGCTGCCTTGCCGGCCAGCGCGACGCTGGCACCCGGCGCGGTAAAGTCGATGATGGCATCGGCGCCAACCAGTGCAGCATCCATGTCGTCGGTGATCTTGATGCCAAGCGCCTCGATGCCGGCAAAGAGCCCCGCATCCTGGCCGATGGCCGGGGTGCCCGGGCGGTCGACGGCGGCATGGAGCGTGAGCCCGCGATTCGCGACGGCGCCGTGCAGGGCCAGCCCCTTGAGCGCGGCGACGGCGCGGATATTGGCCGCGCCCATGCGCCCGCCGGCGCCCGCCACCACGACCTTGAGTTCCGCCATCGCGCCCTCCATCTATTGCGTTCCGCCTATAGCAGCGCCTTGGCAAAACGCCAACAGCGGTGCCCCATTGTGGTCACCATGCTAGAGTTGAGCTTGAGGCAGAACCCAAGGATGCTGATTTGACCATCACCAACGCGCTGGCCGGTATCGCGGTGGAAGACATTGCCGAAGCCCTCGATTTCTATGAGCGGCTGTTCGGGCGAGAGGCCGATGCCCGGCCGATGAACGACCAGGCCGAATGGAAACTGCCGGGTGGCGCCTGGGTACAGGTGCATACCGATGCCGATCGCGCCGGCGCCTCGGTGCTGACCCTCGTCGTCGACGACCTCAGCGAAGAACTGGGGCGGCTCGAGCTCCAGGGGCTCAAGCCCGCCTCCAAGGCGATCGGCGGCTTCTTCAAGACCGCCAAGTTCCGCGATTCCGACGGCAACCAGATCGTCCTCAGCCAGCCCCAGCCGGGGACGTACTAAACCCTTCTAAGCTGCACCGTCTCGATCAGGTGGCTCTTGCCCTTCTTGAGCACCAGGTCGGCCCTGCCGCGGGTGGGCAGCACGTTCTGTTCCAGGTTGGGCAGGTTGATGGTGCGCCAGACCATGCGGCCGAATTCGCCGGCCTCGGCTTCGCTCATTTCGGCAAAGCGGCGGAAGAACGAAGTGGGGTCCTTGAAGGCGGTTTCGCGCAGGCGGAAGAAGCGCTCCATGAACCAGTCTTCAAGATCGTCGGTATCGGCGTCGATATAGACCGAGAAGTCGATGAAATCCGAGGCGAACAGGATCGGCTTGCCATCCTTGGGCAATTCGCCGGGCTGCAGGATATTGAGCCCCTCGACAACAAGGATATGCGGCCGGTCGATGGTGACTTCGCTGCCATCAACCACGTCATAGACCAGGTGCGAATAGACCGGCGCCTTCACATTGGCCTTGCCCGATTTGATGTCGGCCAGGAACTGCACGAAGCGCGGCCGGTCATAGCTTTCGGGAAAGCCCTTGCGCTCCATGATGCCGCGTTCGGCGAGGACCGCATTGGGATAGAGGAACCCGTCGGTGGTCACCAGATCGACCTTGGGGCTGGATGGCCAGCGCTGCAGCAGCGCCTGCAGAATACGCGCCGTAGTCGATTTGCCCACCGCCACCGATCCGGCAACGCCGATGATGAAGGGCACCTTTTCGTCCGGCGCTTCGAGGAAGCGGGTCGAGACATTGTGCAGGCCCTGCACCGCCTCGACATAAAAGCTCAGGAGGCGCGTCAGCGGCAGGTAGACCTCTTCGGCTTCCTCGAGCGAGATCGGGTCGCTGAGCGTGCGCAGGCGGGAAATGTCCTCACGCGTCAGCGTCATCGGCTCGTCGGCGCGCAGGGCACTCCACTGCGCCTTGGTGAAATGGTGATAGGGCGCAAGCACCGGTGGACGCTTGGCCATTACTTCTGCTCCGTCCGCGACGCCTTTTCGGCGAGGCCCGACTGGGCGGTGCGGGCATCGAGTTCGGCCATAACCTCGGCCAGGGGAACACCGGCGGCCTTCAGCACCACCAGCAGATGGAACAGCACGTCGGCGCTTTCCTTGACCAGTTCGGCGCGATTGCCGGTGACCGCCGCAATCACCGCCTCCGTCGCCTCCTCACCCAGCTTCTGCGCGCATTTTTCCATGCCGCGGGCGATGAGCTTGGCCGTATAGCTCTCGTCAGGCGATGCGGCGGCGCGGGTGGCAATGCGGGCTTCGAGGTCGTCAAGGGTCACTGAAGGCTCCTCATCCT
>DATJLC010000091.1:0-5017 GCA_035490755.1 Sphingobium sp.
CATGAACATCCAGTTCGCGGTCAAGAACGGCCTTGTCTATCTGATCGAGGTCAATCCGCGCGCCAGCCGCACCGTGCCCTTCGTTGCCAAGGCGATCGGCACGCCCATCGCCAAGATCGCGGCTCGGGTGATGGCGGGGGAAAAACTGAGAAACCTGCCGCGCATCGACCGCAACGCCATTCGCCATATCGCGGTGAAGGAGGCGGTGTTCCCCTTTGGCCGCTTCCCGGGTGTCGACCCGATCCTGTCACCGGAGATGAAGTCCACTGGCGAAGTCATGGGAATCGATAGCGATTTTTCAACCGCTTTCGCCAAGTCACAGCTTGGCGCCGGCGTCGTCCTGCCGACCACCGGCACGCTGTTCGTATCGGTGAAGGACAGCGACAAGGCGATCGTTCTGCCGGCGGTGCGCAAGATCGCGGCGCTGGGCTTCAGGATTGTCGCAACCGGGGGCACGGCGCGCTTCCTGGCGGACGAGGGCATCGACGTCGAAACGGTGAACAAGGTGGCGCAGGGCCGGCCCCATATCGTGGACCGCATCACCGACGGCGACATCGACATCATCTTCAACACGACCGAGGGCTGGCAGTCGCTGAAGGACAGTGAGTCGATCCGCGCGAGCGCGCTCCGCTTCAAGGTGCCCAGCTTCACGACGGCGGCGGCATCGGTGGCGGTCGTGGACGCGATGGAGGCGGTGCGTGCGCGTCCCCTTGAAGTTAGGGCGCTCCAATCCTATTATGCTCTCCCGCAAGGCTGATCTCCCGATACATCCATAATGTCAGGCGCGGGTCACCCGGGAACGCGGGTGGGCCGGGGGAACATCATGATGTTCGGCCTGTATGACGCAGTAGGAGTTTGAATGGCGACCATGGACAAGATGCCGATGCTGGCCGTTGGCTATGAGAAGCTGACCGAGCAGCTGCGCGGGCTCAAGGCTGAACGGCCGCTGATCGTGGATGCGATCGAGGAGGCGCGCGCCCATGGCGACCTTTCCGAGAATGCCGAATATCACGCCGCCAAGGAGCGCCAGGGCCAGGTCGAGGCAACCATCGCCGATCTTGAGGACAAGCTGTCGCGCGCCCAGGTGATCGATCCGACCACCCTGTCCGGCGACAAGGTCGTGTTCGGCGCGACCGTGACTCTGCTGGACGAGGACGAGCAGCCGGTGCGCTACCAGATCGTCGGTCAGGCGGAAGCGGATGCACGGCTGGGCATGATCAGCTATTCAAGCCCGCTCGGCCGTGCTTTGATCGGTCGGCAGGTCGGCGACGAGGTTGAGGTCACGGTGCCTTCAGGGGACAAATTCTATCTGATCGAGAAGATCGAGTTCATCTGACCGCCCCTCGCACAAGGTAGTCCCACGGTGACCCTGCCTCCCGGCCGAACGACCAACATCCTTGCGCTTGTCACGCTGGCGGTGTTCGTCGTCCTGCACACGGGCGGCCTGCTCGACAGCGCGGCGATCATCGGCGGCTTCATTCCGCTGCGAGTCGACGGGCTAGCCGGGCTGGAGGGAGCGACGCCGCCATGGCTGCCGGTCGCGATCACTCCGCTCACCGCCACGCTGATCCACGCGGGCTGGCTGCATGTCGGCTTCAACCTTTTGATGCTGCTGTTCTGTGGCCGCCAGGTCGAGCATGTTCTGGGCCGCTGGCCGCTGCTCGTTCTCTATGCCGCCGGCGCCTATGCCGCGGCGGCGGCGCAATGGGCGATCGACCCCAACAGCGGCATTCCCATGGTCGGCGCCAGCGGCGCGATCTCCGCGCTGATGGGCACCTATGCGCTGCTCTACAGCCGCCAGGATGTGCGCGGCTGGGGCCCGTTCTCGGCCAATGTGGTGCGTGTCCTTTGGCTGGCGGCGGGATGGGTCGTGCTGCAGGCGCTGCTTGGCTTTGCGACGCGCATTGGCGAGGGCGGGCTGGGGCAGATCGCGGTGGCCGCCCATGTCGGCGGGTTTGTCGCGGGCCTGCTGCTGACTCGGCCTTTGCTGCGCTGGCGGTTCCGCCCGCTGGCCTGAGGATGGCTCTGCTTACGACGTTATGCGATAGCCCTTGCCCATTGCCTGAGCGAACTGCTTGAGGCGACGTTCGGCCGCTTCGCCGATCAGCGAGTGGTCATCAACCGGGAGGCTCAGCACGATCACGTCGTCCTCCAGCGCGATCGAGGCGCGTTCAAGCGCGGCCGCGACACCGCCGGACAGGCGCTGGGCAAAGCGGATAGCCAGTCCCCACTGCACCGCGCGTTCCAGCGCGCCTGCCGTTGTCAGGCGCTGTAGCGAACTAGTCGCCGTCTGGCCGCCGCCGAGGCTCGTATAGAGCGCCTGACCCAGCATCGCGCGCTCGGCGGGCGTGATTCCCACCCAATTGCCGTGCAGGCCCGTTTCCAGGCCCCGTTCAGCCCGGAAATCAGGATTGGCGCGCCAGCCGACGTCGGCGAGCAGGCAGGCGGCATGGCGGATACGCCGCAGGGCTGGATCGTCCTCGGCAAAAAGCGGTGCAATCCACTGGTCGATGAGGTCGCCGTGGCCGGCGAAGCGGCCTTGGGCATCGCCTTCCACGCGCGCCGCGACCAGCAACGGGTCCTGACTCGCGACCGCCGCGGGCAGGCCGTGAAACAGCAGCCCTTCGCGCAGGCCATAGGCCGACACGACAAGGCGGCTCGACTTGAGATTGGCGACAATCTCGCCGAGCACGGCCGCGGCGTCAGGCAGGTTTGGGATGCGCCCGCCGGACAGCGACGGGACCGCCTTGAGCGTGGCGCGGTCGACATTCGCCAGCAGGGTCTGGAGCGCCGGGACACGGGCCGGCGCCATCTCATAGCCCTGGAAAATGGGCAGCGGATAATCCTGCGCCAGCATGTCGACCCGCGCCAGCGCGCGCCAGCTGCCGCCGACCATGTAGAATGGCAGGTTCTGGCCGTCCTTGCGCCAGTCCAAGTGCGAAAGAGCCGCAGCGACCTTTTCGGCCAGCGCGTTCTTACCGCGTGCCCGGATTTCCCGAACCCGCAGGACGCCCAGTGGTACTGACAGGGCACGCAGGATTTCGCCGTTCCTGACGCGGACCAGCTCCAGGCTGCCGCCGCCCAGGTCGCCCATGATGCCGTCGGCGTCCGGCATGCCCGAGATCAGCCCGAGAGCGGATGCGCGGCCTTCCTCCTCGCCGGACAGGACGCGAACCGAAAGACCGATCTCGGCCACCCGCTCGACAAAGGCCTGGCCATTGGTGGCGTCGCGAACGGCGGCGGTGGCGACGCAGCGTATGTCGGTGGCGTCCATGTCCGCGCACAGCCTGCGAAAGCGGGCGAGGGCAAGCAGGCTCCGGTCCATCGCGTCCGCGCCGAGGCGGCCGGTCGTGCCGAGATCGGCGCCGAGCCCCGCCAGCACCTTTTCGTTGAACAGGGTGAAGGGAATGCGGCGGGGGCCGTCATAAACGACCAGACGCACGCTGTTCGAACCAATGTCGATGATCGCGACCCGCGCAAAAGCCTCCTCGACCGCAGCTGCCATGCACGTGGGCTGCGCCGGTTGGGTGATCCTGTCGAGCAGGGTCATCATGCCCGCCGCAATGTCAGCTTCGGCACGGCCTCGCTCTTGCGCAGCGCCGCGCCCCGGCCGGAGAGGGAGGGGTTGGTCATGAAATAGGTGTGCAGGTTGAAGGGGCGCCCATCGGGTCTCAGGCGGTGATAATTGCCGTCGCTGTCCAGTTCCCAGCTTTGCTCATTGTCAATGAGATTGGCGACCAGCACCTGGTCGAGAACCTGGTCGTGCACGGTGGGATTTTCGATCGGCAGCATATATTCCACCCGCCGGTCGAGATTTCGGGGCATCCAGTCGGCCGAGCTGATGAAGAGCCTGGCCTTGTCATTGGGCAGGGCGCGGCCATTGCCGAAAGCCCAGATGCGGCTGTGTTCGAGGAAACGGCCGATGATCGATTTTACCCGGATATTCTCGGACATGCCCGGAACCCCGGGCCGAAGGCAGCAGATGCCGCGCACGACAAGGTCGATCTTAACACCCGCATTGCTCGCGGCGTAGAGCTTTTCGATGATGGCCGGGTCGACCAGGCTGTTCATCTTGGCCCAGATGGAGGCGGGCTTGCCCGCGCGGGCGAACTCGATCTCCGCATCCATCAGTGCGGTCAGCCGATCGCGCAGATGGAGCGGCGACATGGCGACAAGCTGCATGTTCGTCGGCTCGACATAGCCGGTGATGTAGTTGAAGATCGCCGCCGCGTCCTGCCCCGCGCGCGGATCGGCCGTGAAGAAGCTGAGGTCGGTGTAGATGCGCGCGGTCACCGGGTGGTAATTGCCCGTGCCGAAATGGCAGTAGGTGCGGAACTGGTCGCCCTCGCGCCGCACGACCATCGAGATCTTGGCGTGGGTTTTCCAGTCGATAAAGCCATAGACGACTTGGACCCCCGCACGCTCCAGCGCGCTCGCCCACAACAGGTTCTGCTCCTCGTCGAAGCGGGCTTTCAGCTCGACGACGGCAGTCACCGACTTGCCGGCCTCGGCCGCGTCGATGAGCGCGCGGATGACGGCCGATTGCTTGCCCGCGCGATAGAGCGTTTGCTTGATCGCGACGACATCAGGGTCGGCCGCCGCCTGGTTGAGGAAGGCGATGACGACGTCGAAGCTCTCATAGGGGTGGTGGACGACGATGTCCTTGGCCCTGATCGCGGCGAAGCAGTCGCCGCCATATTCGCGAATGCGCTCCGGGAAGCGCGGCGAGAAGGGCACGAACTTGAGGTCCGGCCGATCCTCCTCGACGAGCAGGGCAAGGTCGGTGATGCCGATGAAGCTGTCGATCCCAACGGTCATCGCATCATGGCCCTGCATCATGGTCTGTAGCAGGTCCTCGACCGCAGGCGCCACGCCCCGCTCGATCTCCAGCCGGATCACGCGCCCGCGCCGGCGCCGCTTGATGGCGCTTCGGTAATAGCGGACGAGATCCTCGGCCTCTTCCTCCAGTTCGATGTCGCTGTCCCTAAGGATGCGGAACAGGATGCTGCCTTCGACC
>DATJLC010000092.1:0-5839 GCA_035490755.1 Sphingobium sp.
AACGAAGGGCTCGCCATCGACCTGCGGCGGGTCGAGGACCTCGCCGCCCTGCCGATCCCGGACTGGCTCAAGGCAGCGCTGGCGGCAGAGACGGAGGCGTGATCCGCCGCCTCGGCTTCGCTCTGATGCTGCTCTGCGGCGGCGTGCCCGCGCCGGCCGACACCGGCTGGGCACTGGTGCGCAGTTATCCCCATGACGCCGGCGCGTTCACCCAGGGGCTGCTCTGGCATGACGGCCTGCTCTATGAATCGACGGGCATTGTCGGCCGGTCCGACATTCGGGTGGTACGCCTCGAGGATGGTCGCGTGCTGCGCCGGGTGAAGGTGCCCCCGCCCTATTTCGGCGAGGGCATCACGCTGTGGCGGGACCGGCTCGTCAGCCTCACCTGGCAGCATGGCAAGGGCTTTGTCTGGTTACTGCCCGGCCTCAAGAAATCCGGCGATTTCGCCTATCGGGGCGAAGGCTGGGGCATAACCAGCGACGGCCGGCACCTCATCATGAGCGACGGCACGGCGGAACTGCGCTTCCTCGACCCGGCGACGCTGGAGGAGACCGGACGGCTCCCGGTGACGTGGAATGGCGAGCCGGTGCCGATGCTGAACGAGCTGGAATATGTCGAAGGCGAAATCCTCGCCAATATCTGGATGTCGACGCGCATCGCCCGCATCGATCCGGCAAGCGGCAAGGTCATCGACTGGATCGAGCTGGCCGAACTTGCCGCGCGGGCGGGCGTGAAGGGCCAGGACGATGTCCTGAACGGCATCGCCTGGGATGCGGAAGGCCGCCGCCTGTTCGTCACCGGAAAGAACTGGCCAAGGCTGTTCGAGATCAGGCTGGAGCGCTGATTACGGGACCAAAAATCCTCCCCGACAACGGGGAGGTGCCCCGAAGGGGCGGAGGGGCTGCGCCTGGTGCATAATCCCCTCCGTCACGCGCTTCGCGCGCGCCACCTCCCCGTGCCGGGGAGGATTGATACCGATTCCAAGCGCGTGGCGGCCCTCAGGCCGCCAGCTTGCGCAGCACGTAGGGCAGGATGCCGCCGTTGAGGAAATAATCCAGCTCGTTGACCGTATCGATGCGGCAGAGCGCCTGGAAGGTGAAGCTGGAACCGTCGGCGCGGGTCACGTTCACATCGACCATCTGGCGCGGCTTCAGGCCTGCCACATTGGCGATGCTGAAGCTCTCGTCGCCGGTCAGGCCCAGGCTCTCGCGGCCCTGGCCCGGCTGGAACTGGAGCGGCAGCACGCCCATGCCGACGAGATTGGAGCGGTGGATGCGCTCGAAGCTCTCCGCCACCACGCAGCGCACGCCCAAGAGGTTGGTGCCCTTGGCCGCCCAGTCGCGCGACGAGCCGGTGCCATATTCCTTGCCCGCGATGACGACCAGCGGGGTGCCGTCGGCCTTGTGCTTCATCGCCGCGTCATAGATCGGCATCACCTCGCCCTGATAGCGGGTCATGCCGCCCTCGACGCCGTCCAGCATCAGGTTCTTGATGCGGATATTGGCGAAAGTGCCGCGCATCATCACCTCATGATGGCCACGCCGCGCGCCATAGCTGTTGAAGTCGGCCTGGGTCACCTGATGGTCGAGCAGATAAATGCCCGCAGGGGACGTCGCCTTGATGTTGCCGGCGGGCGAGATGTGGTCGGTGGTGATCGAGTCGCCGAAGATGGCGAGCGGCTTTGCCTCGACGATGTCCGCGACCGGCGCCGGGGTCATGCCCATGCCCTCGAAATAGGGCGGGTTGGCGACATAGGTCGAGCCGGCGCGCCAGCTATAGGTGTCCGATCCGGCCACATCGATCGCCTGCCACTTCTCGTCGCCCTTGAAGACATTGGCGTAGCGTGCCTCGAACATGGCGCGGTTCATGGCGCCGTCCATCACGCTGCGGACCTCCGCATTGGAGGGCCAGATGTCCTTCAGGAACACGTCGTGGCCGTCGGCGCCCTGGCCGATCGGGGTGGTGACGAAGTCCTGCGTCACCGTGCCCTTCAGCGCATAGGCAACGACCAGCGGCGGCGAGGCGAGGAAGTTGGCGCGCACGTCGGCGGAGACGCGGCCCTCGAAGTTGCGGTTGCCGGACAGGACCGAAGCAGCGACGATATCGTTGCCGTTGATCGCCTTGCTGATCGGTTCGGCGAGCGGGCCGGAATTGCCGATGCAGGTGGTGCAGCCATAGCCGACGAGGTTGAAGCCGACCTCATCCAGATAGGCCTGGAGGCCAGCCTTGTTCAGATAGTCGGTGACGACCTGCGAGCCGGGGGCGAGGCTGGTCTTGACCCAAGGCTTGGGCTTCAGGCCCTTTTCGACCGCCTTCTTGGCGACTAGGCCGGCGGCGACCAGCACGCTCGGGTTCGAGGTGTTGGTGCAGCTGGTGATCGCGGCGATGACGACGTCGCCGTCGCCGATGTCATGATCCTTGCCCTCGACGGCGACACGGGCGGGGACGGCCTTCTTGTAGACCGTTGCGAGGTCGGCGTTGAACACGTCGTCGACCTTGTCGAGCGCGACCTTGTCCTGCGGGCGCTTGGGACCGGCGAGCGAGGGCACGACGGTGCCCATGTCCAGCTCCAGCACGTCGGTGAAGACGGGATCGGCCGCGGCGGGATCGATCCACAGGCCCTGCGCCTTGGCATAGGCCTCGACCAGGGCGATGTTCTCCTCGCTGCGGCCGGTCAGGCGCAGATAGTCGAGAGTCTTGTCGTCAATGCCGAAGAAGCCGCAGGTCGCGCCATATTCCGGCGCCATATTGGCCAGCGTCGCGCGGTCGGCGAGGCTGAGCGAGGCGAGGCCGGGGCCGAAATATTCGACGAAGCGGCCGACCACGCCCTTGGCGCGCAGCATCTGGGTGCAGGTGAGGACGAGGTCGGTGGCGGTGATGCCTTCCTTGAGCTCGCCGGTCAGCTTGAAGCCGACCACCTCGGGGATGAGCATGGAGACCGGCTGGCCGAGCATGGCCGCTTCCGCCTCGATGCCGCCCACGCCCCAGCCGAGCACGCCGAGGCCGTTGATCATCGTCGTATGGCTGTCGGTGCCGACGCAGGTGTCGGGATAGGCGATGGCCGTGCCGTCAGGCGCCACGCTCGTCCAGACCGCCTGCGCGATATGCTCGAGGTTCACCTGGTGGCAGATGCCGGTGCCCGGCGGCACCACCTTGAAATTGTCGAGCGCCTTGGAACCCCATTTCAGGAACTCATAGCGCTCCGCGTTGCGCTGATATTCCAGCTCGACGTTGTCGGCGAAGGCCTTGGGCGTGCCGAACTCGTCGACCATGACCGAGTGGTCGATGACGAGATGGACGGGCACCAGCGGGTTGATCTTGGTCGCGTCGGCGCCGAGCGCGTTCATCGCATCGCGCATGGCGGCGAGGTCGACGACGCAGGGTACGCCGGTGAAATCCTGCATCAGCACGCGCGCCGGGCGGTACTGGATCTCATTGTCGGAGGCGACCGGGTTCTTCTGCCAGTCGACGACCGCCTGGATGTCGCCGGTGGTGACGGTGACGCCGTCCTCGAAGCGGAGCAGGTTCTCCAGCAGCACCTTCATCGAGAAGGGCAGGCGCGAGACGTCGCCCAGCTTTGCCGACGCCTTGGCCAGCGAGTAATAACCATAGGCCTTGCCGCCGACGTTCAGCGTCTCGCGAGTCCCCAGCGTGTCCTGTCCGATTGCGGTCATGCCCGATTCCTTCCCTGTTGGCAGCCTTGCCGGACCGGCGGGAAAAAGCCAGGATGGATCGCGGCGGTGCGCGCATCCCTCGCGAGACCAGATTGACCCTGCGACTGCCACAAGCGGCGGCGTGAGGGGGTGGCCGGTCCTGTCAGCTCAACCAGCGGCCCAGGCGGTTTGTCCGATGTCGCCGCGCAATAACGGTTGGCGGCGGGGAGTCAACGCCCTTGCCATCGGCAATTTCCCTGTTGCACCGGGCATGGTGGAAAACCGGCGATGCCAGGGCGGATCGATACCGGACCCGAAATGGATGCTTTCATCCGCTGAAGGCGGGCAGAAGCAGGCATCTTGTCGGAAATGGAACAAAACGGGTTCAAAATGGCCTCCATATCGGGCATAAGCCTCCGAACAAATCAGGTACGGGGCTGATCATGTTCAGATATGCCGACAATCTCGCTCTGGCTTCCCACTCTCCGGAAGGTGCGCCGTCCAGGCCAGCGCAGATGCCATGGCCAGGTCCTGTGGACGACAGGCCGAGCCTGCTGCTGTTCGGCGGAGAAAATCAGCGTTTCGATCTTGCAGCCATGGCCAACGGCGCGAATTTGCGGCTGATCGGCGCGACGGCGCTGGAAGAAGCGGCGCAGCGCCTGGAGCTGACGGTAGCGGCCGATACGCTCATGCTGGACCTGAGGGGTACGGGGCCGAATTGCCCTTATGCAGAGGCTTCGATTCGCGCAGCGCTGGCATGGCCGGGGCTGAGCGACGCGAGCCTCCTCGTCCTGGTCGACCTGGCCGGGCTCGATGCGGCCGTGGCGTCGCTTGGCAGCGCCAAAGCCATGCTCCTTTGCGAGCCGAGACTTTCCGACATCGCGATGGCCCTGTGCATCATTGCCGGTTCGTCTCGCAATCTCGCCCGGCTGAACGATGTCGGCCGGGAACCCGAGAGCATCCGTCTCGACCGGCTCAGCGACGAAGTCCGGCGGCTCGCCCAGACGATCGACCGGCTGACCCAGGGCAATGATCAAAGCGATGGCCAGAGGAATGAACTCGGCGACTCCAGCCGCCTTAACGACATGCAGTCGGCCTTTGCCCCCGCGCCCGCCGCTTTCGGCGCGCCGGTCCGCCGTCCCGCCGCGCGCCAGGGCGGGAGCAGCACGATCAGCAGGGAGGAGGTCCGCGCGCTGCTCCAGGCAAGGCGGCTGCGCGACCGCTACCTGCCGCCCGATCTCTTTGCCGACCCGGCCTGGGACATGATGCTCGACCTCATGGCCGCGCGGCTGGCGGGCAAGCGCGTGTCGGTCTCCAGCCTGTGCATCGCGGCGGCGGTGCCGCCGACGACCGCCCTGCGCTGGATCGGGCAGCTGACCGAACGCGGCATCTTCCTGCGCGCCAACGACCCCGACGATGCGCGCCGGGTGTTCATCAGCCTGTCCGATGAAGCCGCCGAGAACATTGCCGCGTGGTTCGCGGCGAGCCGCAGGGCGGGCTTGCGTTTCGGGGGTTGAACAGCGCCCCATTGTCACCGGCCCGGCTTTTGGTCTATCAGGCCTCCCGTTCCGGGTTGATCCCGCCTGGGGGCGATTAGCTCAGTTGGTAGAGCGCCTCGTTTACACCGAGGATGTCGGCAGTTCGAGCCTGTCATCGCCCACCACTCTTATTAGCTTTGTCGAGGGCGCGTACTTTTCGCGCCTGATCCATGTCGGGAATTCCGCTGTTTCCGGCCGATTCCGCGTGATTGGGTGCATCGCCTTGGTGACTGGAGACGCTTCTGGGAACGCGAACGGCGGGCCAATTCCTTCCAGTTTCTCAAAAGCCGCATTTGGCGGTCGCCAGATGCGATGCGCAGCAGTTGCGCATCTGCTGCTGCATCATTGCAGAATCGCGATCAGGCTAGAGCGAAGCCGAGGAGCGCCCGCTGCTCGCGCCAATCGAGCGGCAGATTGCCCAAGCGTGCCAGCCGCTGGCGATTGAGGGCGATGGGTTGTTTGCCATCCAGAATTGCGGCGGTGATGTCGGGCGCCAGAAAGCTCAGCCTGAGAAGCACGGCAAAATAACGCTGGGTCAGTCCAAGCTGAGCAGCGGCGGCTTCGACGGAAGTGGTGGCGTTCAAGGTTTTGCGCGCCTGGTGGGCACGAACGATGAGCTTCACCAAGGCCGCGTCAGGTCGGGCGAA
>DATJLC010000093.1:0-1852 GCA_035490755.1 Sphingobium sp.
AACCTGGGGCACATGTCTTCCTGAACCTGGAGGGTAAAGCCGTCGCCTGGGACTTCTCACTCGACGGAAACATGTTCCGGCATAGCCACCATGTCAGCCGACGGCCTTGGGTCGCGCAAGCAGCTCTCGGCATCAGCAGCCAATGGATCGTTGCCGGACGTGGCGTGCGGCTTGCCGTGATGCGCGTTTGGAGAACCCGCGAGTTCGACCAGCAGGCGGGCTATCACGCATTCGGATCGATCGCGCTGAGCTTGGAATTTTGAGGACACCTGCAACCATTCGTTAGACCCAAAGCATTCGTCACAACATCAATGGAGAAATTCGTGAACCAGCCCTTGAAACCCAGATCGTTCTTCACAGTCTCGCTGTCCGTGCTCTTGGCAACCTTCGCCACGGCACTCGGTGCGCAGTCCGTAGAGGCGGCAAAGCCAATGGCGCTTCGTACCATAATGGAAAGACTCGGGCGCGACATGCAAGTCGTCACGGGCGCGATCTCCAAAGAAGACTGGCCACTGGTCGCCGAGCTAGCACCACGAATTGCCAAGCATGCCGAGCCGCCCATGTCGGAAAAGATGCGCATCCTTGCCTGGCTTGGGGCAGACGCTGGAAAGTTTCGGGGTCTTGATGGACAGGTTCATGACGCCGCGACCGCCATGGGCGAGGCTGCACAGCGGAATGACGGCCAAGCAGTCATCGCGGCTTTCTCCAAAACCCAGCAAAGCTGCCTAGCCTGCCACCAGAGTTACCGTCGCTCGTTCGTGGAAAAGTTCTATGGAAGCCGCTAGCAAGGGATGGCTACACCTGTTGACGGAAGACTAGCTTCTATCCAATCGATATACCTCGACGAGTTCCGAGTTCCCAGGAAGCCGATCCTTTATGAATGGTCGCAGCGAGTTGTTGTCCCAACCGCTGCTCGATCACCGGCTTCCACGGCACCAGGCTGAACCCCATGCCGTCATCGAGCATCGCGTAGCGCCCGCTAGCGAGCATGACGGAACGCCTGTAGATGCCAGCCACGCGTTGGCCGTCGGACACGGGCCGGTGCTCCAAGCCGGTTTCGGCCGCAATGTCCTTGGCGGCCTGCGCCAATTCCCGATTGCGCAGCGTGCCCAACAGGTTCTGGGCTAGGATTACGCGCTGCCCGCGCCGCTCGGCCAGCCTCTGTTCGGCCAGGAAGTCGGCACGCTGCTGCATCGCCTGTTTGGCCTCGCCGCCAAAGCCCAGGTCGCCCAGGCCCGAGCCGCCGCCGATCAACTGCTGGTCAAGCCAAGTGGCCCCGATCACGCGGGCTTGCCGCTCTATGGGCAGGTGCGATTTCAGTGCAACGGCCACGCCGCCCAGGCGCTGCGCGTCGTAGCGGCGGCCCTGCTCGGGCAGGTCGCCCGGCACCTTCCATAGCCCCTCGGCCACGCGCTCCACAATGCCGGCACGGCGCAGGGCTTCGAGGCGGCGGACGTGGGCCGCGACGACTTCCTGCGGATCGCGGCCGGGAACGGCCTGACCCTGCGCGATGGCGAGGTGATGATCGGTGCGGTACAGGCCACCGCTCGCCAGTGCGGCGATGTTCTTGTCGGCGGCGCGCACGTTGGCCGATCCCTTCACCTCCACCACGGCACCGGCTGGGTAGTTCGCCAGCTCGTCGCGGGCGTTAAGCGCGACGTAGTGGGCCTTGCCATCCACCCCGTCGATGACCAAATAGCCCCGGTCTCGCAGCTCGTCGGCCAGCCCCTTCGCGGCCACGCGGCCGAGGATGGTTCGGCCGTCATCTCCCGGCTCGAACACCGCCAGTTCGCGCGGCTCGCCGTGCATGGCCCGCTGCATGGTGCGGATGATGTCGCCACGCTCGCCCATG
>DATJLC010000094.1:0-15068 GCA_035490755.1 Sphingobium sp.
GTCTCGAATATGCTGTTGGACCCGCCGGTCGCCGGCCGCCCCCGCAAGGGCTCGGAAACGGTCGTGGCAAAGGCGAGGGCGAGCACAAGGCCGCTGCCGCCGACCACGACCATGGTCATCCGCCAGCCCAGCGCTTCGCCGAGCAGCCCGCCCAGGACCAGCCCCGCCATCACCCCGATCGAGGAACCCGCCATCAGGATGGAAAGGGCAAGGCCCCGCCGATGGGGCGGGAAGCGGTCGGAGATCATGGATTGCGCGGCGGGCAGGAAGCCGGCTTCGCCGACCGCCAGTCCGACCCTGGCCAGCGCCAGTTCGGCAAAGCGGCGACTTGCCGCCCCGGCCATGGTCATCGCGCTCCAGAATATCAGGCTCAGGGCGATGATCGCCTTGCGCGACCGGCGATCGGCGATGTTCGACAGGGGCAGTGCCACCAGGCAATAGACCAGGGTGAACGCCGCCCCGTTTATCAGGCCGAACTGGGCGTCGGTGAGATCGAGATCGCGTTTGATCTGCTGGATGAGAACGGCGGGCAGGGTCCGGTCGACCACGCTGATGATGTTGATCAGCGTCAGCAGGATCAGGCAGTACCAGACGCGGACCCTGCCTTCTCCCGATGTCATCACAGCTTCAGACCGAAACCGAAGCCATATGTGCGGGGCGCGGCCGGCGAGTAGATGTCGCCAAGCGCGCTCGGATTGTAGGTGACGGCATATTTCTCGCCCAGCAGGTTCCGGCCATAGGCGATCAGCTGCCAGCGCCCGCCGGGCAAGGTCAGCCGCACATCGCCATTGACCAGGTCATAGGCCGGCTGGATCACCCGGTTGTCGGGCTGCCAATAGAATTTCGACTGATGATAGCCGGTCGCGGCCAGCCGCAGGCCATAGTCGCCGATCTGGGTGGAATAGACGAGGCTGAGGCTGCTCGAAAAGCGCGGCGCGCGGCTCGTCTTGTTGCCGGCCACGCTCCCGACGCTGCTGACATTGCCATTGCCGTTGGCGGCGGGCACGAGGATCAGGGAATTGGGGAAATCGACAAAGCGCGAGTTCAGCAGCGAAACCGCGAAATCGGCGGAAAGCCCTTTTGCCAGCACCGCCGAACCTTCCAGTTCCGCGCCATCGACCTTCACCTTGGCGGCGTTCTGCAACTGGGCCACCGCGCCGAACTGCGCGGAGATCTGGACATTGCTGAGGTCATAGTGGAACAGCGCCAGGTTCAGGCGCAGCCGCCGGTCGAACAGCTCGCTCTTCAGTCCCGCCTCATAGGCGCGGTTCACTTCGGGCTTCACCGGCACGTTGGTCGGCGTGACGGGGTCGAACAGGCCCGCCTTGAAGCCTCTGCTGGCCGACGCATAGGCCATGATCGAGTCGGTCAGCCGGTGATTCACCGCCGCGCGCCACGACCATTCCCTGAAACTGACCGCAACCGGCGCGATCGTCCGGGACGCCGACGTGCTGGTCGACCGGAAGGTCCGATCGTCGTGCGTGTAGCGCGCGCCTCCGGTCACGGTGGTCCGCTCGCCCAGGGGCAGGTCCACCTGCGCGAAGGCCGAATAGGATTCGAGCCTCTGCCGGGTCCGATCGACCCGTGGCGCCGCGTTCGGAGCCAGCGTTATGAAGGGGTCATAGCCGTTGACGTAGCGGAAATAGTACAGGCCGCCGATCCATTTGATGCTGCTCTCGGGGGCCGACCTGACCTGGAGCTCCTGCGAAAGGCTGGAGCTGAAATCCCTGACATCGACCTCGGACGCCAGCGTCGGCGTGGCGTCGGTATCAAGCAGATAATGCGACTTCACCCGCCGATAGCCGGTGATGCTGACGAACTCCGCGCCGCCCATGTCGAGGCGAAAGTCGCCCGACAGGCCCCAGCTCTTGGTCCAGATGAAGGGCGGGAGATTGGACGAGATGTCGTAATAGCCGTCGGGTTGCGCATAGCCGCTCCGGGCCTTGCGTCCCTCGGCAACGCGGCGGGCAACGCCCCCGTCGCTGCGCAGATCCGAATAATCGGCGGCGAGGTTGAGCTTCATGTTGTCCGCCAGCGTCCAGACCCATTTGCTGCGCACGCCGATCTCGCGATGGCGCCCGGTCTTGTCGCCATTGAACAGGTTGCGGCCAAATCCGCCGTCCCGGTCCATGCCATAGACGGCGATGTCGGCCGCAAGGCTGTCGGACAGCGCTGTCGCTGCGTAGAGCCGGCCCTCCGTCGTGCCATAATTTCCATAGGTCAGGCTCATGTCCAGAACATCCTCCCGCGGCGTGCGGGTGGTGACGTTGATCAGGCCGCCGGACGAGTTGCGCCCGAACAACGTGCCCTGCGGGCCCTTCAGCACCTCGATCCGCTCGATGCTGGTGAAGGCGAGCAGCGTCCCTGTCGGCTGCGGCACATAGACGCCGTCGACGTAGAGCGAGACCGACGCTTCCTGGCCGGGCGAGGAGCTGAACGTGCCGACCCCGCGCAGGAAGGGGATGAGGCCGTTCGAATTGCGCGAGACATTCAGCGAGGGGGCCAGCAGTTGCAGATCGTCGGCGGTCTTGATCCCCGCCGCCTCGATCCGCGCCGCGCTGATGGCGGTGATGGCGATGGGAACGCGCTGGATCGACTCTTCCCGGCGCTGGGCCGTGACGATGATTTCCTCCACCTGGTCACTACCGCCCGCAGATGATGCGGCCGTGCTGTCGGTCCCTTGCGCTTGGGCCGTGGCGGCGGGCACGCCGATCGCGAACATGGCAACGCCGGCAACGGCGCCCATGGTGAATAATGGCTGCTGTCTCATGTCCCTGCCCCTCCTGTTTCATCTTTTTTGCCTTTTTGGCTTTGAACAGACAGCAAACCAGAAGGCAGGCAGTGTCAACCAAGCGCCCGGATCGATCGCCAAATCATCAACCGGTTGGAGAGTTGGCCGAAGGGGCGAAGCATTCTTGCGCGCCGTGGCGCTCTGCGCGATCGTCGGGCCAAGCCAAAGCGCGGGAGAAGATAGCGATGCCTGGACCCCTTGCCGGAATACGGGTGCTCGATCTCACCCGGGTTCTGGCCGGTCCGCTAGCCGGGCAGACCCTCGGCGACTTCGGGGCCGATGTCATCAAGGTGGAGAGCGCCAATGGCGACGACGCGCGAGCCTATGGCACGAGCTTCGTTCGCGATGCCGGCGGGGCGAGGACAGTCGAGTCCGGCTTCTATCTCTCCGCCAACCGGAACAAGCGCTCGATCCGCTGCGATTTTTCACGGGCCGAGGGCAAGGCTCGCATCCTCGATCTGGCGGGCCGGTGCGATGTCCTGCTGGAGAATTTCCGGCCGGGAACCCTCGCCAGATACGGTCTGGGCTATGACGATGTCAGCCAGGCCAATCCGCGCGTCATCTATGCGTCGCTCACCGGATATGGCCAGGACGGCCCCTATGCCGACCGCCCCGGCTATGACGCGATCTTCCAGGCCCAAAGCGGGTGGATGAGCATCACCGGGCCGGCGGAGGGGCCATGGAGCAAGACCGGCCCCAGCCTCGTCGACGTGTTTACCGGCCATCAGCTTGTCGCTGCCGTCCTGGCGGCCCTTTATCATCGCGATGCGAAGGGCGGCTCGGGGCAGCACATCGATCTTGCCCTGCTGGACTGCGCGGTGGCGGCGCTGTCGCATGTGGGGTCGAGCTATCTGCTGTCGAAGGAACCGCCGCAGCGGCTTGGCACCGCCGGCAATGGCGGCGCGCCGTCGGATGTCTTTGCCTGTGCGGACGGTCATATCTTCATAAGTTCCGGGCGGCAGGCGCATTTCGAGCGGCTGTGCCTGGCGCTCGGTTGCCCGGCTCTTGCGGCCGACCCGAGATTTGCCGACGCCCAACTGCGCTTTACCCATCGGGAGGCGCTTAAGGCGGCATTGCAGGAGATATTGCGGCACAGGGGCCGGGACGAGATTGTCGCGCTGCTGTCGGCCGAGGGGGTGCCGGTGGGATCGCTCAACGACCTGCCCGCGCTGTTCGCCGATCCCCATGTCCGGCAGCGCGGCATGGTCGTCACCATGCCGCACGCACTTGCCGGCGAGGTGGAGCTGCTCGCCAATCCCATCCGTTTCTCCGCGACGCCAGTCGAATACAGGCTGCCACCGCCCCTGCTGGGGGAACATGGCGGCGAGGAGGAAGGCGCGGACTGGCTGGCATGATCACCCGAATGCCAAGCGCCTAGTCGCCTGGCTTTGAGCGCTTCAATCTGAGCCAACCGATCCATATGCCGCTGATCGATGTAACCAGACCCGAAGACAACAGTAGCCACAGCACAATGTCCCACGCCGGCCGGTGGAGCGTCAGACCGTTCAGGTCCCATTTGTGCAGCAAATCGAAAAGCCAGCGATAGATCCGGCGGCGGGTGTCGAGATCGCCAAGGATTGCACCGGTCGCAGGATCGATATGGACCCAGGTTCGCGCCG
Organism: Sphingobium sp.; assembly: GCA_035490755.1. Classification (GTDB taxonomy): domain Bacteria; phylum Pseudomonadota; class Alphaproteobacteria; order Sphingomonadales; family Sphingomonadaceae; genus Sphingobium. The sequence goes on from DATJLC010000094.1 coordinate 4,411, forward strand.
GATCGTCAAATTTCACTCGCAGGACGGGCAGCAGAGGCAGTGCGCCGACCTCGTACCAATATGCATCGGGTGCGATTAGCTGCTCGACCTGCGCGATGCGCGCGCCCGGCACCAGCTGTCCAGCGGCCCTCAGGATCGCGGGCTCGCTTCTGCGGATCGGCGCCAGTTTTGTGGCGTCGAGATATTCTGCAAGCATTGCGGCGCGCTCGATCACAAGCGACGGCTCTCCCATGATCCAGCGCAGTTCGACTCGCTTTGCCCCGGCAGCCATTTGACCAAGGCGGTCAATGGTGAACGGCGGCGGCACAGCGCCCCCCGCATAGCGGATCTGTACCGCCTTACTGATTCCGGGGCTGGCGAACAGCCGACCGGGATCGACGGACAGCCATCCACTGAAAATCCATGTGAGCAGAAACGTGCCGCCCGTGAGGCCGGCGACATGATGCCACAGCATCCAGCCGCGATAGGGTGTAACACGCCCGTCCTTGAACCGGCGGCGTCCGAGCCGTACTCGCAAGATACCGATCCACATGCCCGTAATCGCGACGGCCATGCAGGGGCCTGAAACCCACATCACGACCTGCCGCCACAATGCAGTATTTTGCCTCAGCACCGTTGGATAGACCCAGTGCGGCACCGATCCCAGCCAGTTCCAGAAGCGCTCCTGACGATGCGTGTCCAGTACAACCGCACCGCTCATCGAGGATATATAGAGAACCGTGCCGCCGGGCTCGTCGAGCGCCGCCTTCCATAGCGGCCGATGGCTGTCATAGCCGCCCGCTACGGTCCACTGGTCCCTCTCGATCCGTTCGAGCGTCTGCACGGGCGCGCGGCCAAAGCGGACGGCCACACGTCGCGCCATCGCCGCGTCGACCGGCCTGACGGGGCGGTGGGCCGCCGCCGCGATTGTCCGTTGCGGCCCTTCCCAGGAATCGATTTGCCATACCGGTGCGCCATCGCGCATTTCCAGCGCCATGCTCTTCGGAACGGCGATATCCGCCGCCGCAAGGGCTGCCGCAGGCTGCACATTGACGCGCCGCCAGTCGATCTCTTCCAGCCCGGCAAGCCGTTCCATTGGCGTCAGCGTCGGGAACGGCACATATATCATCACCAGCCCGGACAGGAACCAGATTGCAAAAAGCAGGCAAGTGCCGATGCCGATCCAGCGATGAACGAGATAGAGCCAGCGCTTGGCTCGATGACCAGGCGCTGGCGCTTGGCGGTTAGAAGTGAGCACGGACCGAGACATCGACGGACCGTGGACGGCCTAGAATCCATTGCTCATCATTATAGGTGGTCGTCGCATAGTCCTTGTCGAACAGGTTATAGACCCTGACGCTGAGCGCGACATTCGGCGTCACTGCATAGCTCATCCCGCCATCGACGGCCGCATAAGCGGGAACGCGGTAGGCATTCGCATTGTCCGAAAATGTTGGGCCGACGTAGCGCAGTCCCGTCCGCAACTGCAGCCGTTCGATGGGGTTATAGGTGAGCCAGATATTGGCGGTTGCCTCGGGGACGTTCGGCGGGGTGTTGCCGTTGTAGGGAATTCCTGCGGCATTGAACTCGTCGAACTTCGCGTCGAGGATCGTACCATTGGCGTCGATCCCAATCCCCGCCGGCAAACTGAGCGCCAGGGACGCCTCCAGCCCCCTGGCCGACCGCTGGCCCACCTGAAGCGGTATCGAGCTGGCAAGATTGTTCGGGTCGCGCACCAGCAGGTTCTTCTTGACGATCCGATAGGCCGCGAAGGTGAAGCTGCCGCGCCCGTCCAGGAAGCTCGCCTTCACGCCCGCCTCGACCTGATCGCCGGTCGTGTTCTTGAACTGAGACTGGCTCGGTGAGAAGGTGACCAGCGATCCAAGCGGATCCACCGCCGTTGCATATTGACCATAAAGCGAGAATGCCGGCGTTGGCTGATAGACTGCGCCAATCCTCCAAGTGATGTTGTGGAGTGTCTTGCCATCTGCGCTAAAGCCGCTCGGTACGGTCTCTGTGCCGTCCGCTGCGATCATATAGCGCTTCACATTGGCATGGTCGTAGTTGATGCCTCCGACGACCGAGAGTTGATCGGTCAATGCCAGCCTGTCCTCGGCAAAGAAGGAATATTGCCGGGTCCGTGTGCGATAGGCGGGAAGTACCGGTACGCTGGTGTCGAACAGACCGGGGGTGAAGACGAACGGGTCGACGGGACTGTCCGGAATGGACGGAGCGCCCGGATAGAAATCATTGCTGTGCTTGAACTTGATGTGATTGACGTCGAAGCCGATGACGAGGTCATTCTTCAGTCCGCCAACAGGACGACTGATGACGAGGCTCGTCTGGTTGCCGACTTGCGTCTGCTCATGATCAATGCCCAGATAATCGGTGCGATCGATCTGGCCCGTCGTGCCGTTCCAAAAATAGCTTTCAAGATTGCGCCAGCGCCGGTTGGTGGTCAGCCGGTAGGCGATGCTGGTGAGATCGATCCCTTCGGCAATGCCCCATTCGGCCTTCAGCGTCGTGCGGTTGTCCTTGTAATGGATGACCGCGTCGGAGACATTGTAGTTCAGCCGCTTGTTGCGGTCGTCGAGCTGTCCATTGATCAGAGGCGTGCCGAAATAGCGTGTTGGCTTCTGATCGCTATAATCATCCGACAAGGTGATCGTGAGATTTTCGGCGGGGCGGAACTGCAGCGACCCGGAGATCGCCAGCCCCCTGGATTCGCCGCGATCGACCCAGCCGTCCGACTCCCTATGGCTGATGTCGAAGCTATAGCTGATCGTGTCGTTCATCGGCCCGCCGACGCCAGCGCCAATGCGCCAGCTGTCCTGCGAACCATAGCCCGCCTCGGCCTCATATTCGGTCCGCTCGGTGGTGGGCTTCTTCGAAATGACGTTCACCGCGCCGCCAATCGCGCCCTGGCCATAGAGAACCGAGGCCGGCCCGCGCAGCACCTCGATCCGGTCCACCGTCCACGGATCGGTCGGGAAGGTCACTGTTCCCGCTCCCGGATAGAGGCGCACGCCGTCGTAGAGGATCATCACCGATCCCTGGCCGTTGAACCCGCGCGCGGCGAGGCCGGTGCCGCCATTGCCCGGATTGGCGACCGAGCTGATGCCGGTCATGCGTGTCACCGCATCGACGATCGAAAGATCGCCGCGCGCGCGGATCACGTCGCCGGGCAGCGTCTCGACACTGGCCGGAGTCTCGAGGATGGTGAGGCCGAGGCGGCTACCGGTCTGCATGGGCGCGTCGGCATTGTCGGAACGGGTGCCGAGCACTAGAATGTCGGCCTTGTTTCCCGCATCGGCGTCTTCGGCATAAGCGAGAGCGGGCAGCAGGAGCGCGGCGACCGCGCTCGTGGAAATCATGGTCTTGATCACAGATAATTCCCCGGCGTCGTGCGACTAGCCGGGGCACCCCGCGCGAACGGGCGGCACGCGCGGCGGCCGGACGCCATGGGCGGCCGACACACGTGTCCGATGCGGCCCCAGCCGCTCGTTCGTCGCTCAGACGGAGTTCACCGTGCCGCGGCCATCCCCTGGACCAAGGCAAGAGCGACCAGACGCCGGCAGGTCTCCTGGCTCGCGGGTCAAGGCTTGATGCACGGCCTTCCCAGGCCTCGCATGACTTAGCGTCCGGCCCAGTGGCTGCCGCTCCCGGACTTTCCGGAGTGGCGATATGCATCGCGCTCGCCGCTTACAGTTGCAGGGACAGCTGCGGATTCAGGCGGTCGAAACAGCCCTCACCGCATTCCCGTTTTAAGCCCCTCTCGGAGCACCGGCGCGATCATGTCCAGACGGAAAGGCAATGCTTTCGCCAGGAACAGGCGCCCGTTACGCGAGGTCGCGCGGCTTCGCAAGCGTCACAATATTCAGCTGAGGGACCTAGGGGAGGCGAAGTTCCTGCAGTCGCCATCGCCGGTTGAACGAAAGCCTGGTCGAGGACAGCGGCGCAATGTCGATGTTGAAGGTGGCGCTCACCGAGACATCCAGCACAAGAGCGATGACAGCGCGAATGACAGAGGGATGCGTGACCGCAACGACACGGGCATCCGATCGCGACTGTTCGTCGAGCCAGCCGCCAACCCGTGTCACGACCTCATCCATCGTCTCTCCGCCCGGCGCGCCACGGGCCGGATGGGATATCCACTGGGAGAGGGCTTCTGCATCGGTCTCAAAAAGCTCGCCAAGGCTCCTGCCCCGCCACGCACCCGGATCCATGTCGCGCAGGGCGCACTCCACCTCCGCGCCGGGCAGAATGGCCTCTGCGGTCTGCCGGGCGGCAAGGGCCGGGCTCGTCAGCATCCGGTCCTGTCGGGAACCGGGCATGTTGATGCGGGCGGCCTTCTCCAACCCGCCCGTATCAATCGGTTCGTCCGGGCAAGCAAAGCCGCCTTCCCGCATCGATCGTGTCGGGGCATGACAGAGCAGGGTAAGACGCGTGGCCAGGGTAGCCCTCCAATGTTCGTTGACGCCTCGCCCGGTTCCGTCCTAGGGAAGCTGGAGTCAAGCCAGGGAAGAAGCCGGTGCAATTCCGGCGCGGTGGCGCCACTGTGATCGATCAGCGTTTCGACGCTGGTCGAAAGTCAGACCTTCCTTGGGAATATCTTGTTTACCCCGGCGGGACGCATCATCCCGGAAGGAGCGATTATCATGGCTGCTCTCACTCTCGTTGCCGACGACCTGTTCGTCCCAGTTGGTGGCAATATGGCCATCCCGCTCCGGGAGATACTGCCTTGGGCGATCCTGGGCCTCCTTCTCGCGACGATTTTCCTCTATTTCGTCAGCACCGAGCAGGGCGCCGTTTCCCTGTTCGACGGGATGTACGTGCATGAGTTCGTGCATGACGGCCGGCATCTTCTCGGTTTTCCCTGCCACTAGGTGGGGCGCATCTCATGAGCCGGGACCTATTGGTACGGGGGATGCTGGCCGGCATTCTCGCCGCGATGCTTGCGGTATTGTTCGCGCGCGCATTCGCTGAGCCCCAGGTCGATCTCGCGATCGCCTTCGAGACGCAGGCCGTGCACCATGCCGCAGACGCGGCGCCGGAGCTTGTCAGCCGGGCGACCCAGAAAGGCGTCGGCCTGCTCACGGCGATCGGCCTTTATGGTGCCGCCGTGGGTGGCATTTTCGCGCTTGTCTTCGCCGTCACCTATGGCCGGATTGGTCCGATAGGCCCCCGATCGCTCGCCCTGCTGCTGGCACTTGGCGCCTTTGTCGCCATCGCGTTGGCGCCGGCCCTGAAATATCCGCCAACGCCTCCTGCGGTCGGACAGCATGAGACGGTAGCATTTCGCACCCTTGCCTATTTCGCCATGACCGGCCTGTCGCTGGTGGCGCTGATACTTTCCGTCAAGGTCTCCACGCAGCTCATGACGCGGGTCGGCGTTCTGAACGGCCTGCTGCTGGGCGCCGGGGGATATGTGCTCCTCATCAGCATGCTGCAGCTCGGCCTGCCTGCGATAAACGAGGTGCCAGCGGATTATCCCGCCGTCATCCTGTGGGATTTCCGTGTTGCCGCCATTGGCATGCAGGCGGTGTTGTGGACGACGATTGGCCTCAGCTTCGGCGCGATGGCGGACCGCCTGATTCGCCGCTCGTAAGCGTCCCGCTTTGTTCCAATCCCTGAACATTCGTCCGGGAAAGACCAAGGTCTCGCTCTGGACCTATATCCCGCGCTCGGTACGCATTTGAAATCGAACCTGGAGACATGGCTTGAGCAAGATCCCGACCACCGTCATCACCGGCTTCCTGGGTGCCGGCAAGACGACAGTCATCAGGCATTTGCTGCGGAACGCTAATGGCCGGCGGCTGGCGCTTATCATCAACGAATTCGGCGATGTCGGCGTCGATGGCCAGCTGGTGAAGGGCTGCAACGACGCCGCCTGCCCGGAGGATGACATCGTCGAGTTGGCCAATGGCTGCATCTGTTGCACCGTCGCCGATGATTTCCTGCCGACGATGAAAAAGCTGCTCGATCGCCCCAATCCGCCCGAGCATATCATCATCGAGACATCAGGGTTGGCATTGCCCAAGCCGCTCGTGAAGGCCTTCCAATGGCCGGAGATCCGGACGCGCTCGACGGTGGACGGCGTGGTTGCGCTGATCGATGCCGACGCGGTCGCCGCCGGCCGTTTCGCCAGCGACGAGACAGCCCTCGCAGCCGCGCGCGCGGCGGACCTCTCGCTCGATCATGACAGCCCGCTTGAGGAGCTGTTCGAGGACCAGCTCGCCTGCGCGGACCTCGTGATCCTCAACAAATCGGATCTCGTCGACGCAGCGACGCTGGAGAGGATCGAGGGCGATATTGCAGGCGAGACCCGAAACGGCGTCAGGATCGTCCGGGCCGATCATGGCGCGGTCGATGCCGGAGTCCTGCTCGGTCTGCTGGCGCACGCCGAGGACGATGCCGACGCCCGGCGCTCGCATCATGATGGCGAGGAGGATCACGATCATGACGATTTCGACAGCTTCGTCGTAATGGGTGAGACAGTGGCCACCGTCGAGCCGCTGTTGGCGCGCATGGCCGAGCTGATCTCGGCGCACGATATCCTCCGGATCAAAGGCATGGTCGCGGTGGCGGGCCGCCCGGCGCGGCTCGTGATCCAGGCGGTCGGCCCACGCATCCAGCATTATTTCGATCGGGCATGGCATGGCGATGAGCCGCGCGCGTCGCAGCTTGTGGTGATCGGCCAGAAGGGTCTCGACCGGGAAGCGATCGAAGGCGCGTTGAAGACAGTTCTCGCCTGACATGCACCTGCTCGCCGCTACTCCCGGCACGGTGTCCAACGGCGACGAGGCGATCGATCTCGCGCAATCGCCAGGCGACATCCTGTTTCTGACGGTGGCGGACAGTGAGCTTGCCTGTTTCGCGCGCGCGGCAGAGGCGCTGAGCGCCAGCGGCCCCAGCGTGCGGCTCGCCAACCTGCTCCAGCTCATGCATCCCTATTCGGTCGATCTGTACGTCGAAAAGGTGGTCTCCCACGCGAAGTTCGTTTGCGTGGTGCTGCTCGGCGGCAAGAGCTACTGGCCCTATGGCATCGATGAGATCGCCCGCATCGCGCGCGAGAAGGGCATCGCCTTCGCGGCGATCGCCGATGGGCGCGAACGGGACCCCAGCCTTGAGGCGGCCTCAACCCTGCCGCCAGAGACCTGCGAGTTCCTGCGCGGCTATCTGCGGCAAGGCGGCATCGCCAATGCGACGAGCTTCCTGCGCGTCGCTGCCCGCCTGATCGGGCACGATGCGGGGCAACCCGACGACCCTGTTCCGGTCGCCGATGCGGGCCTCTATCTGCGCGGCGCGGAGCGGCCAACACTCGGCGACATTCGGGCGCGGTGGATCGACGGGCAGCCGGTCGTTCTTTTCGTCTTCTACCGCGCGCTGGTCATTGCCGGCACGCTCGACGCGGTGGATGCGATGGTGGCGGCGCTCCAGGCACGGGGGATAAATGTGCTCGCAGTCCACGTCCGGGCGCTGCGAGAGGCCTTTGTTGTTGACTGGCTTCGCGGTCTGCTGGGCGACGTTCAACCGGACGTGGTCCTCAACGCCACGTCCTTCGCCGCTTCCTCGCCCGGCGAGCACCGGATCGGCAGCGTGCTGGAGGATGCCGACTGCCCGATCCTTCAGACGATCTTCGCCGGCATCGAGCAGGGCGCGTGGGAGGCTTCGCCGCGCGGCCTGGGTCCGCGCGACTTGGCGATGAATGTCGCGCTTCCCGAGGTGGACGGCCGCCTCTTTACGCGCGCCATCGCATTCAAGGCGGCTGAATGGTTCGATACGCGCACCGAATGCGGCATCATCGTGCCCAGGGTTGCGCCAGATCGCGTCGCATTCGTGGCGGAGCTCGCCGCGAACTGGGCAAGGCTGCGGCGGACGCCGCCGGCGGAGCGCCGGATAGCGCTAGTACTCGCCAACTATCCCAACCGGGATGGACGCATCGGTAATGGCGTGGGTCTCGATACACCCGCAAGCGCTGCGGCGATCCTCGCTGCGCTCCGCGAGGCCGGCTATGCTGTCGCCGATCCGCCGAGCGACGGCGCGGCTTTGATGGACGCCATGCAATCTGGCGTTACGAACGACCTCGGCTCGATGGATCGACCGGGCGAGACTACCTTGCCGCTTGCCGATTATGTCGCGGCGCTGGACGCAATGCCCGAAGTCGTGCGTCTTGCGATGACGGAACGCTGGGGCGCGCCCGCCGACGATCCATTTGTTCGCGACGGCGCCTTCCGTCTCGCGATCCACCGCTTCGGCAATGTGGCCGTCGCGGTGCAGCCGGCGCGCGGCTATAATATCGATCCCAAGTCGAGCTATCACGACCCGGCGCTGGTGCCGCCGCATGCCTATCTCGCCTTTCACATCTGGCTGAACCGGCACTTCGGTGCGCATGCCATCGTCCATGTCGGCAAGCATGGCAATCTGGAGTGGCTGCCCGGCAAGGCACTCGCACTGTCCGGGACCTGCTTTCCCGAGGTCTGCGCCGGGCCGGTGCCGACGTTCTATCCCTTCATCGTTAACGATCCAGGCGAGGGCACGCAGGCCAAGCGCCGGATTGGCGCCGCGATCATCGATCACCTGACCCCGCCGCTCACCCGCGCCGAAAGCTATGGCCCGCTGAAGCAGCTCGAGGCGCTGGTCGACGAATATTATCTGGCCGCCGGCATGGACCCGCGCCGCATCGACCATTTGCGCCGCGAGATCCTTGATCTGGCGCGGTCGCAGGGCCTTGATGCAGATGCCGGCGCAGTAGGCGATGGCGATGAGGCTCTCGCCGCGCTCGATAATTATCTGTGCGAGCTCAAGGAAATGCAGATTCGCGACGGGCTGCACATCTTCACCCGGTCGCCCGAGGGAAGGCTGCGCACCGACCTCCTCGTCGCGCTATCGCGTACACCGCGCGGCTATGATCATCCCGGGCAGGCGTCGCTATTGCGCGCGCTCGCGGACGATCTCGACCTTGGTTTCGACCCGCTGGATTGCCGGATGGGCGATGCGTGGGACGGGCCCAGGCCCGATGTTCTGGCAGACATCTCCCGTGATCTGTGGCGCACGATCGGCGATGCTGTCGAGCGGTTGGAATTGCTTGCCGCCGCCCTCGTTTCCTCGCTCTGTCATGATGGAGCGGGTCAGGCGACGGCCGCCGTCCTTGCTTCGATCCGCGACGATCTCGCGCCCCGGGTCGATGCCTGCGGTGACGCCGAAAGATCGGCCCTGCTCGCCGGGCTGGATGGGCGCTTCGTCCAGCCCGGTCCTTCGGGGGCGCCGACGCGGGGCCGGCCCGACGTGCTGCCGACGGGGCGCAATTTCTATTCCGTCGACACTCGCTCGGTGCCGACCGCGACCGCCTGGGAACTCGGCAGGCGCTCGGCGGAGCTTCTTGTCCAGGATTATCTGCAGCGGGAGGGCGAATATCCAAAGGCTATCGCGCTCTCCGCCTGGGGAACCGCCAATATGCGCACCGGCGGCGACGACATCGCCCAGGCGCTGGCGCTGATGGGTGTGCGCCCGCGCTGGGACTGGACCTCCGGGCGCGTGATCGGCTTCGAGGTGATGAAGCTGGCCCAGATTGGCAGGCCGCGTGTCGACGTCACCTTCCGCGTCTCCGGCTTCTTCCGCGATGCCTTCCCCGAGCAGATCGATCTTCTCGACAGCGCCGCCCGTGCGGTGATGGCGCTCGATGAGCCCGCGGAGGACAATCCCGCCGCCGCCCGCCATCGCGCCGAGACGGCGGCAGCGATCAGCCGCGGCGAGGATGCCACGCGGGCCGCGCGCCTCGCCGGCCACCGCGTTTTCGGATCGAAGCCGGGTGCTTATGGCGCGGGCCTGCAGGCGATGATCGATGAGAGACTGTGGCAAGATCGCGGCGATCTCGCGAATGTCTATCTCGACTGGGGCGGCTATGCCTATGGCGCCGGTGTCGAGGGCGATGCCGAGCGCGATCTGTTCGCCCAGCGGCTTGGACAAGCCGACGCGACGGTCCAGAACCAGGACAATCGCGAACATGATCTGCTCGACAGCGACGATTATTACCAGTTCGAGGGCGGCATATCGGCGGCAATTGAGCATCTTTCCGGCAAACGCCCGCTCGCCTACCACAATGACCACAGCCGCCCCGAACGCCCCCTTATCCGTACGCTTGAGGACGAGATCGGCCGCGTCGTGCGCGCCCGCGTCACCAACCCCAAATGGATCGCAGGCGTGATGCGCCATGGCTATAAAGGGGCCTTCGAGATCGCGGCGTCGGTCGATTATCTCTTCGCCTTCGCCGCGACCACCCATGCGGTACGCGATCACCATTTCGATGCGGTCTATGCTGCCTTCATCGAGGATGCAGCGGTGCGGCGGTTCATGGCTGCGGCCAACCCCGCCGCCCTGCGGGAGACCGCCGCGCGCCTGGCCGAGGCACTCGAGCGGGGCATGTGGAAGCCCAAATCAAACAGCGCGGGCATGGTCCTTGGCCAGCTTCAGGAGTGATGACGATGGAAATGAGCGACGAACGCCACAACGAGAAGATGAAGAAAAAACAGGAGTCGCGCGAGAAGATCATGGCCGGCAAGACGCGCGAAAAGGGTCTCCTGATTGTCCATACCGGCAAGGGCAAAGGCAAGACGTCGGCCGCACTCGGCATGGTCGTCCGCGCGATCGGCCACGGCATGAAGGCAGGTGTCGTCCAG
>DATJLC010000095.1:0-1707 GCA_035490755.1 Sphingobium sp.
GTCTTGTAGGTCTTCAGCGCGTCGACCGAGAAGATGTCTTCGATGACGGTGTCGAGCGCGGCATTCTTCACCGCCGAAGCCAGCATGGCGGGCGAGCCGTTGGAGAGGATCGCGATATGCGCGCCGCGCTGCTTCAGCGCCTTCAGCACGGCCGGCACTTCCGGATAGCAATCGAGCTTCCAATAGGCGTCGAGCAGCTTCTGGCGCAACGCCGGATCGACCCCGCCGATGCGCTTGAACGCATAGTCGAGCGCCTGTTCGGTGAGCTGCCAGAAATCGGCATAGGCGCCCATCAGCGCCCGCGTCCAGGAATATTCGAGCTGCTTGGCGCGCCAAATCTCGGAGAAGAGCTGGTAGTCCGGCCCGACATCGCCCGCATGGCGGCGTACCGCCGCATGCACGTCGAACAGCGTGCCGTAGGCATCGAAGACATAGGCGGCATGGGACATGAGCGGCGATTCCTCCTGGCATTGTCGATGGCGATTGGCGGCCATCGGCGTTTGAATGTCAATCGTTTGGCGTATGCCCCTCATCCCGCTGCCGCGACCTTCTCCCCAACCAATATGCGCGAGTAAAGGCGGCAGCGGGATGAGGGGCCTGGAGGCGAAGCCGGCCGGATGGCCCCTCAAAACCGCGTGATGACGCTGATGCCGAGGTCGGTCGCCTTGTCCATCGCCGTCAGCGCGGGCACGGCCTCCTCCAGGCTGAGATGCCGGCCGATCAGCCGTTGCGGGGCGAGCTTGCCGCTTTCGATCATTGCCAGCATGGCGTCGTAGCGCCAGGCCTGCATGCCGTGGCTGCCGTAGATCTCCAACTCGTGGCCGATGACCTGGGCCATCGGGATCTGCGGTGTCGCGTGGTCGGCGAGCATCAGGCCGACCTGCACATGCCGCCCGCGCCGGCGCAGGTTCCTGATCGAGTTGAAGCAGGTGACGGGCGAGCCGAGCGCGTCGATCGAGGCATGCGCTCCGCCGCCGGTGATCTCGCGCACCGCCTCCGCGACATCGGCGACCGTGCTGGCATCGATGGCGGCGACGGCGCCCATCTTGCGCGCGAAGTCCAGCTTTTCCGCGGAAATGTCGATGGCTATGGGCTTGGCGCCGAGCGCGGCGGCGATCATGACGGCGGAAAGCCCCACCCCGCCGCAGCCGTGCACGGCCACCCATTCGCCGCCCGTCACCCGCGCCTGGTCGACGACGGCGCGGAAGGAGGTGGCGAAGCGGCAGCCGAGGCTGGCGGCCGTCGCATAGTCGACCGCCTCCGGCAGGTGCACGAGATTGTGGTCGGCGAAATCGATGGCGACATATTCGGCGAAGGAGCCCCAATGGGTGAAGCCGGGCTGGAACTGCTCCTCGCAGACCTGTTGGTTGCCCGAGCGGCATTCGCCGCAATGGCCGCAGCCCGAGACGAAGGGCACGGTCACCCGCTCGCCCTCGCGGAAACGACGCACGTTCCCGCCGACGGCCACCACCTTGCCGGCAAGCTCGTGGCCCGGCACATGCGGCAGGCTTATATCCGGGTCGTGCCCCATCCAGCCGTGCCAGTCGGAGCGGCACAGCCCCGTCGCCTCCACCTTGATCACCACGCCGCCGGGCGTCGGCGTCGGGTCGGGCAGGGTGCGGATCTCGGGTGTCGCCCCGAAGGCTTCGTAATACATCGCGCGCATGGTGATCTCCCTTCGCATCCCGGGGCAATCGCATATGGAGC
>DATJLC010000096.1:0-10282 GCA_035490755.1 Sphingobium sp.
CCCGCCGATCGTGCGGCGGCGCATGGCAATGCCCTTCACAGAGATGGAGCTGGCGCAGCAGCGCAGCTGGCGCGGGCGCTATGCCGAATTCAACCTGGTGTACGACCGCGGCACCCTGTTCGGCCTCAAGACGGGCGGCAATATTGACGCCATATTGATGAGCCTGCCGCCGATCGCGACCTGGGCTTGACGCAGACGATCAGTAGGCGAGCGCCTCCGCATCGCGCGCCTGCCGGTAAATCGATGCGCTGACGGCCAGGAGGACCACTGCAAGAGCCGCTTCGGCCAGGCCGCCGATGATGATGAGCGTCAGCTTCGCAAGGTCGGGCGGCAGCAGCAGCTTCACGACGATCCCGGCAATCGCACCGGCCGCAGAGGTGAGCACCAGCGCCACGCCGAGGATCACGGCGAGCAGCAGCAGGATGCGCCATCCATTGCCGCGCGTCATGGCAAAACTGCGCATCAGGATGGCGACGGGATTGCGCAGGGGTTCAGCGGCGGCCACCGGCGCAATGCAGATCATCCGTGCTATGAGGTAGAGGCCGGGCAGCACCAGCGCCATCAGGCCCGCCAGCACCGCCATAGACTGCAGCAGATTGGCAAGGACATAGCCGGGCAGCGCAAGAAAGCCGATGCGCAGTGCCTCCGCCACCGTCGGATGGCTGCGATGAACGAGGAGCGCGAGCAGCGCCAGCGATCCGAGTGCCACCACGATTACGCTCAGCAGCATGGAAGGCCAGTGTGCCGTGACGAACTCCGAATTGGCGGCGATCAGGTCACCCAGGCTGGGCCTGCCTTCGCGCACCGGCGGTTCGGGCAGCAACCAGGACATGAGAATGCGCGGAAGCAGGATGAACATGCCGGCGAGCGCTGAAACCATGTCCAGATTGGTCCTGATCATGGCCACAGCCTCCGACCAGGTCCTTGAAAGGTCCAGTTGCATGTCTGTTGCGCTCCTTCGCCGGATCTGCCGGACCATTGGTATAACCGGTGTCAGCCACGCGCCATGGCCCTTGTCAATCGTCCGCTATGCCCCCATCGAGTGGATCATGATCAAGGACCATGTCCCAAGCAGCATGCCAAGCGACCATGGCGAGCCGGAGTGGCGGATCGCACAGGCGCCGGTCGACTATACCGAAGCGCTCTCGGACATGGAGGCGCGTGCTGTCGCAATCGCGGCAGGGCAGGCAAGCGAGCGCCTCTGGCTGCTGGAGCACCCCCCGCTCTACACCGCCGGGACAAGCGCCGATCCCGCCGAAATGCTCGACCCGCGCTTTCCCGTGTATATCGCGGGGCGCGGCGGGCGTTACACCTATCACGGGCCCGGCCAGCGCATCGTCTATTGCAATATCGATCTCGGCAGGCGGGGGCGTGACGTGCGCAATTTCGTTCACCGGCTCGAGGGGTGGGTCATCGCTGCCCTTGGCGATCTTGGGGTCACGGCCTTTCGCGCGCCCGGCCGCATCGGTATCTGGACGCACGACCGCCAAGGCCGCGAGGGAAAGATTGGTGCAATCGGCGTGCGTGTGCGCCGCTGGGTGACGCTGCACGGTGCCGCGATCAACGTCGACCCGAACCTGTTGCACTTCGGCGGCATCGTACCGTGCGGTATCAGCGACTATGGCGTGACCAGCCTGGCTGCGCTGGGCATCAGCGCCGGGATGGCCGACGTCGACGCGGCACTGGCACTGCACCGCAAGGCATTCCTCGACAGTATCAGCCGCTGCCCGCCCACCTCTTGAGCATGCCCCCGCGCACCGCTAGAGCCTGGGGCATGCCACGTATACCGATCGCCGCCCTGGCCGTTGCCACCTGCCTCTCCACCCTTGCTGGCTGCGGTTCGTCCCAGTCGTCGTCCGACAATGTCAGCATGCGCGACATGGAGGTGGTGGACGGCACCGCCAATGATGCCATGACTGACCTCGACAACGTGACGATCGAGGGCACAAGACTTGAGAACGCGAGCGCCGCGCTGGCCAATGCGGGCACCGTCACCAACACATCGACGCCAACCGCCACCCAGCAAGCCCCCAGGATCGAGGTACCGTCCAAAAAACCCGATGCCGATGCGGCGGAGTGAGCTTATCATGCGCCCTTTGCCGTTGCTCCCGTGTGTCAGCTTCGCGAAAGTGACGACATGCCTTTAAAGACCATTTGCAGACGCATGCTCCTGCCCGCCACGCTCGCCTTGGCACCCGCAGCACAGGCCCAGCTTTTTTGGCAGCCGCCCGACGTGACATCGCCGCCAGTGACCGGCGCGGAGCCGGAAAGCGGCGTCGGCCTGCCGGGCGCCAGCCCCGCCGAACTGAATGCTGGGCTCCTCTGGAGCCTCCGGGCAGCGCTCAACGTCGCCGCCCTCCAGTGCGATTTCGAGCCAACGCTGCTAACCACCAGCAACTACAATGCGATGCTGGCGCATCACAGGGCGGAGCTGGCGAGCGCCTTCAAGACGGTCGGGGAATATTTCACCCGCACGCATGGCTCCAAAGCGGGGCAAAAGCAGTTCGACCAATATGGCACCCGCACCTACTCGGCCTATTCGACGGTGCAAGCCCAGCGGAATTTCTGCCAGACGGCCGGCTCAGTCGGTCGCGACGCCCTTTTTGCACCGCGCGGCCAGCTCCATCGCGTCGCCCAGGCTCGCCTTGGCGAACTGCGCAAAGCATTGGTGGCACAGCCGGACCGGGTCTATGGCAATCCAGCTCATGGCTTTGTCGCGAGCCTGCCGCCGCTGGATAAGAAATGCTGGAAGCGGGAAACGCTGACGAAAAAATGTGCGCAAGCCTGGCTGAAGTCGAAACCTGGTTAACCAGGCCGCGTGATCTTCACTGGCGGCCCGCTGTTTGCGACACCACACCCCGACCGACATCCTTGCGCGGTTCGCCCTTTGTCGTGCGTTGGGCAATCGCCTTTGCACCGGCAAGAACTGGACCGCAAGCGGCGGACTTCGCGTCACCCACGTCAATAAAGCTCAATATTGCTGCGAAAGGTGAAGCGAAAACGCCGAGTGCCAGGCCAGCGCCGGCGCGTGCCAGAAGTTCCGGACTGATCGGATCGATCGCGGGGCCGGCAAAATAGCCTTTCACGCCAATAGGCGACTGACCGGAGAACAGACTGAACTTCTTGCCGTCCGCTCTCAGGGCGAGATTGAGGCTCTCATCCTTGAAGCTGAAGCTACCCCGGCCCAGCATGACATTCTTCGTCGTGTCGATCAGGATCGGGTCAGCCACCGCCACACCGTTGCGCACTGTAAAGGCGATAAGGCCGCAGTTGATCCGCACCGGCTCCTTGAGTTTCTTTTCGAACATCTTCTGGATGAAGACGCCGACATCGAGCTCCGAAAGCTGGGCGTTGCGGGCCCACATCGCCCCTTTTGGCAGAACGATGGCAATGCGCCCATTCGACGTGGCGAGCGACTCGTGCACCGTATCGCCGGTGCCGGTGAGCTGAACGCGGGCGCGGATCGTGCCCGTAGTGCCGCTCTCCGCGACGCCCCAGCGCGCGAGCAGTCTGCCCATTGGCGTCGGCGACAGCCGGATGTCGTAGCTCGAGCGGACCGGGAGCGAGCGCGCGTCGATCACGACATCGGAAGACAGGAAGCCGCCAGCCATGTCAAAGGTAAGCGGCGAGAGCTTGAGCAGGCTGTGGTCCAGTGAAAGCACAAGTCCAACGTTGGAAATCGGCACGCTGGCCGGGCGCACCGCCCGGACCTTGTAAACCACGTCGGCGTCAAAGTTTCGGATTGCCTCTATGCGCAGCGGGGCGTCAGGCAGGATGCGGGGGGTACCGTTCTCGCGCGAGATCGTACCTGCCGCGCCCCGGCTTTCCAGCCGTGCCGGATCATAGCCGATAAATGGGCCGACATCGATCATGTGCAGGCTGTCGGTCGTGAGGTCGGCCTTCAACCGCACGCGCTGATCCGGCATGGCGACGGTCAGGCGACCGCGGAGATCACTGTCTCCAAAAGTGCCTCTCAGCCTTGTGAAGTGCCATGCCGCATCCCGGTAGGTCAGGGCAGACCGAAGCCTGTACCGCCGGGTTTCCGGCACAGCGACACCGATGAAGTCAAATAGATCGGCCAGATTGCGCCCGCGCACCTGAACCGCGAGGTCAGCGCCTTCGATGCGAGTGGCACCGGGAAGCGTGCCGTTCACATCCATCACGGTATCCGCCGCCACGGCATGAAGCGCGAGGCGGTTCTGCCCGCCCGCCACAGTCTCGTTGGGTGAAAGAAGCCGGCCGGACAAAGTGAAGGGCCGCGCCCGCAAGCTGCCAGAGCCCGAGAAAGCGATCTCGCTGGTAAAGCGTGTGTCCCGCGCCGCAACCATATTGATGCCTATGTCGGCCACCAATTGAATCGCCGGATTGCGATAATGGACCGTTGTCGCGCTTGCCTGGCCGCGAATGATCTCCGGCAGGCGCAGAGGCTGACTTGGCCGCGATGGGTCGCCCAACGTCCAGCTGTTGGACTTGCCATCCTCAGACCATTCCAGATCGGCGGCGCCCCTGTCGATCTCGAGGCGCTTTATTACGCGCTCTCCGAACAGGAGTTTGAGTGTGGATAGCCTCACCAATACATGATCAGCCTGGAACAAATGAGGCCTGCTTGCCCAATCGGGATTGCCGATGCGTAGACCATCCGCGACGAACTTGATGTCGAGAGGGTCGAAATAGAGCTGGAAGTCGCCCGACACGGTGACTGGCCGATAGGCAATTCGACTCGCGACATTCTCAAAGGGGGCGCGCAGGAAACTGCCTTTGGTGACATAAAGCACCAGCCAGATCAGAACCGGTATTGCGATGATGACGGCCACAAGGCGGACGACCCATCGCCGCCATCGCGACCTTGGCGCACCATCCGGGGAGGGCGATGCTGGCGGAGAAGCGGCCTCTTCGCCACCGCCCTGCCCTGCGGCAGACCTGCGTCCGTGTGGCGGAAAATGTTTCATGCCTATTGGAACGTCAGAGGCATCCGGAGGTTTCACGCGCCGCAGGTTCAGCCCCTGTAGGGCAATGCTGGCGGCTCCCCCGTCCCGTCGCCCGGAACGAGAGACCGGGGCATGCGTTGAAAATGCTTCAGCGCCTCTTGAAGCTTGCGAGGTTGAGAAATGGCTGACCCGAAAAGGACAGGCCCGCGCCGGGGACCGCCTGGCGACGTGATCCCGAGCGACACCGACCTCGGCCCCCGGACATCCGGCGGGAGCCCACCTGAGGAGGTCGAGGACCGGCGCAATGTCGGCAAGGTCAGGCCGGAAGACTATCCACTCAAGGACCGCAACAAGGGAAAGTGACTAGGGTACAGACCCTAGAGGCCACGCCAGGAGAGAGCCATGGCCAAGGGAAAGACAAAGGCAAGACTGCCGAAGCGCGTTGCCGGTATCAAGATACCCAAGGCAGTGCGCCGGAACAGTGGCTGGCTCATCCAGCTACTGCAAACGCCTCAGGTTCAGGCCGCTGTGGCATCGGGTCTGGCCGCCGCATCCGCAGCCCTCGCCGGCGACAAGACGGGGAAGATGACCGCCAAGCAGGCCAAGCGCCGCCTGAAGTTTGCAACCGAGGAAGGCGTGGACCGCGTAGCGGCGCTAGCCGACGCCGTCGGCGCTGCGGTGACCACTTCGCTCGAAAGCTGGTTTTACCGTCCCGGTGCAGAGAAGGCCGCAAACCGCCCGGACAAAAGCCCGCCTACGCGTGATCGGGGTGACGCGAGCGCGCATTAGCCCCGCCGAATGGCGGCCGTGCCGCGCCCGAGCTGGGTATCGCCATTTCTGGGAAGGCAGGGATCAACCGGCTTCGGGCATGCGCATCCGGATAGGCGAAGGGGGCCGACATTACCCCGATTAGCTGGCGTCGTACCGCCGGCCATGCTTATCACCATGCCGCCCGTCCTGCATATTGTCGTTCGTCGCCGTGCGCCTGGTCCATGACGGAAGTACAACTGTCAGGCCGAGCCCGCTGGCGAATAAATTCGCACTGAATGCGACGAAATGCTCCATCCCGGCGTTGAGACGGATGGACTGCAAGCAGGGAGGTACTGATGCATTTGATACCCAAACCGATGGTTGCTGGGCGGCAGTTGGCGTATGGCACCGGAGGCTTCAGGTTTGTCTATCATGACGGCGAGCCAAATCGCTGCCCCGGCTGCGGGCGCCGCCAGTGGTTTGTCGGTCGCGTAACCGCCGAGTGCGCGTTTTGCGAAACGGCGCTGCCGCTCGAACATATCAACGGTTTTGGATATTCACCGCGTATCGAGACCGCCCGGGTAGCGGAAGGATTGCCTGCCGAATTGCGGCCAATCGGCTAACACGGCGGGCTGGCCATACCCGGACGCGGTATGACGGCGGCGGCCTGCGTACAGGTCAGGCTTGAGCTTCCTCCCCTGCAACTGGGACATGACGAGCGATGCCCTTGCGTTCCTGCCGCCCCCAGCCCGATGATCCGGTAAGAAAAGCTCCCCAGCCGAGCGCGGCTCCGAGATGCCTGAGAAGCTGAAAACTGAACGGTTCCACCACCGAAGCAAGCAGGATCGGGGCCCATCCATTTGGCATCATACCGCCCGACCAGCGCCGATAGAGAGTGATCGACCAGCAGTGGAAGCCGAGATCGATCACGACCTTGATCGCCATGACAACGAGAATGGGCCAGACCGTGACGAACTGGCCGGTCGCAAGGAAAAACAGCAGCAGTGCGAAAGCGGTGAGGCCAAAGATCGGTTGGACGGTGTCGAATGCCTTGACCGGCAGCATCATCGTGCCGAGCCGGCCGAAGCGGGCGTTGCCAACCATGTCGCGGTTCCAGAACTGAGTCTGCAGAAATCCTCCGAACCAGCGCCGCCGCTGCTTGAGGAAGGCAGCGAGATTGCCTGGCGCATCGGTCTGCGCCCGTGCGTCACCCAGCACCCGGATCTTCCATCCCGCATCGCGTTCGACCGAATGGCGATGGAGCCGGTGTATGACCTCATAGTCCTCAACCAGGCATTCCGGATCAAAACCGCCGACATCCAGCAGCGCCTTGCGCCGGAAACCGGCGAAAGCGCCGGAAATGAGCAGCAGACCATCGACTTGCATCCAGGCATAACGCGAAATGAAATTGCGAACATATTCGTAGCTTTGGAACCACTGGAACAGCCGTCCAGACAGGCTCAGATCGCAGATCGGCGCGAGCAGACCGGTTGCGGCGACCAGTTCCGGTTCGCGCTGGAAGGCGCTGCGCATGGCCGCGATTGCGCCGGGCGCCAGATGCGTATCGGCATCCACCGTCAGCACGATATCGCAGTCGATGCAGGCCAGCGCGGCGTTCAGGGCGCGCGCCTTGCCGCCATGTGGAAGACATAACCAGCGCAGCGACGGCAATATCGGGGAGGTAGCCGGTGAGCCACTCCATGCTGGGATCATAGCGAATTCGCGGCGCAGTACCGCCGGGGTGTCGTCGGTCGACCCGTCGTCGGCGATCAGAATGATGTCTGGCGGCATATCCTGCCGGAGAAGCGCATGAATCGTGGATGCCAGCACGGCCGCTTCATTGTGGGCGGCGAGCAGGACAGCGAGGGTCTGTGTGTCCTTTTCGAGCGGCGCCTGTGCGGGCGGGCGCCGCAATGGCCAACTCTTCACCGCGACAAAAGCGATCAGGATCGTGTCATAGACGATGTAGGCCAAACCGACCGACCACGCCAGCAGGCCAGTCTGATGTACCACCTGCAGAGCCAGGAGGATCAGCATGACCAGCGCCCCTCCATGAAGGGCAACGGTCGCGAACGTTGTCGGGCGCCGGTTAAGACGCGGTGAGAACGACTGGAACCGGGCTTCCAGCGGGGTCATGGTCATGCCGTGCATGCCGCCTCACCGCAAGACAATGGGAGCATGAGCATGTGTTGACATGGGCAACCTCGCACAATGATTTGACAGCCTGCTCTTCTCACATACCATTTCGTTGATCATTGCCCTATTACAACACTCAGTATTTCTCCTGGGTTGATGTTGATGGACACTCTAATGAGTATCCGGCTGTTCTGCTCGGTCGCGGAACTGAAGAGCTTCAGCGCCGCTGCGGAACGATTGGGACTGTCGGCGGCCATGGCGAGCAAGCATGTCATGCATCTAGAACGGCGCCTATCCACGCGCCTGCTAAACCGAACCAGCCGCCATGTCAGCCTGACCGAGGCGGGGGCGCTCTATTTTGAGCAGGCCCGGATCGCACTGGAGGATCTGGACACGGTTGAAGCAGCGGTGAACCGGACGGCGGTGACGCCGCGCGGCACGATTCGCTTTAGCGCGCCGGTCTGGATGGCCAATCCCCGGTTCGCACAGCTGCTTGCCGACTATCGCGCGCTGCATCCCGAGGTGAGGTTCGACGTTGATCTCAGCGATCGGCAAGTCAGTCTAGTGAACGAGGGCTTTGACCTGGCACTGCGCGTTTCACGGGATTTAGGACAGGGGCTTGTGGCGAGAAAGCTTGCCGAATTCACTTTCAAGCTCGTCGCGGCGCCATCCTATCTGGCGCGGGCCGGACGGCCGGAATCGATGACCGATCTGAACGGCCATGCCTTCCTCATCTACTCCCTGCTCTCGGCGGATACGGCCAATCCCATTCCTTCACGCAAGGGAGGGCCCAGAATATCGTTCGTTCCGGTCTTGCGCAGCGGCAATGAAACCTTGCTCCATCATGCTGTTCTGGGAGGCCAGGGGCTTGCCTGCTTGCCGACCTGGCTCATCGAGGCGGATCTGCAAAGCGGGCATCTGGTGGCGGTCCTGCCGGAGGAAGTCGGTTTCACCGTGCCTCTCTTTGCGGTTTATCCCAGCCGCAACTATCTCTCTGCCAAGGTCCGAACCTTTCTCGATTTCATGGCGGCAAAAGGGCGTCTTGGCTAGTTTTGTCCGGGCGGGAGAGCGCGCGTTCCGCCCAGTCGACCGTCTGCCCTATCCAGCCCCGTGAATAGGCGAACCCGTGATACACGAAGAGGACCGATCGCCCCCAGGCAAGGAACAGGCCTGGACGGCCCAGCCATTTGGCGAGGCGGAAAACCCTGACGCTCCAACGGCTGATATGATGCCGGCACCGATAGACGAGCCTGCGACGAAGGGTCGGCCGTTCGCCTGTTGGGAAGACGCGCTTCACGGGGTGCACGCCCTTGCGCCTCCAGCGAAGGCGATAGGCGAGTCCCTCCCTGCGCTGGCGGAAGGCGGCCGCCTGGGTCTCCTTCACAAAGGCGGCATCCACCGGCGTGAGGTCCAGCCGTCCTTCGCCGATCGCCTCGGCAAGGAGCGCGTGAAGCCCGGGCGAGCGCACCACGACGATATTGGTTCCGCGCCCGTCCGACGAATAGGGCTCGATCCAGGCATCGCCGAAGGAAATGTCGGCCGTTTCGGCCACCACATCGTCGCAGAAGTCACAGGCCGGGTTCTGGAAGAAGCCCGATCCCCAGTCTCCGTCCACCAGATGCCACCAGTCCCGCGAACGCGTCTCGCCATCGTGGCAGGCAAGCTGTGCTGTGTACCAGTTCGCTGGCCGATCGGGGTTCTTCAGGCGAAACTCTATTCGTTCCACATCCTTCAACGACAGGCCCATCTGCCAGGAGAAGCTTTCGACCATGTGGCGGCTTTTCATATGGCCGCAGACGAGGCCCAAGGTGAAGACGACCCTGTCGCACAGCACGGGGTCGGTGGCGCACAGCAGGTGCACCGCCTTGATGAAACAAGGGATGCCGACGATCGCATATCGGCCGGGAACCTCGCGCATCTCCGCCAGCACCGCGGACATCTCGACGGGATAATAGCAGGACTTCGTGCGCGCGCAGACTTCGTCCACCGTGCGCGACATGCGGTAGCCAAAGAAGTCTTCGCCGTCGCCGGGGTCAGTGGCCGCCACATGCGCGACGCCGTCGACGAGCCCCCGGCGCAGCAGCTCCGCCGCCACCCAGCTGACCATTCCCCCGGAACTTCCTCGCTCGCGAAAGCCGGGCTCGGCGGCATGGCCGACATAGGCCGCCTCAAAGCGTCCCACCCAGCCATCCCCCCAGGGCGCGATCGGAAACCGCGCCGCGGCTATTTCGCTCTCATTCGCGGCGAGCGGCGAAAAGGGGCAGATGCGGGAGAAGGCTTGGGCGCGGCCTTCATACCAGCCTGCGGGGCCGAATGGCCTCAACAGGCCATCTTTATCCCAGCGCAGGCCCTTTCCGCCGTCCTTTGCGGCCACGCAGGCGCCGCAGCCGGTGCACAGGCCGGACGAGACCAGGTCCCTGGGGCTCACCAGCTGCGAAACCGGGGCGGTCATCCCTCAAGGTCCAGCG
>DATJLC010000097.1:0-4835 GCA_035490755.1 Sphingobium sp.
GGCTATTACACCGTCCGCCTTGCCCGCCGCGTCGGCAAGGAAGGCCGCGTGCTGGCCGAGGACATCATGCCGGAGATCATCGACGCGCTCGGCCACCGCGTGAATCGCGAGAACTGGACCAATGTCAGCGTCAAGCTCGGCACGCCGGACGATCCCAAGCTGCCAGCCGCCAGCTTCGACCGCATCTTCATGGTCCATATGTATCATGAGATTACTGAGCCCTATGCCTTTCTCTGGCGGCTCTATCCGGCGCTGAAGCCGGACGGGCAGATCATCGTCGTCGACGCCAACCGGCTCACCCAGAATCACGGCACGCCGCCGCCTCAGCTCAAGTGCGAGTTCGAGGCGGTCGGCTACCGCCAGATCGAGATGCTGCCAAGCCCATCCGCCGGCGGCTATATGGCGCGCTTCGTTGTCGGCGGAAGGCGGCCCGAGCCGCATGAGATTCGCCCCTGCCTCATCTATGTTGCCGACCAGTGAGGATCAGCCGATCCGGCGCCCCGCCCAGATGACCCGCCCGACAATCCCCACGCTGGCAGGGTCGATATCCTCCCAATCGGGGTAAGCGGGATTGTCGCTGCGTACCGAGAAGCAGTCGCGGCGCAGCGTCATTGCCACGCGCTTCACCATCAGCACATCATCGAGGCGCAGCACATAGATGCCGTCGCGAAGGCGTTCCGCCCCATCGCTGCGGTCGACCATGATGTCGTCGCCATGGGAAAGCGTCGGCGCCATTGATTCGCCGTCAACGCGGATGATCGAGAGGCTGTCCGGCCGGCCGCCCAGATCGCGCAACCAGCGCGGATCGAAGGCAAGGGCGCCGGCGGCGGCCTCATCCTGGTCCAGGCTCCCCGCCCCGGCCGACGCGCCGAGCGCCAGCCGGGACACGATGACGGGATCGGCCCGTTTTACCTTGGGTAGGCGAGGCGCCGCCGCCGGACGTTCCGGCCCGCCCAGAAGCCGCTCCTCCACGCCGAAATAGCGGGCCAGGATGCGGCGGTCGTCCTCGTCGAGCTTCCGGGGCGATCCGCGCTTCACATATTGCTGGATATAGGCGGGGTTGCGGCCGAGCAGGCGCGACAAAGCGCCGTAATTCTCCCCCCGTTCCCGGATCAGCCGGTCCAGAGTCTCGCGCGGCGACAGTTCATCCATGACGGATCTATACAGAAAGGATTTTTCCTAGACAAGTAGGATTTTGCATAGGAGATAGGATTATTCCTACACGAATCAGCAAAGGAGCCTGCCACTCATGTCAACGCCCATGCCCATGCTGCGGAAGATCGAGCTGTTCCTGCGCGAGACCGGGATGGCCCCTACCCGTTTCGGGCGCGACGCCGTGCGCGATCCGCGCATCGTCCTCGACATGCGCAACGGGCGCGAGCCGACCAGCCGCATGTGCCGTCGGCTTGACCATTTCATGGCCGCGCGGCGTGAACCCGCCCCGACGGAGGCGCGAGCATGAACGCGCGCGCGATCCTGCCGCCGGGCCGCCGCCTGCGTATCCTGCGCCGTCCGCCCGAATCGATCCTCCCCAGCAGCCCCCGTCCGGAACGCCGGGACTGCCATGGACGGCTGATGACGGCCCTGCTCGCGGCAGCCGGGCCGGGATCGGAGATCGTGGACAGCACACTTACCCCCTGGTGCAGCGCCACCTTCGTCGGGGCGCAGCATGGAATGACGCTGGTTCTGAACGGCGCGGACGCTTCCGCCCGGGCTGCCTTGCTGGCCGCGAGGCTGCCGGAGGCTCAGCTCCCTATTCCCGGCCATGTCGTGGCGGAACTGACCGTGGACGAAAAGCGGACCGGGCCGGATCAGGCGCGGCTGCGCCTGTGTATCCTCACCATCGAGGCCTGGTGATCAAGCCGGGCGGCGCGGCTCGGAAAGCGCCTTGAGCCTGTCCAGCGCCAGGCGCAGGGCCGCGTTGACATCATCCGGCGAAATATCCTCCTCCTCGACCGGCAGGTTGGTGCTGGTCCGGACCCGTGCCGCCGCGTTGATGGAGTCGGCGATGGCGATTCTGCAATCGACCTGTTGCTCGAAACGATCGACCAGCCGGGATAGCGGCATGTCATCGGTCAGGATCGTGCCCACCAGCGACAGGTCCAGAATGTCGGCGTCTTCCTCCGCCTCCGGCTCAGGCGATTGCACGGCGGGCGCGGCGACTTCATCCTGGCCGGCCAGGATGGCGCGGATTTCATCGAGCTGGGCCTCGCTCAGCGGCTGCGGCGAGCGGGGCATGGATCGCGGGCGGGTGACGACAGCCGGCCGACCGGGCTCCGGTTCAAGGCGCGGCAGATCCCTGCTTGCGAGGATGGGCGCGCGCGGCGACGCATCGTTATGGGCGTCCGGCGCACGGTTCCAGGGGCGAGTTCTCGCCGTGTAGGAAGGCGCATGGGCAAACCCGGCCCCCGGCTTGCTCTCGGCGTCGCGCGAGCTTCGTTTCAGGCCACCCCAACGCAGACTCCTGGGCCAGGAGATCGTCATTCTCCTGCCCCCTGCCAGGTTCGTAACCGCAATCGCCTGCCGTCTATCATGTCCACAAGGACGCTCCCCTCAACGTCGTGGGATCGAGCCTAGCAGGAGATGGTAAACAGGATCGTAACGATAATTCGTTAGCTCCGCCTTTTGCCGGACATGGTGATCTTGCCGAAGTTGCCCGCGTCGATGCTGGCGGTGAGTGTGTCGCCCTCGACAATCCCCTCGCACATCATCTGGATCGGCATGGGCAGCGTCATCTCCATGCGCCAGGTCAGGCGGTTGCCGTCGACCTTGCCGTCCTTCACATCCAGGGAGCCGAGGAGGTTGGCATTGGTGCCATGAAAGCTGTCGCCGTTGGAGACGATCGTGAACACGCTGGCCTGATCGCCCAGCGGTGTCTTGGTGACGCAATCATAAGCGCCGTCGACCTTTGCCATTTTGTGCTTCTCCCTGTGTTTGGCAGCCGGCATTCTATCTGGCGGGACGGCCATTGCTGTCAATCTCGGTGACGGGGAGGCCGAGTTCCTTGAGCTGGGGAAGGACCGCGGCCCGGTCGCCCACTACGATCCAGCTGAGCTTGTCGGGTGCGATGACGGTCCTGGCCGCGCCGTCGAGAATGGCGGGCGTGAGCGCGCGGTAGCGGCCCGGCAGGCTCTCGACATAGTCGAATGGCCGGCGCGCCAGCGCATCCTCGCGCATCTGGCCCAGGACAGCGCCGGTCGTCTCGAACCGGCCCGGCAGGCGCGCGATCGCGCCATTCACGATCCGCGCGAACTCCTCACCGGTCACGCCCTTGGTCCCCAGAAAATCCGTCATGTTACGGCGCACCGCATCGATGGCCGGCCCGGTCTTGTCCGCCTGGACCGGCGCTACCACGAGATAGGGGCTGCGTTCCTCACGCGGGGAGAGATAGGCACTGACGCCATAGGACCAGGCCTTCACCTCGCGAATGTCGGTGTTGAGCCGGGAGGTGAAATCATTGCCGAGGATGCGGTTCGCCATGTCGAAGGCGACGAGGTCATCACTCGCCTTGCGGTCGGTCACAAAGCCGCCAAGGACCACGGACTGCGGCGACTGCGGCCGGTCGATGAGATAGATGGCAGGCTGCGGCGCGGGCACCGGCGCGGCGAAATCCTTGGCCGGCGGCATATCGCGCGTGGAGGGCCAGCGGCCGAAGCGCGCCTCCAGCAGCGGCATGAGCTGCGCCGGGTCGATATTGCCCGCGACGAAGATCTCTGCCTTTTCGGGGCGCAGCCAGCGGCGATGATAGCCGCCCAGCTCCGCGCGCGTGATCGCCTTCACCGAAGCCGAATCGCCCAGTCCGCGCGAAGACATGCCATAGGGATGCGTCGGCCCATAGAGAATGGGATAAATCGCCCGTGCCGCCAGCGCAGAGGGCTGGGTGCGCTCGGCGTCGATCCCGGCAAGCTGGATCGCACGCAACCGCTCTACTTCACCCGGATCAAGCGCAGGATTGCGGATCACGTCCGCCAGCAGATCGAGCGAGGGCGCGATATTGGCGGACAAGGCGTAGAGCGAGACGGTGGTGCGGTCCATTGACTGGCCGGTCGAGATATTGGCGCCCAGCCGCTCCTGCTCCTCGGCGATGGCGATGGCATCACGCGTCGTCGTGCCCGCCTCCAGCAGCGACAGGAGCAGCGTGCCAATGCCCGACTTGTCCCGTGTCTCGGCAGCGATGCCCGCATCGAAGCTGACCGTCATCTGCACCATCGGAACCACGCTGCGCCGGGCGAAATGGACCTTGACCCCGTTCGACAACGGCCGTGTCGTGACAGTCGGAAAGGCAATGCCGCGCGTCGGTGTCACCGCCGGCAAGGCCAGCCTCGGTTTCGCCGGCGTCGGCTGCGCTTGCGGCGCGGCCGCGCTGTCTGCCGGACCGTCCGCGCCGGCGAGCTTCGATTCCTCATAAGCGGACCGCTCGCCCGGATCGACGCGCAATGCATAGACGGGCCGGGTGAGCCAGCGCTGCATCGCGGCCTTGACGCTTTGCGGGCTGGCTGCGGCAAGCTCAGCCAGTTCCTTCTTGTATCGGGCCGGATCGCCTGAATAGAGCAGCCCCTCGGCCAGGGTCGCGGCCTTGCCGCCAAAGCCGCCCACGACCTCCAGGCTGCTGATTTCCCCGCTGACAGTCCGCGTCGCAACCCGGTTCACCTCATCGGCCGTCGGGCCATTGGCGATCAGTTCGGTGATGAGCGCGTCCAGTCGCGCGGAGACCTTGGCCGGATCGACGCCGGGCTTGACGTCAACCGTGACCTCGACCTTGCTGAGCTGCTCATAACGTTCCGCATGGGCAGTCACGGCGACGGCGAGTTGTTCCCGCCGGACCAGCGCATTGT
>DATJLC010000098.1:0-19228 GCA_035490755.1 Sphingobium sp.
GGCTTGCCCGCTCGGCGGCGAGGGAACGTGCACATATCGCCGCAAGCTCCGGCGTCCTGTAGTTCACAATGACGACAGCCACTGGCACAGCTGGTTCAGCCTCCGTGCTCACGAAACGAGCTCCATTCCGCCGTGCTGCGGTTGCCGCACGATGCGCGCCGGAATTCCGGCCGCCACGGCACCGGCAGGCACGTCGGTCAGCACGACCGCATTGGCACCGATCTGCGCGTGATCACCCACGGTAACCGCTCCCAGTATCTTGGCACCCGCGCCGACATCGACATGACCGCCCAGCGTCGGAATTCCGGGATCGATGGCGCCAATGGTCACTTGCTGGAACAGCAGGCAATTGGGGCCAATGACGGCGTCGGGATGAACGACGACGCCATTGGGATGGGGTAGCAGGAGACCGCCACCGATCCGTGCCGTGACGGGGATATCGCAGCCTGTCACCACGCTCCAGAAACAATGGCGCGCCACGGCCCATTTTCGCATCGCCAGAGCCACCGGGCCACGTCGCCGCTGCCAGCGCTGATAGGCGCGGATCGCAGCGAGCAGGGAACGGGACGGTGCCCATTCGAGGAATTTCTTGTGCTCGCGCGACCAGTCCGGCTCGGTTGCGGAGATCGAATGATGTGGCTCTGATGGTTTCGCCGCGCTTGCCCCGGTTTCAATAGGCATATCGATCCCAGAGCAGCTTGAAGATGGTCTCGATGATGATCCTGAGGTCAAGGAGCGGCGACCAGTTCTCGATATAATAGATGTCGTACTCGACACGCTTCATGGCCCGTTCCATGGTGTCGATCTCGCCCCTCAAGCCCCGCACCTGCGCCAGGCCGGTGATGCCGGGCTTGACCCTGTGGCGCGCCGCATAGCCGCGCACCGCGTCATGATAATAGGCGCCGACCACGCGCATCTGGGTGGCATGGGGGCGCGGGCCGACGATCGACATCTCACCGCGCAGCACGTTGATGAGCTGGGGCAGTTCGTCGATCGAAAAGCGCCGGATGAACCGGCCGACCCGGGTGACGCGCGGATCGTCCCGCAATGTCCGCTCGCCGCCCGTCACATCCTGCCGGTCGATATACATGGACCGGAACTTGAGCACGCTGATCGGCTGATTGTTGAAGCCGAATCGCACCTGCTTGAACAGGATCGGCCCCTTGCTTTCCAGCCGGATCGCGATGGCGGTCAGCAGAAGCAGCGGCGACAGCGCGACCAGGCCCACGGCCGCAAGCACACGGTCCTGCACTTCCTTCATGATGCCCTGCAGGTCCTTGACCGGCAGCTGCCAGACATTGAGCACCGGCAGGGAGCCGATGTAGTTGATGCGATAGCGGTTGCGAAGGACCAGGAATTCGCGTGGAATGATGCAGATGTCGATGGCACCGGCGCTGAGCTTTTCGACAATCGTATCGAGACGGTCCTGGCTCACCATCGGCAATGCGATGATGACCTGATCCAGTTCGCCGCCCTGCGAGAGCGCCACGACATCTTCCAGTTCGCCCAGATAGCGCATGTCGCCGATGGGGCTCTTGTCCACGCGCTCCCTGCGGTCATCCGCAAATCCGATGACCTGAACATGCGGCAGCCGTTCGATCTCGAGCAGGTCGAGCACCTTCGTCGTGGTTGCCCGGTCGGCCCCATAGACGATGACCCGCTGCCCTATCACGCCTGACAACGCCATGCCGCGCGCGGCGGCGCGAAACACGATGCGGCTGAGAAACAGCAAGACCAGGCTCGTCGGCACGAAGATGAAGCCCAGCCCCTTGGAGAATTCCGGCAGCTTGTCGAAGCGGATGATGATCAGCATCGTCAGGAGCAGTGCGACCATGAAGTCGACGAGCGTGCCGCTGCCCATATCATCGCCAAGGCCGCGATAGCCCGAATAGGCGTCCCGAGAAATGCGGATCAGGAAGAAGTTGACCGCCAGCACGATCGTGCCCGTCGTATGCAGCTGAGCATCGTAATAATAGCCGACCAACGCCGTGTAGAGCAGGCGCGCGATGAGATAGGCGAGCAGGAAACAGACGATGTCGTTGACGATACCGATGGAACGCAGGACGTTCGATGTCAGCCGGACGGACTTTGTCCCCGACATGCGTCGGCCGGGGTTGAATGGCCTGTTCATTTCTGTCCCCTAAAGCCGGCCGAACAGCCCGCGATCCTGCGCCGTGCCGGGCGTGTCGTCCAGCACATATGTCTTTTCCGCCACGGACTTGCCCGATTGTGACTCCGCGATGCAGGATGCATCGAAACTTGTGCATTCGGCGACCAGCCGGTCCCACGCCTTGACTGACGCGGGACTGACTCGTGTCAGCGAACGCGCCAGCATCACTGCCCGATCCCTGGCGCCCAGGCGATGCAGGAACGGCAGATAGGCATCATAGAGATACTGGCTCTGTGGAATGCGCTTCAAACCTTCTTCCATCACCTGCCGTGCTCGCCATGTCTCGCCTTTGGCCTGGTGGGCCCTTGCGAGGACGATATAGGCATCAGGGTTCAACGGATCGTTACTAACGGCCATTTGACCATGAATAATTGCTTGAGCAGGCCGCCGATCCGCGGTGTCGACCGCTGCGGAAAGGAGCAGAGCGTCCACATTGGCCGCGTCCTTCGCAAGCGCGCTGGCGGCAATGGCCCGGGCTCCCGCGCGATCGCCGGCGGCCAAGCGATACCGTCCGAGAAGAGGCGCCAGCGTGGCTCGCGGCGCCTGGGGCATGCGCGCGATGATCATCTCGCCCGTGCGATACTGGCCGGCGAGCAGAAAGTGGCGCAACACCGTCTCCAGGGCCCCGGTGTTGGCTTCCCTCGCCACCTTGTCCAGCAGCGCCGGCGGCAAAGGCGCATTGTCGAACTCGGTCCACAGGCGCGTTACCTGCTGATGGATCAGGATCGTCGGGACGTCGGCCATCAAGATATCGGCAAGCACCGCCCGCGCCTCGGCGAACTGGCGCATCTTGTACAGCAGATTGGCGTAATCGAGCCTGGCGGAGAAATCCTGCGGCGCCTTTTCGATCTGCTGTCTCAGCGTCACGCGCATGCTCGGCGCGTCCCGGGTCTCGCGGTAAATGTTGGTCAGCGTGCTGAGCGTCGTGACAGTCTGGCCGTTCACCGCGACCAGCTTGTTGATAACGTCGATCGCTTCGGGAATCTTGCCCTGCAGCGCCAATGCCCGCGAACGGATGAGCAAGCCGCCCTCGTCCTGCGGATTCAGCTTCAGGATCCGGTCGGCCTGGTCCAGCGCGTCATCAAGCCTGCGCTTCTGAAGCGCGACCAGCGCCTTGACCTGGAGCGCCGGCACCGAGTCCGGGTTCAGCGCCAGCAACTGATCGGCCGTTTGCGTGGCTTCCTCCAGCTGTCCCACGCGAAAGGCGATGTTGGACACCAGGGCCAGTGCTTCCTGATTGCTCTGGTCCAGCGCCAGGGCGGCCTTGTAGGACTGGTAGGCCTGGCCGATGTTCTTCGTGGCAAGCTGAATTTGTCCCTGCAGGACATAATAATCCGGGATGTCGTCGCGCGCCCGGATCGCCTCAGCGATCGACCGGCCCGCGGCGTTCAGATCCCCCGCCTCGGCCTGGGCCTGCGCAGTCTGGGCCAGCTTCGCCGCCCGTTCCTCCCGGCTGTCGCAGGCCGCCGTAACCAGAAGCAGGCCGGCAAGGCCAGCCCGTGATGCATGACGTGCCGCGAAAAACAGCCAGGACAACAGCCCGCCATGCCGCAGCTGCGCGTTTCCATGTCGGCTTGGGGATGGTATAGCCAATATCCTGTGCTATAGCGCGGCGATGCGGGTACACTAAAGGATCGGACGCCGTGTTTCAAGCAATCGCAAGAATAACCATCGCCGTGGCCTTGACAGTGACGACGACGTCCGTTGCTGCGCAACAGCAATCCGCACCATCGGGGGCACGGACATATGCTATAAACGCAGGCGATGAAATCGAGGTCTATGTGTGGGGCGAAGAGCGGCTGCAACGGCAGCTCCGCATCCTTCCCGACGGAAGTTTTTCTTTCCCGCTGGTGGGCCGGGTGATGGCGCAGGGCAGGACACCCGACCAGATCGCAGCCGAGATAAGCAAAGGACTGGAGGGCCAGTATCGCGGCCAGGTTCCGCAGGTCACAGTGTCGGTTCGCGCGCCGACCGGACTGCAATTTTCGGTAGTGGGCAAGGTCCGCGCCCCCGGCAGCTTTACGCCGGGCCGCTATATTAACGTTCTTGAAGCCTTGAGCATGGCAGGGGGAACTACGGAGTTCGCGAATCTCGACAATGTCGCGATCGTGCGCAAGACGGGCCGCGGCTCGACCGTGATCAGGGCCAATCTGGGGGGTGCGATGAAGGGCAATATAGGGTCAGGGCCGAATGCCATTCCCGACATAGAGAGCGGCGACACGGTGATCGTGCCGTGAGTTGCCCTTCCATGATCGTCAAGTCGCGCCTTCAGCGCATCCACATCCTCATGTCGGGCGCGGCCCTGCTGCTGCCCGGCCTGCTTTGTTCCCATGCCGCGCTGGCGGACACCAGGGCCGGCGCGACGGTGGCCCTCGACGGCGGATATTCCTCCGCGCCCTTTGGCGATCGCGGCAATTCGAAGGGCGCCGCGACCGCCACCGGACGCCTTTCGGTTCGACTGGAGAACAGCCACGCGACCGGCAAGCTCAACATCGATGGGTCGATCAGCCACACTGAATATTCCCGCATCTATGACAGCAAGACCAACTACAGCGCTGGTGCCCGCCTGTCCGAACAGCTGAGCGAGCGGACAAATGCATCGCTTAGCGGCGCGTTCGACAGTTCCGTCGTCGATAGCGGCGAGGCGTTGCTGAACCCCCTGTTGGGTGACACCATCGACCCCGATCTTCCACTGGTGATCGACCCGTCCTCCGCCTTCCTTCAGCGTCAGCGCCGCAACAGCTATTCGGTCGGCGCCGCTCTCGATCACCGCTTCTCGGAATTCGACACGGTCGCCCTGAGCGCGCGCGGCGCGGCGACGCGCTTTCCGCATGGCACGACGGGCAACCTGCGCGAGTATAATTATTACAGCAGCAGCATCTCCTATTCGCGCAAGGTCAGCGCCGCACTGTCGATCGGCGCCAGCTTCAGCGCCGCCCGCAGCGACTATCTGCGCATGGCACTCGGCGACAGCTGGATCTATTCACCGCAGCTGACCGCCCAGCTTGAACTCGGCCGTGGCTGGTCGCTGTCCGGTTCCGGCGGCGTCAGCTTCACCAGGACCCAGGCGGCTTTCGGCAGGAGCAATTCAACCACGGCATCGGGTTCGCTGCAGCTGTGCAAGCGCGACGAACGCTTCAACGGATGCGCCAGCGTATCGCGCTCCGTACTGCCTTCCTCGCTCGGCGCCGTCGGCAATGCCGTTTCGGCAGGCGTGAACGCCAGCTATCGGCTCGACGAGTTCAGCACGATCAGCGGTGGCGCCTCCTATTCCCGCAACAGCGGCGGCAGCTTCGCCCAGTCGCAGGATTTCCTGCGGTCATCCGTTTCCTATTCGCGCCGGTTCACCAGCAGGCTCTCCGGTTATATCACGGCCGGATACTCTGACAGCTATAGCGGGTTGATAGTGTCGAAGGCCAATCTCTCAGGAACGGTCGGCATCAGCTACAGCATCGGAATGTTGAAATGACAGGTGAGGTGATGGTCTCCACCGAGGAGCGCGAAGAGGGTTCGTCCTTCGTTTCGCACCTGCCAGGCATCATCAAGCAGCGGCGCTGGCTCATCCTGATCCCCGCTGCGATCTGTGCCCTTCTTGGCATCGCCGCCGCATTCCTGCTGCCCACCAAATATGAGTCCAAATCCACCCTCCTCGTGGAAGCGCCGCTCCTGCCGGAGGAAATGACGGCGGCAGGCGACGACAGTGGCGTGCTCGACCAGCGCATGGCCAAGTTCCGCCAGCAGGTTCTCAGCCGTCCCCAACTCATCGAGCTTATTCGGCAGAACAGCCTCTATTCCTCGGAGCTGCGCAGTGCCTCACTGTCCGAAGTGATCGAGAAGATGCGCAATGCCACGGCCATCCAGGCGGTTTCGGCAGACATTCAGCAATCGGGATCGGGCAAGAAGGGAGCGATCGCCTTTTCCCTGAGCTTCACCTATTCCGAGCCGGACAAGGCCCAGGCGGTGGCGCAGGCACTGACCGAGCAGATACTGGAACTCGACGCCACCAAGAATGCCGCTCAGGCCGACAATGTCGTCCAGTTTCTGCGAGATCAGGAGGCCGAGCTGCAAAGGCAGATCGTGGCTCTCGAGGGACAGATTTCGTCCATCAAGGCAGCCAATGGCCTGGCCCTTTCTGTGGGCGGCATGTCTGGTTTCGCCGGGGGCAGCACCGGCAGCTATGATGCCCAGATTGCGGGCCTCCAGCGCGACAACCAGATGCTGAGCCGTCAGCGTGACCTTTCCAAGACCTCGGCAGACCGCGATCCCCTGGTCTCCAACGCCGAGAGCGCCCTTGCCGCGGCGCGGGCCGTCTATTCGGAAAACCACCCTGATGTCGTTTTTGCAAAGCAGCGACTGGAGGAGGCCAAGCGTTTGGCGGCCTCCAACATAACCAAGCTGCCGTTCAACGAGATCGATCAGCAGATCGCCTTCAATAATTCGCAGATCTCCGCACTTCAGGCCGCCAAGAACCGGGAGAGCGCGCGTACATCCGCGGCCATTGGCGCGCAGGCGCGCGCGCCCGTCATCCAGGAGCAGATCGCGCAGCTGCAAAAGCGGCTCGACGTGCTCAATGTGCAGTATCAGGGGGTGTCCGCGCGCCTTTTGAATGCACGTGCGGGCAAGAAGGCCGAGGACGAGCAGCAGGGCGAACGCCTGACGCTGATCGATCCGCCGGTCGTGCCCGAGGACCCGATCTCGCCCAATCGCCCCCTGTTGATTGCCGGCGGCATCGCGGCCGGGCTGGGACTGGGGCTTTTCCTCGCCCTTGCGCTCGAGTTCGTGATGCGTCCGATCCGCGATGCGGACGGGATCCGCGCCCTGCTGGGCGAAGCGCCTCTCGTCGTCATTCCGACGATCAGCGCAGATCGCAAGCCGCAGGACAAGCCGTGGTACGGTCGGCTATGGCCCTTCGGCAAGCGGGTTGCCGACTTCGCGGCTGACCAGTAATGAACGAGCAGACAAGGAGCATCCGCGTGCCTCAATCCCTGGCAGACGCGACCCCTGGCCTACAGCCGATAATCGATGCGAGCCTGCTGTCGTCGTTCGAACCTGATCCCGAGATTCTGAAGGAGAACCATATCGTGGCCTTCAACAGCCGCGACATGCGATCCCGTCCCTTCAGCCTGCTTCGAACCCAGCTTCTCAAGAAGATGGAAGAACATGGCTGGAAGCTGGTCGGCATCACCTCGCCCACGCCGGGCGCGGGGAAATCCTTTCTGGCGGCCAACCTGGCGGCGTCCCTGTCGCGATTGCCGAACCAATCGACCTATTTGTTCGACTTCGACCTGCGCCGTTCATCGCTGGCGAAAAGCTTTGGCATGACGGGCGACGCGGGATTGGCCGAATATCTGGCCGGCGACTGCCCGGACCTTACGCGCTTCGGACGACGGATCGGTGAGAGCCGACTGTCTATCTATCCCTCCTATGGCCAGCACTTCGATTCCTTCGAGCTGCTGTCCGGAGACCGCTGCATGAACCTCATCGAGGCGATGCGGACCGTAGCGGATGACGCGATCATCCTGTGCGATATGCCGCCGGCATTCGCCAATGACGACGCGATGGTGCTGGGTCGCGCCCTCGACGCCTATATCCTGGTGATCGAACAGGGCGTGACCAACCGCAACCAGGTGCGCGACTGTGTCCGGCTGATGGAGCCGACCCCCTGTCTTGGTTCTGTCCTCAACCGCTATGAAGGCGGCATCGGTGATCCCTATGGTTATGGATATGGCCATAATTATGGCCTGAAGTACGGAAGCTATTACAGCGGCTAGAGCCCGCTGCGTCAAATCTGACGCAGGTCGCGCGCTCTAATTTTTGCGCACGATGCTTTAAGCCGGATCCGCCCGTCAGTTGAGAAGCAGTTGTCCGCGCTGCTCATCCGCGGCGGGACGGGTGGCCTGTTCGTCGGCAACCAGAGCCATGCTGCGGGGCAAGGACGGCAGGCGCGGGGCCTCATCGGCGGACAGACGGCCTGACGCAGCGGCAAGGGATATGTCGGCGCTCGCTTCCGGCCCTGGCGCCGTCGACAGCAGATAGTTCACCGGCAAACTGGCGAGCTTGGGCGGCAAAGCCTCTTCGGCCTCGTAGCGGCCGGAGAAAGCGGATGGTCCGCCCCACCCTCCCTGCCAGCGATAGAATATGTGCGCGCCGACAAGGGCCAGCTTGGTGAGGTCGGTGCGCCAGTAAGGCACGACCCATTGCGTGTGATAGTGGGTTGCGAGGCCGACTTCCGCATCCACCTTGCCAGACAGCGCCTGTTCGGCGATGCGCCGGGCCCGGTTCCAGCCCGCCTGGGACGGACGACGCGCCAGTGATCCGTCGCATGTGAAAGTGAACTGGCAGCCCGTTGCACGATCGGCGCCCTGGAAGACGACACCGCATACGCTCTTGGGAAACGCCGGGTGACGCAGCCGGTTGAGGACCACCTGTGCCACAGCCCGTTGGCCGGAATCGCCCTCGCTTGCCGCCTCGTAAAACAGAGCCGCGGTCATGCAGTCGGTCGCAGCGGCGCGGGCCTGCTGCGAAGCCCCATCGCCCAGCCGGAACGGTTGGGCCGAAATGATAGGCAGGCTGGTGACCGGCATCTGGGCGTTAAGCGTAACGGCTGTTTCCGGGGCCACGTCCCGATAGACGAGAATCTCCGGGGGCGCCGGATCGGATTCGGCCCCGCCCACCACGACGGCGCCGGCCATTGGCACTGCATCCCGGCCCGCCACCAGCACATCGCGCCTTTCCGGGGCTTCCTGGCAGGTCGTCAGCGAGAGCATGGTGACAAACGCCGTGCCGAAAGCCAATGACCTATGATCCACAACCCTCGTCATTTGCGAAATGGTCCTCAATGGCAGCGGATCAAAAACTGACATAAGCCAGCATTTCTCTTGAACTGATCGAGGCGGAGTGACTGATGCCACACCGCCCCGTCAATATCGGCAAGAGAGAAGATCTCTGCCTGGCGCACTGGCGTTCCACTACAGCAATGGATCGCACAACATGCGCGGGTGGTAAAGGGTTCCAGTCTTGCCGCAGGCTCGGCCGCCACCCGCGATAGTATCAAATTGAACCAGTTCGCGCCGTCATGACCGCAATCCCAGGATGGATTGCGCAACGCGCCGGGCGACAAAACCATAACCTGGATTGGCGAGATGCACCCGGGAGCCGGATGCCTCGTACCATATGCTTGGATCATGGTTGAAGGAGGTCGTGCTGTAGTTGGGCAGCCGGAACGGCGAGCCGAGACAGCGCAGATCTACGCAGGCGTCGGCGCCATAGCTGCGAAAGTTGCCCAAGAGCAGGTTGTTTGCCACGGCGAGATCGGCGTTCAACGTGTCGAGCTGCGGCTGGGTGAGGCTCGGCTGCTGCCGCGGCACTGTTGTGACGACCACAACTTTCCAGTCCTGATGAAGAGCCCGGCGGCCGCTGATATAGTCCTGCAGGTCGGCACAGGCCTGCGCCGGTTTTCGCCCGCCGGTTGTGATGCTGTTGGTGACCTCCCACACAACCAGAATGTTCTGGCAAGTGGGCATCCAGGCCGCATCGACATCGGTTGATGAGCCGCCATCCAGACCTCTCATCATTCGGACCGTCTGGCTCGCAATGCCTAAATTCCGGACGATCAGGTTGGGGAAGGCGCCGGCGAGAAGCGCGCGACATTGCTCCGGCATCGTTTGGGTGACGCCATAGAGCGCCGTCGCGCCGATGCCCGAGACAAGCGAGTTGCCGTCAAACACGATGTTGGTCAGGCGGCTGCGCGGCAGGACGCGCGCGCCCGCATCAGGCCACATTGTTTTTCACCATCCGGAAAGCCTGCGCGAACGCGCCCATGCCGCCGAACATGAGCGTCGGGTAGAGGTCGCCCGACACGGTGCCAAAATTATGGATCGTGATCCAGCTTGCACCATTGTCGCGTGATATGTCGGCGAACAGGCTGCCGGCGGTTCGGCGCAGGCGAATCAGATCGTTCGGAACAGGATCGGTCATGTCGCCATTGGGCGACACATTGCCCGCGCCGTTGCTCACCAGGCTGTAGTTGGCCGCGATCGCGCAGTAGATCCCGTAGGTGCCAGCGCCGGTATAGGTGGTGGGCGCGGCGGTGGGTGCAAAGATCAGCATCGGACCGCCGCCCACGCCGGTCGGGATATTGCAGGCAACATATCCGTCCTGACCCGAAGCCAGCTTGATGCCGCCGGCACTGCCCCGTGCTCCGGGATAGCCATTGGCGGTCGCCGACACATAATCATAGCCGCCGCCATTATGTGCGGCCTCCGTCAAGTTAGACAATCCCGTCAAGCGCAGATAGCTCTCGCCCGCGCGGAGCACGCCATTGTCGACGGCCGTACTGCTGGCGGAAACCGGGTTGCCATTGCTGTCCTGGATTGGATTGACCGCCTGAATGGAATAAGCGACCGTGATGATGTCGGAAAAGAGCGTCGTCCGGCTCTTGGTCAGCGTGACGGTATTGCCTGAAATCGCGACCGACGACACCGTGTCCGCCCCGCCCGAATTGGTGATGGTGAACGCCGATCCGGGCGGCACGCCGACGGCGGCGTTCAGGTTATAGGGATAGATCAGAACGACCTGATTCGGCGTCGCGTCGCCGATATAGGCCGCCGCAGGGACCATAGCCGACAGATTGAGCGCCTGGGAGATGGCGTAGAAGGTCTGGACGCCATCGTGCCAGAAATTGATGTGGTTGATGACGCCCGCTACGTCCAGATAGCCCATCGACGCGCCATGCTCGACCATGCCCGCGA
Source organism: Sphingobium sp. (assembly GCA_035490755.1). Lineage (GTDB taxonomy): Bacteria > Pseudomonadota > Alphaproteobacteria > Sphingomonadales > Sphingomonadaceae > Sphingobium. The sequence continues at coordinate 10,921 of DATJLC010000098.1, forward strand.
ATGTTGGCGCGTTCGAAGCTACCCCGTCCGCCATCAGCCTGGCATAACAGCGCCCGCCCGCCACCGCACCGCCAACCGTGAAGGCTGTTGGCGCCGTTACATTGAGCTGCGCCATGATCTTGTTCGGCGAATCGAGCGGAACGGCGCTGCTGAACGCAACTGCCTGCGGGAAGAGCTCGGTGAAGTTGGCGTTGGCCTTCTGCCAGGCGGCGCGCTCGGTATCGCCCGTTCCGTCATTGGCAAGCGTGCCGACATTGATGGTCTGAAGGGTCATGGATCAGCTCCTGTCAACGGTGCGAAGGGTGGCATCGACGGTGGTGGTCGTGCGGTCGACCGTCGTGCTGACCGGCGGGAAACCGCCAGCGAACAACCTGCCACCGGGATTGAGAATTTGGGGGCCAGCCGGCCCAGGGTTGATGGCATTTGAAAGGGTCACGCCGTCAATCCTTGGTCGCAGCGATGGCGCCCGCTGGCCCCATCGCCCGAGCCCAGACCTTGGCGCTGCCATTCTTGTCGTAATAAGCGCAGCCCGGGAGCAATATCTGCCCTTCGCCCGCGGCAGGAGCCGCCGCGCCGCCAAAGCTCACCATCAGCTCGTAGGGGCCGACATTCTGCCATGTCACACCGGCCGCGCCGGCCAGCGCGCCGGTCACATCCGTCCAGATGTCGGACGAAAGCGCGATGCTTCCGTAACTTGTCGCCATGAAATCCTCCTGTCTACGCGTCGGGTGTCACCGGGAGGGCCTCGGCCAACGCTTCGACCCCGTAGGAGGCGCATAGCTCCATTGGTTATTTGTAGGACATAGACATTCCTATATGGTTCAAACGATTCTCAGTAATGGCAACGCTTGCAACAAACCCGCACCCTCTCTATAGACCGCGCCCTGCCCGCCGGACTCTTGTGGTTCCGGCACGGTCGGGGAGTAGCTCAGCCTGGTAGAGCACTGTCTTCGGGAGGCAGGGGCCGGAGGTTCGAATCCTCTCTCCCCGACCAATTTATACGAACAGCCCAAAGGATGACCCGCCGTCCGCCACGGACTGCCACGCACTAGCGCACATCCCACCGCATGGATGGACTTCGCGCGGCGCTCTCCCTACATGGCGGTGCCATGAAGCGCGCCTTTTCCAAGATGCACGGCCTCGGCAACGATTTCGTCGTCATTGATGAGCGGGATGCGCCGCTCGCCATGGATGAGGCGCTGGCGCGCGCCATCGCGGACCGGCGGACAGGCATTGGCTGCGACCAGATCATTCTGATCGGCCGGTCGGAGCGCGCCGATGTCGGAATGCGCATCTTCAACAGCGACGGCAGCGAGGTCGAGGCCTGCGGCAATGCCACGCGCTGCGTACCGCTGTTCGTGGGGCGCGACGTGAGCGTGGAAACGCGCGCAGGCCTTCTCGATGCACGCAAGGACGGCGGCGGCGTGCGCGTCGACATGGGCCTGCCCCGCTTCGACTGGGACGCCATACCCTTGGCCTATGCCATGGACACGCTGGCGATGCCGGCAAGCTGGGAGGACCTGCCCGCGCCCGCTGCCGTGAATGTCGGCAATCCGCATGTCATCTTTTTCGTGCCCGACCTTGGCGCCGTCGACACCGCACGGCTTGGTCCATTGATCGAGACGGACCCGCTTTTTCCCCAGCGCATCAACGTCAATTTCGCCGAAATCGTGGACGAGACCCATATCCGCCTCATCGTGTGGGAGCGCGGCGCCGGCCTGACCCGCGCCTGCGGCACCGGCGCCTGCGCGACCGCCGTCGCGGCCATCCGCCGCCGCTTGTGCGCAGGCCCTGTCACGGTCTCCCTGCCCGGTGGCGATCTGGTGATCGGCTGGCGGGCCGGCGAGACCATCAGCATGACCGGCCCGGCCGCCCGTGTCTTCGACGGGGTCGCCGATCTGGATGCTTTGCGGTGAGCGCAGCCGAGATCATCACCATGGGCTGCCGCCTCAACATTGCCGAGAGCGCCGCCATGGCCGATCTGGCAAAGGATGCGGACGACGTCATCATCGTCAATAGCTGCGCGGTGACGGCCGAGGCCGTGCGCCAGACCCGACAGGCGATCCGTCGCGCCCATCGCCGCCGCCCGGACGCGCGCGTCATCGTCACTGGCTGCGCAGCCCAAACCGACCCCGCCATGTTTGCGGCCATGCCGGAAGTATCGCGCGTGGTCGGCAATGCCGACAAGTTCCATGCGCCCTCCCTGCTGGAGCCGGACAGCGCGCGCGTCACCGTTGCCGATATCCAGACCGTGCGCCAGGTCGCCCCCCATCTCGCGAGCGCCTTTTCCGATCGCACGCGCGGCTTTGTCGTGGTTCAGAATGGCTGCGACCACCGCTGCACCTTCTGCATCATTCCTTATGGCCGGGGACCCAGCCGCTCCCTGCCCGCTGGCGTAGTGGTCGATCAGGTCAGGGCTCTGGTCGATGGCGGCGTCAGCGAGATCGTGCTGACCGGCGTCGATGTCACCAGCTATGGTTCCGACCTGCCGGGCAGCCCGACGCTGGGCCTGCTGGTCGAAAGGGTCCTGACGGGTGTCCCCGATCTCCCGCGCCTGCGCCTCTCCTCGCTCGACGGGATCGAGATCGACGAACGGCTGCTCGACCTGATCGCCTCGGAAGCGCGGGTCATGCCGCATGTCCATCTTTCGCTGCAGGCCGGCGATGACCTCATATTGAAGCGCATGAAGCGCCGCCACAGCCGCGCTCAGGCGATCGATCTGGTCCGCCGCCTGCATGTGCGGCGGCCGGAGATCGCCATTGGCGCGGACATCATCGCGGGCTTTCCGACCGAGGACGAGGCGATGTTCCAGCAGAGCCTGAGCCTGGTCGCTGAATGCCGGATCGTGCACGGTCATGTCTTTCCCTACTCGCCCCGCGCCGGCACCCCCGCCGCCCGCATGCCGCAGGTCGACCCCACCCTCGTCCGCGACCGTGCCGCGCGCCTGCGGGCAGCCTGCGCCGCCGAACGGGAAAGCTGGCTGCACGGCCATGTCGGCGCGCGGACCGAGATACTTGTCGAGCGGAGCGGTCTTGACGGACATGGGCCTGATTTCGCCCCGGTCCGCCTCACCGCTCCCGTCACCCCCGGCAAAATCGTGCCCGCCCGTGTTGTTGGGGTTGAGAATGGCCGACTGATCGCGCAAGAGGAGCGCCATGGCTGACCCCGCAACGCCCGCCACCACCTGGCGAGACAAGCTATTTGGCGGATTTCGCCGCACCTCCGACAAGCTGGGCGAGAATATCGCGGGGCTGTTCACCAAGGCGGCGCTGGACGAACAGACCCTCGACGAGATTGAGGAAGCGCTGATCGTCACCGATCTCGGGCCCGCCATGGCGGGACGCATCCGTGAACGCCTCGCCGAGGGGCGCTACAACCGCACCCTGACCGAGGAATATCTGCGCGAGATCCTCGCCGAAGAGATCGAGGCCGTATTGAAGCCGGTCGCCAAGCCGCTCGAGATAGACGGCTTTCCGCGCCCCCATGTCATATTGGTGATTGGCGTCAACGGGTCCGGCAAGACCACAACCATCGCCAAGCTCGCCCATCTGCTGCAGGAACAGGACTACAGCGTCATGCTGGCGGCGGGCGACACATTCCGCGCCGCAGCCATCGGCCAGCTCCAGGTCTGGGCCGACCGTGTCGGCGTGCCCCTGGTGTCGGGCAATGAGGGGGGCGATGCCGCCGGCGTGGTGTTCGAGGCGGTCAAGCAGGCGACCGCTGCGGGCACGGACGTTCTCATTGTTGACACTGCCGGGCGCCTACAGAACAAGCGCGAGCTGCTGGACGAGCTTGCCAAGATCCGGCGCGTCCTTGGCCGTTTGAACCCGGAGGCGCCGCATGACGTCGTGCTCGTCCTCGACGCCACGACCGGCCAGAACGCCCTCAGCCAGATCGAGATTTTCGGCGATGTGGCGCAAGTCACCGGGCTTGTCATGACCAAGCTCGACGGCACGGCGCGGGGTGGCATGCTGGTCGCCGCCGCGGAGCGTTTCAGCCTTCCGATCCACGCCATCGGGGTGGGCGAAACGATTGACGATCTGCGCCCGTTCAACCCTGCCGAACTTGCGCGCGCGATCGCAGGAGTAGCCTATGCCCGCTGACGCCAAGGACAAAGCCGCCATGACGCCGGTCGACAGCGCGCCCCTGCCGGCGCCGCAACCCGGCGAGAGCTGGTTTCCGCTGGCGCTCGATTTCGGGCCGCTGCTGGTCTTCTTCCTGGCCTACAAGTTCGTGGGCATCATCGCCGGCACCGCCGCCTTCATGGTGGCGATCCTCATCGCCGTGATCATATCGCGGATCAAACTGGGGCGGGTCGCGCCGATGCTCTGGCTGTCGGCCATCCTCGTCCTTTTTTTCGGATCACTGACCATCTATTTCAACGACTTCCGCTTCATCCAGCACAAGCCGACCGTCATTTATGCCTTCTTTGCGGCGATGCTCTTGGGCGGATGGCTGCGCGGGCATCCGCTGCTGCGCTATCTGCTGGAGGCGGCCTATCGTGGCCTCAGCGAGACGGGCTGGCTGAAGCTCTCGCGCAACTGGGGCGTGTTCTTTGCGGTAATGGCGGCAGCGAACGAGGCGATGATTGCGGTGCTGACGCCTGATCAGTGGGTGACGATCAAGGTTTGGGGCGTGACCTTCGTGTCGATGGCTTTTGCGGCCGCCAATGTACCGATGCTGATGCGCCATGGCCTTTCGATGAGCGACGGCACCAAGGATCAGGCATGAACCGCACCCGTACCGAGCTCCGCCCCTGGCTTGACCGGCTCCAGGAGCAGTTGCGGCTACCGCCAACATCCGGACTGCTGTTCTTCCTGCAGTTCCTGAGCGAACCCAAAAGTGTCGGCGCGATCGTCCCGACATCGCGCGCAGCCGTCGATGGCCTGCTGCGGCATGTCGATTGGGACACATGCCGGCTGTTCGTGGAATATGGGCCGGGCACCGGCGCATTCACCCGCCATGTGCTGGAACGCGCACATCCCGACGCCAGGATCATCGCGATCGATCCCAATCCGCGCTTTGTGGACCTCCTGCGGCGAAGCCTGTGCGATTCCCGGCTCACCGTGGTCCAGGGTTCCGCCGCCGATGTCGAGGCCATCCTCACGGCTCATGGCCCAGAAAAGGCTGACTATATCCTGTCAGGGCTGCCCTTTTCGACCCTGCCGGACGGGCTGGCCGATGCCATTGTCAGCGCCACCGAACGCGCGCTCGCGCCCGGCGGCGCTTTTCTCGTTTATCAATATTCCCTCTTCATCCTGCCGGCCCTGCGCAAATTCTTCGCCCGGGTGTCGACGGGTCGGGTCTGGCGCTGCATCCCGCCGGCGCGGCTGATGTGCGCCTATAAGCATCAGGACTGAGATCAGCGGGGTTCGCTGCGAAAATTGAGGCGGCGGGTCATGGTGTAGTCGAGCACGCCCACCAGCGCATAGCTGATCAGCCAGCGTATTCTCGCCACCGGCCCCGCCATCGCCCGATAGGCCGCCATGTCGATCGGTCTCGCCTCCGCCTCGCGCCTGACGATGATGTCGCGCACGGCCTCGGCAAAATCTGGATCCGCGACACGCAGCATCAGCTCGACATTGAGATAGAGACTGCGCTTGTCGAAATTGGCCGATCCCACATAGGCGACGTCATCGATCACGATCACCTTCATGTGCAGCTTGCCGCGCGTATATTCGAACAGGCGCACCCCGCTGTTCAGCATGCGCCGGTAGAGATGGCGGGCGGCGCCAATGGTCGCCGTGTTATCTGAATATAGCGGTACGATGAGCCGCGCGTCGCCCCGTTTGGCGAGCCGCATGATCCGCTTCAGCATGCTTCTGCCAGGCGAGAAATAGGCCGCGACCATGTCGAGCCGCTTGCCAGTCTCCAGATCGCCCTTGACCCGCCGCACCCAGCCGCTGAGCCTGCGGGCGGGACCGCCCATCAGCCATTGCAGGCGCCCCTCGCCCGGCGACCAGTCCCGCACCATGCGGCGTAGCGACCGGAACCGCTGGTCGCTGTCGAATACCCAGGCAGCGAGGCGATCGTACCAGGCCTGGAGGACGCCAACCGCCGGCCCTTCCATCAGCACCCCCAGGTCGCACCAGGCGCCGTCATCCTTGGCATCGGCAAAATAGTCCTGCGCGATGTTGAAGCCGCCTATGATCGCGCGCTTCCTGTCAGCGATCGCCATCTTCTGGTGATTGCGGATCAGGTAACGGGTGGACGGCCGGTAGCCGAACCGCCCGAAGCGGACGCCCGCCTTGACGAGCGGCGTGAGAAAGGCGGCGGACGTGCCGTTGGACCCAAAGGCATCGATCATCAGCGTGACGTCCACCCCCCGGCCACAGGCCTCGACCAACGCCTCGCCCACCGCCTTGCCGGCCTCATCAGGCGCGAAAGTGTAGAAATAGAGGCACAGGGATTCCCGTGCGTCGCCGATCAAGTCCATGAGCGCTGCAAAGCGATCGGGCCCGTCCGCGATCAGCCTGAGTTGATTGCCTTCAACCTCTATCGTGCGACCGATCGGCACGCGCCTTCCTCTTCTGACTCATCCGGGATACTGCGTTATCCGTACACTGTTGCCAACGGGGCATGGTGATGGCGACATCCCCTTTACATTGACTTCAAAGCGCTACGCTGGTAGCAGCCGCGCTTTCCCGTTTCCCGAATTTCAGGATTATTGCCATGGCGCGTGTTACCGTCGAGGATTGCATCGACAAGGTCACCAACCGTTTCGACCTCGTTCTGCTTGCCGCGCAGCGTGCGCGTTCGATCTCCGGCGGGGCGGAACTGACCATCGACCGTGACCGCGACAAGAACCCGGTCGTGGCCCTGCGTGAAATCGCCGAGGAAACTGTTCTTCCCGAAGAGCTTCAGGCCGACCTGATCGGTTCGATGCAGAAGGTCCTGATCGACGACGACGACACGCCCGACGAGATCGGTTCGCTGGCCCGATCGGCCGAGGCCCTGCGCCTCACCGCCGCGACCCCGCCGCGCAACCACAATATCGGCGGCGACTACGACGGCTGAGGCCGTCCGGACGTTTGAGCCCGCCCGGGAATGCATCAAGGCAAAAAAAGAGGGCCGAAAGGCCCTCTTTTCGTTGAGCGCGCTGCGTTCAGATCCCTTGCGGGCGTGGCTCCCCAAAGGGGCCGCTGCGCTTCCCGCTCTTGGGGATGGATGTACCCGTGACCGGCACCACCACCGGCCGCACCGCGTTGCCATCGCGGACGATCTCGCCCTTGTCGAGCAAGGTTTTGATTTCGTCGCCCGACAGTGTCTCATATTCGAGCAGAGCGGTGGCAAGCAGATGCAACTGGTCCTCGTGCTCGCTGAGGACGGTACGCGCCCGTTCATAGCCGGTGTCGACGATGCGGCGGATTTCCTTGTCGATCTTCTTGGCGGTCTCGTCCGACATGTGCACGCGCTGGCTCTGCGAATAGCCGAGGAAGGTTTCGCCCTGCGGCTCCTCATATTGCAGCGGGCCGAGCTCGTCGGACATGCCCCATTGCGTGACCATGTCGCGCGCCAGCTTGGTGGCATACTGGATGTCGCTCGACGCGCCGGAACTCACCTTGTCATAGCCAAAGATGATCTCCTCCGCGACCCGCCCGCCCATGGAGACGGCGAGATTGGCGTACATCTTGTCCCGATGATAGCTGTAATTGTCCCGCTCCGGCAGGCGCATAACCATGCCCAGCGCGCGGCCGCGCGGGATGATGGTTGCCTTGTGGATCGGATCGGAAGCCGCCTCGTGGCTCGCAACGATGGCATGGCCGGCCTCATGATAGGCGGTCATCTTTTTCTCGTCGTCGGTCATGACCATGGAGCGGCGCTCAGCGCCCATCATGACCTTATCCTTGGCACTTTCAAACTCGGCCATGGCCACCAGCCGCTTGCCGCGCCGCGCCGCCATCAGCGCCGCCTCGTTCACCAGATTGGCAAGATCAGCGCCGGAAAAGCCCGGTGTGCCGCGTGCTATCGTGCGCGCGTCGACGTCGGGCGCCAGCGGCACCTTTTTCATGTGCACTTCGAGGATCTTCACCCGGCCCTCGATGTCGGGGCGCGGCACGACCACCTGCCGGTCAAAACGGCCCGGTCGCAGCAGCGCCGGGTCGAGAACGTCCGGACGGTTGGTCGCGGCGATGATGATGATACCTTCGTTCGCCTCGAAGCCGTCCATTTCGACGAGGAGCTGGTTCAATGTCTGCTCGCGCTCGTCATTGCCGTTGCCGAGGCCAGCGCCGCGATGGCGGCCGACCGCGTCGATTTCGTCAATGAAGACAATGCAAGGCGCGTTCTTCTTGGCCTGCTCGAACAT
>DATJLC010000099.1:0-2620 GCA_035490755.1 Sphingobium sp.
AGCACAGGCTTGTCGGTCGCCAGCAAAATGGTGGTGGCGAGGTCGTCGGCGATGCCGCCCGCCATCTTGGCCAGGATGTTGGCGGTCGCCGGGCAGACGACGATGAGGTCGGCATCGCGCGACAGCTGGATATGGCCGATCTCGCGCTCCTCCTTGAGGTCGAACATGGCGCTGAAGACATGATCCTCCGTGACGACGCCAAAGGAGAGCGGTGTCACGAATTCCTGGGCGCTCTCGGTCATCACGGCGCGCACGGCCATGCCCTGCCGCTTGAGGAGACGGACCAGCTCCAGCGCCTTGTAGGCGGCGATGCCGCCCGAGACGATGAGGAGGATGCGGGGTGGGGTCATAGGGACAATGCCTGTCGAAGACTGTTCATCACTGGTGCCCGGTCGTCGTCGTGCAGGCAACCCACGGCCTTTACCGCATTGATATCGATGGTGTGAAGTTTCAACCGGACCTTGCAGGGTTTGCGAAGGCCCGCTTCATCATATCGTGCGACGGCCACATCGCCCGGCCATGGCGCGGCGTCGGCGCGGGTGATCATGGCGATGATGGCGGTGCCCGTGCGACCGTTCCGATGCTCGCCGGACAGGATGAGCGCCGGCCGCTTGCGCTGTCCCTGACGCTCCGCGAACGGGAAATCCACAACCACGATGTCGAAGCGGTCCGGCGTCACCTTTATAGGTCCGCCCAATAAGCGTCTTCTTCCGGGTCGAACCATTCCGGCATGCTGGCCATGGTGAAACGCTGCCATTCCTCGTCGGTCGGCTCGTCATAGTCCACCTTGGTCAGGACAGCCCGGCCGTCCTCGACCACGAACATGACATGGTCGCCCGCCTTGAGGCCGAGCGCCTTACGCACGTCACGGGGGATCGTGACCTGATGTTTGATGGTGAGCTTGCCGGCTTTCATGACGTAATACGTAATACGTATTACGCCGTCGATCAATCTTCCGGGCCCTTACCCCCATGCCCACATCGCCGTCGCGCCAAGCGTTGCCGACAGGATCGCCACCAGCACATAGCCGAGCGCGCGCATGGCGCCGCTGGGCTGCTGCCAGACCAGATCGACATTGGGGAGCGGGGCCTCGGGCGGGGCGCCGCCCTTCTCCGGGAAGGCCTCGTCGATGCGCTGGAGGAGGGAGGGGAGGCGGCGCAGCATGTCCGCGCCCTGGCGGATCGCGTCGGCCGACTTGGCCTCGGGGCCAAGCTCGTCGCGCAGCCAGGCCTGCACATAGGGGCCGGAGACGTCCCACATGTTGATGTCGGGATCGAGCATGGTCGCGACGCCTTCGACCATCACCATCGTCTTTTGCAGGAGCAGGAGGTGTGGCTGGGTCTGCATGTCGAAGTCGCGGGTGATCGCGAACAGCCCGTCCAGCATCTGGCCGACCGAAAGTTCCGACACCGGCTTGCCGCGCATGGGTTCACCGACGGCGCGCAAGGCTGTCGCGAACTCGGCGACATTGTGGTGGGCGGGCACATATTGCGCCTCGAAATGGATTTCGGCGACGCGCCGGTAATTGCCGGTGATGAGGCCGTAGAGGATTTCCGCCAGCCAGAAGCGGGCGCGCCGGTCGATCCGGCCCATGATGCCGAAATCGATCGCGGCGATGTCGCCGTTCGGCAGCACGAACAGATTGCCCTGGTGCATGTCGGCGTGAAAAAAGCCCTCCGCGATCGCCTGCTTAAGGAAGGTGTTGACTAGCCGCGCGGCGATGGCTTTCAGGTCATGGCCCGCCGCGACCAGCGCTTCGCGATTGCTGATCTTGATCCCGTCGAACCAGTCGAGGGTCAGCACGCGGCCCGATGTGCGGTCCCAATCGATGCCGGGGACGACATAGCCCTCGACCGTGGCCATGCTGTCCGCCAGTTCCGACGCGGACGCCGCCTCGCGCCGGAGGTCCAGCTCGCGCGCGGTCCAGCGCTTGAAATTGGCGATGACGAGGCGGGGGCGCAGCCGTGCCGCCTCTCCGCCCAGCGCCTCCAGATGCGCGGCCGCCCATTCATAGGTCGATATGTCTCGGGCCAACCGCTCGCTGACGCCGGGGCGCAGCACCTTGACCGCAACCTCGCGACCCTCGCTGGTCACGGCGCGGTGGACCTGCGCGATCGATGCGGCGCCAACCGGCTCGTCATCGAAGCGCGCGAACAGCGCCTCGATGGGCTGGCCGAGGCTCGTTTCGATCTGCTGGCGGATGGCCGCGACCGGGACCGGCGGCAAGGAATCCTGCAAGGTCAGAAGGTCGCGCGCGGGCGCCTCGCCGACCAGGTCGGGCCGGGTCGCGAGCGTCTGGCCGAGCTTGATCGCGGCAGGTCCGATCGCCTGGAACGCCTCCGCATAGCGCGCCTGCTTCGGCACCCGCGCGCCGAAGCGCGCGAGCCGGGCGATCCGCCGCACCGGGCCGGGCGTGTTGATGTCCTGTTCGATCCCGCGCAGGGCGCCGTGCCGCGCCAGCGTACGGCCCCATTTGAGGATCCGCCAGAGATGGGTGATGTGGGAGGTCATGCCTGTGCGTTGACCCGGCGAGACGGTGTGGCCACGTTCACGCCTTCCAGCCGCTGTGGATGGCGACAAGGCCGCCGAGAATCGGCTCGGCCTTGACCTGGGTGAAGCC
>DATJLC010000100.1:0-1860 GCA_035490755.1 Sphingobium sp.
CGGTGGCACGGGCACCGGCCGGCCGTCTTCGTCGAGCGCGACCATGACGAATGTGGCGGCGGTCACCTTTTCGAGAATGCGGTAGCGGGCGCGATGCGCCCAGGCCTCCACCTGGAGGGTGATCGACGAGCGGCCGACACGCGTGATCTCGGTATAGACGTTCAGCGTATCGCCGATCTTGACCGGAAGCTGGAAGGCCATCTCCTGGACGGCGGCGGTCACCACGCGCCCACGGGCGCGCTCGGCGGCGCGGATGCCGCTTGCAAGGTCCATCTGCGCCATGACCCAGCCACCGAAGATATCGCCCGCGGCATTGGCATCGGCGGGCATTGCGAGCGTGCGCAAGGTGAGTTCGCCGGTGGGCTTGGTCTCGGTCATCCTGTACTCCTGCAAATGAAAGCCGACGATTCCGGCCAGGGAGAGACTAGCCTGCGTCGGCGGTTTTGATCCAGAGCGTTGTGGCCGCGTGGAGGCTGCTCGCGCCCGGTGTGCCGCTCTGGGGTAGAACAGCGATGGGTTGTTAACGCTTACATTAGAATTCGATAACTTTGATCGTAACCCGGAAAATTACCTGTAACATGGGAGTAGGCGCGGTTGATCGCCCTGCAGTTGAGTTCATTTGAAGGAGAGGAAGGCCGATGAGAGTTTCACTGCTGACGACCGCCATGGTTTTGTCGACCTCGACTTTTGCCTTTGCGGAGCAAAATTGCGGCGATCTGACCAATCAAACGGACATGAATATCTGCGCCGGGAAGGCATATCAGAAGTCGGACGCCGAGCTGAACAAGCTCTATCGGGAAATCGAGGGGCGCCTGAAAGACGATGCCGATACCAAAAAACTGCTGGTATCGGCTCAGAAGGCCTGGGTCGCGTTCCGCGACGCCGAGTGCAATTTCTCAAGCTCCCCAGTCGCTGGCGGCACCGCCTATCCGCTGATTTCCAGCATGTGCCTCGACAACCTGACCAAGGTCCGCATCGAAAGCTTCCAATATTATCTGAAATGCCCGGAGGGCGACATGAGCTGCCCGGTTCCAGCGGCGAATTGATACTTGACCGAGCTGGAATAGCGGCAGCGTGAGCGTATCACTCTTGCCGAGCGCGGCAGCGTTCACGCGAGCCCTGGCGCGCGGATGCGCTTGTTCGCGGCTTCATTCCCCTTGCTCCATTCCCTTGCTCTATTCCTCCGGCCGCGGACGGAGCCGCTTTCATGACCTGGTAAGGTTCCTCCATTAGAATTTGCGGTAATTTGCAAGGGAGGGGGAATTCCATGCAGCGTCTTACCATTTCCTGGCGGCTATGCTGCCTTGTACTGCTTTCGCTCGCCATATTGTGCGGGGCGATGGCCTTCAGCCTGTTCCAGAGCTACCGTTCCTCCGAAGTGGAGCGAAAGGCGGGGCTGGCGCAGATGAACGATGCCGCGCTGACGGTGCTTGCCAAATACCACAAGCTCGAAGCCTCCGGCGTCATGAGCCGGGAGGATGCCCAGGCCGCCGCCAAGGACATCATCGCCACCATGCGCTACGGCAACGGCACGGGCTATTTCTGGATCAACGACATGGCCCCGACAATGGTCATGCACCCGATCAAGCCGGAAATGAACGGCGGCGACCTTTCCGACGACAAGGACCCGAACGGCAAGTTCCTGTTCGTGGAATTCGTGAAAACGGTGAAGGCCGAGGGCAAGGGCTTCGTCGATTACTACTGGCCGAAGCCGGGCGCCGAGGAGCCGGTGGAGAAATTCTCGCATGTCGCCGGTTTCGAGCCCTGGGGCTGGATCGTCGGCACCGGCGTCTACGTGGACGACCTGCATGCCATGTTCTGGCGCGACGCCATGCGCTTCGCCTCGATCTGCGGCATCGG
>DATJLC010000101.1:0-2160 GCA_035490755.1 Sphingobium sp.
GCTATAGCGTAATCCCATGCGCGGCGTTCCACCGCGAGCCTTTGCAGGGAAATATAAAAGCGATTGAATTTCAACGCCTTGTTGCAATGGGCTGGTTTGGATTATTTTCTCGCTATTCACCACTAGGATTCCAATGGGCCAACTCAACACATTTCCGTTGAGCTACAAAGTTCAGGGTCAGCGCATCGTCATCGTCGGCGGTGGAGAAGAAGCCCTCAACAAGGTCCGGTTGGTTACTAAGACGACTGCATCAGTCGTGATTATTTCCCGCCATATCGAAGCCAATTTCACCGGCTTCGCGGTCGAGCTGAATGAGCGGGCCCTTGTGCCCGCCGACCTCGACGGCGCTGCCCTGGTCTTCGTTGCCGAAGAGAGCGCCGACGCCGACCTGGCCAAGACCGAAGCGCGCGCGCGTGGCATTCCGCTCAACGTCGTCGACGTTCCCGCCGAATGCGACTTCTACACTCCGTCCATCGTCGATCGCGCCCCGCTGACCATCGCCATTTCGACCGAGGGCGACGCGCCCGTGCTGGCGCGGCTGGTGCGGGCCCGTATCGAGGCCATGCTGTCGCCGCGCATCGGCAAAATCGCTGGCCTTGCCGGTAGCTTGCGCAAACGCGTTGAGAGCCTGATTCACGATAATGCCGCCCGCCGCCGCTTCTACGAAGCGCTGGTGACCTCGCCGGAGATCGAAACGGCTGAGCTCATGGGGCAGGGCGCCGCTGCGGCCGATGCGCTGCTGGCCCAGCACTTCAATGCCGAAGCCAAGGGTGTCGTCTGGCTCATCGGCGCCGGCCCAGGCTCCGAAGACCTCCTCACCCTGCGCGCCCAGCGGCTGCTGCAGGAAGCCGATGTAATCGTGCATGATCAACTGGTGCCGTCGGTTGTCGTCGATATGGGCCGCCGCGACGCCGAGCGCATCGATGTCGGCAAGGCCAAGGGCCATCACAGCTTCTCGCAGGCCCAGATCAATACGCTGATCGTCCGGCTGGCCCGCGAGGGCAAGCGCGTGGCGCGCCTCAAATCCGGCGACCCGATGGTGTTCGGCCGCGCCGGCGAGGAAATCGCCGCTTTGCGCAAAGCCGGCATCGGCTACAGCATCGTTCCCGGTGTCAGCGCAGCGCTGGCCGCCGCAGCGGACACCGCGACCCCGGTTACCCTGCGCGGCGTATCGAGCGGCTTCGTCATGGCCACCGCCCATGGCGCCGACGACAGCGATCTGGCCCATTGGGCCTCGCTGGCGCAATCGGGGCTGACACTGGCGCTCTATATGGGCAAGTCGATCTCGGCCGAGGTCGCGGCGCGGCTGATCGCGCATGGCGCCTCGCCCACGCTGCCTGTCGGCATCGTGGTCAATGCGGGCCGCGCCGATAAATCGACCTATTCGGGCACGCTTTCTGCCCTCGCCGCCGGTCAGGTTGCATTCAGCGACGGTCCGGCAATCATCTTCGTAGGCGAAGCCGTTGAGGCCGGAGACTGGGCGGATGCCGCCCAACTCGCCGGCATGAGCTTCAAGGTAGCATAGCAGCAAATGGAAATTCTGACGGGCAACGAGCTAACATCGGGGGGCACAGTGTACCTCGACGCTCACAATAACTGGGTCGAGGACCTGCAGGCCGCGCGCCTCTTCGCCAAGGAAGAGACCGCCGAGCGCGACGCCGCGCTGGCGGCCACCAAGGCGGGCGGCCGGGTCATCAGCCTCGAGATCGAGGAAGTGACGCTGGAGGGCGGAACTATCACGCCCAAGCGCCTGCGCGAACGCATCCGGGCGGCGGGTCCCACCGCGCCCCTGACTTTGAACGGCGAGATCTACGACCGCCAGCACCTGGGTGAGGACGGTCATGTATCGATATGACGAATTCGACGCGGCCTTCGTTGCGGGCCGCACCGCGCAGTTTTCCGACCAGGTCAAGCGCCGCCTCTCGGGCGAGCTGACCGAGGACCAGTTCCGTCCGCTCCGCCTGATGAACGGGCTATACCTGCAGCTTCACGCCTATATGCTCCGGATTGCCGTGCCCTACGGTACGCTGTCCTCCAAGCAGATGCGCATGTTCGCCCATATCGCGCGCACCTATGACCGCGGCTATGGCCACTTTACCACGCGGCAGAACATCCAGTTCAACTGGCCCAAGCTCAAGGACATTCCCAAGATCCTGGAGG
>DATJLC010000102.1:0-2083 GCA_035490755.1 Sphingobium sp.
AGTCGGTGAAGCGCTGGGCGGTGACATTGCTCGCGACCTGGTCAACCACCCCCTGGGCCATGCCGCCGGAGAAGCGCGCGCCGTCGAGCGCGCGGGCCAGCGCCAGGCTGGTCTCGGCAAGACGCGCGGCGGCGGCGACAGCGGCGGCGCGATCCCTGGCCAGGCTCGCGTGGAAGGCGCGGGCCTCCGCATCGAAGCGCGCCGCCATGCCCGGCGCGGCCACCCGGGCCGCGACCGACAGCATGATCATGTTCTCGTCATTGAAGGGCGGCATGCCGGCGGGGATCGGGCGGGCGGGATTGGCCTGCCAGGTCTTCACCCGGTCCGCCTGGTCATAGATGCGCCGGTGGCAGCTATGGCAGTCGAAGAAGTAGAATTCCGGGAAGGCGCCCTCGGCCCCAAGGCTGGGCGAGCGATAGAGGCTGAGCGCGCGGTTGACCGCCATCGCCTGCCCCACCGCCCAGATGCGCACGCTGTCGACGCGGCGCTTGCGGGCGGCATAGTCCGCATCCTCGTCCCAATGCTGTTGCAGGGTCGAGAAGAGGTCGAGCTCGAAGGTGATGCGCGGGTGGCCAGCCGCCATGATCCGGTGGGTCACGAACTGACCCTCGCCAGCGCCCCCGAAATGGCAATCAAGGCAGACAGACGCGCGCGCCACGGGCTGGTCGAGCGGGATGAGGCCGCGCGCGACATTGCCCGCGTGACTGGCGCCCACGGCGTAATGGGAGGCAACCCAGCCCGACGCGCCGCCATGGCAGGCCTCGCAGCCGACGCCGTCGCTGGTCAGGAAACGCGGGCCCCGCTCGCCCCGGGCCGGGGTCGCATGGCAGCCGAGGCACATCGGCGCGCTGGCGGCATCACCGATGCCAAGGGTGGCGGCGATCTGCTGCCCGCGCGCGCCCTTGAGAACGGCGAAGGCGCGGCTGTGGGCGCCGCCGGGTGTCGAGGGCTCCTGCCAGCGCATGAGCTCGTCCTGGCGAACGACCTTGCCGTCGCCTTCGAGGCGCCCGTGACAGGTGGACCCGGCGCAGGTGGCGACACCGACATGCCCGCCCGTCCCGCCGGACGCCGCGTCTGCCGCATCGCCGTAGAGCGCGCCGGCCAGCGCCGCAGCGACCATAAGCAGAAGCGCCGCCAGCAGTGCCGGTGCGCGCATTGCCCCCAATTCTTGCCCCCACCAGCGCATGCAGCGCATCCCTGTTGTTCTACCGCGCCTTGCAAGGCGTCGATTCCGCGTTCGCAGGCCCTGTCCTGCGCCGCCGCCGCCATATTAGGCAAACCTGTTTACCGCTAGCAAGCAAGAAGGCCCAAAAAGGGCCTATTATCAGCGGCGTCGGATCACCAGATTGCGGATTTCCGTCATGTCTTCCATCGCGAAGCGGATGCCCTCGCGGCCGAGGCCGGAATCCTTGACGCCGCCATAGGGCATGTTGTCCACACGATAGCTGGGCACGTCGTTGATGACGACGCCGCCGACGTCGAGCCGGTCCCAGGCGTCGAACATCTTGAACAGGTCGCGGGTGAAGATGCCCGCCTGCAGGCCGAACTTGCTGTCGTTGACCTCCTCCAGAGCCGCCTCGAAATCGCTGAACTTGCTGATGAGGGCGAGCGGCCCGAAGGCCTCCTCGCGATAGGCGGCGGTCGAACAGTCGACATTCTCGAGCAGCGTCGCCTCCAGCATCGCGCCGTCGCGCCTGCCGCCGCACAGCAGCGTCGCGCCGCTGGCGACCGCCTCCTGGATCCAGCTGTCGAGCCGGCGCGCTTCGCTTTCCGAGATCATCGGGCCGATGAAGGTGTTGCGGTCCTTAGGGTCGCCCGCGATGAGCGTCTTAATCCGCGCGACCAGCATGTCGCGGAACTTGTCGTAGACGGACTCGTGGATGATGATCCGCTGGACGCCGATGCAGGACTGGCCGGACTGGTAGAAGGCGCCGAAGATCACCCGCTCCAGCGCGTCGTCGAGATCGGCGTCATGGTCGATGATGACCGCCGCATTGCCGCCCAGCTCCAGCACGACCTTCTTCTTGCCCGAGCGGGCCTTGAGATCCCAGCCGACATCGGGCGAGCCGGTGAAGGACAAGAG
>DATJLC010000103.1:0-2295 GCA_035490755.1 Sphingobium sp.
CCCAGACGGCACTGATGATACCGAGCAAGCTGCCATCGGCGATGGCGGCGCCCCATTCCGGGCTGAAGGCCTGCATCGTGGCGACGGAATCGCTGGCGACCAGGTCCTGCCAGTAATTGGCGACGCCCTTGGCAGCTTCGCTGTTGATATCGACGGTCCACTGGTCGCCCTCAAGCGTCCACCACTTGGCGCCGACCTGATGGGTCAAGGCCGCGAAGGTGCCGGGATCGCCCGAGGAGAACTGGGTGAGATACTTGCTCTCGTCAGCCGCGCGCACGGCCCTGGCCGCTTCGGCGAACTCTTCCCAGGTCTTGGGAACGGCGATGCCGAGCTCTTCGAGAAGGTCCTTGCGGTAGAAGAAGAACATGGGCGAGGTGCCCTGCGGCGTGGCCCAGGTCGTGCCATCGAAGGTCACGAGGTTCCAGGCAACCGGCGTGATCTTGTCCTGCAGCGGCGCCATTTCGGGCGTGAGGTCGGTAACGAGGCCGTTGACGATCAGGGCGGGCAGATCGCCATAGGTGACATTGGTCACATCGGGCGGATTGCCGGCCGTGTGCGCGGCCGAGAGCTTCTGGACGATTTCGCCGGCCGCGGCGGCGCGGCTCACCGTCACGTGGATATCGGGGTTCTGCTCGTTCCAGATGGCGATGACTTCATCGATGTGTGGTGCCCAGTTCCAATAGGTCAGCTCGACCTTGTCCTGCGAGGTGGCAGGGGCAGCCATCAGCATGGAAGCCATGCCGGCGGTCAAAAGCAGGTGAGCGGCGCGAGCGCGCTTCAGCAAAGACATAGAAGTGTTCCTCCGCGGCCAGCCGCCAAAAGGCGGCAGCCTCAATTGTTCAGCGATCGACGGTGCCCTCCGGCGCATTATCCCTTTGGCCCTGGCTGCTGCCATCGGCCGATCCGGTTTTCGTTTGCGCTCTGTTCAGGCTGACCCTACGCTAAACGAAGCGTTGGATCGTCGTCTCGTGGGATGGGCATTGCAAAATGTGGAATGGTAAGACGCGCGGAAAAATTCTGAACCAGCTCGATCATGAGCTGGATGTCTTCCCGGACAAGCTCCTGGCGCGCGTCAACGATACCTGCGTCATGGCCGTGCCGCACTGGCATGCGCAGGTCGAAATCAACTTTATCTATTCGGGCGGCATGTCCTATCGCATGAGCCACTATGGCGTGGATCTGCAGGCCGGAGACCTCTGCATTTTCTGGGGCGGACAGCCGCATCAGGCCATCGACCTGCGGCCGGGAACTGAACTCGCCGCTATCCACCTGCCCCTCGTGCATTTCTTCCGTCTGCGGCTTTCGGCAGAGCTGATGCAGCGGCTGACCCGCGGTGGCGCGGCCGTCACCCGCACACAGGGTTCGTCGGACCCGGAGCTGTTTCGCCGCCTCACCGACTACATGAATGGCGATGATCCGGCGCGCCGAACCTATGCCATCGAAGAGCTGCTGATGCGGATCAACCGCCTCAATTTCGAACCGCACCGGGTGATCGATGGCGGCGGCGAGGCCGAAACATCGAGCGAACCGCTCGATGCCAGTGCCTTCCGCAACATTCTCGAAATCTGCGCCTATGTGACCGAGAATTTCCGCGATGATATCGGCTCGGCCGAAATCGCCTCCTCCCTCGATATCCACCCGAAATACGCCATGACCGTCTTCAAGAAATCGACCGGGATGACGCTCAACGAATATCTGACGCTCATGCGCCTGAGCTATGCCCAATCGCTGCTGCTCGAAGACGACGCCAATATCCTTGACATCGCGCTCGCCAGTGGCTTCGGCTCGCTCAGCACGTTCAGCCAGGCGTTTCGGAAGGTGACGGGCCAGTCACCCTCCGACTTCCGCCGTCAGCGCGGGTCATATCTGCTGGCTGTCTGATGCACATGTCGACCGGGGAGCATAACCGCAAAGGATTTGAGGCGGCATCGCCGGAAATATCGCCGGCCCCATGCCCCGATCCAGGGGAGGCCGATGACCGCGGTCATTGCAGAACTGCAGCGTGATCGTGTTTCCCTGATCGCCGGCAGTGCCGGATACGAGGCCTTTGCATTGTTCGTCTGTTCCACGAAAAGGCTCACCCATTGGCGAGGTCCGCGCCTTGGTCGGGGTGCGCGGCGCGGCCGGACCGCGATTTCGAACTGCTAAGCTGACCGCCTTGAAGTCCACATAGCCGCCGCCGTTGCCGCTGGACCGCGATTTCTGAACTGCTAAGCTGAGCCACAGCGTCAAGGCCCCTGCGCACCAGTTGCCGTTGGACCGCGATTTCTGAACTGCTAAGCTGCGGCTCCGTAG
>DATJLC010000104.1:0-2246 GCA_035490755.1 Sphingobium sp.
AATAACACCGCTCCGGTTGAACAGCTTGCGGTCCCGGCGTAGGGAACGGCCATGAGAAAATATTTACTCATGTTGCTTGCGACCCTCGTCGTCCTGTTCGGGGGTCTGTTCTTTTTCCTGTCGCGTGGACAAGAGGCCCAGGTGCCGCAGAGCGCGCTGGAGGGGCGGGAGCCGCGCTTTACCGAGCCGCGCCGGGAAATCTTCCCGACGATCAGGATCGCCAAGGCGGTGGGATGGCCGCAAGGTGCCCAGCCGGTTGCGGCCGGCGGCCTCAAGGTGACACGCTTTGCAGATGGGCTCGATCATCCGCGCTCGCTCTATCGCTTGCCCAATGGCGACGTGCTGGTCGCCGAGACCAATTCGCCGGTCCGGCCGGACAATGGCATCCGGGGGCGGATCATGAAGCTGGTCCTCGGCAGGGCGGGGGCGGGCAATCCGTCCGCCAACCGGATCACCCTGCTGCGCGACAGCGACGGCGACGGCCGGGCGGACATGCGTGTCGCGTTCCTGACCGGCCTCAATTCGCCTTATGGCATGGCGCTGGTGGGCGACACATTCTATGTCGCCAACACCGATAGCCTTATGGCCTTCCCCTACAAGGCAGGCGACACGCGCATCGCCGCCAAGGGGCGCAAGATACTGAACCTGCCCGCCAATGCGCCCAACGACCATTGGGCGCGCACATTGGTCGCGAGCCCCGACGGCACGAAGCTCTATGTCGGCGTCGGTTCCGCCACCAACATTGCCGATCAGGGCATAGAGGCGGAGCAGAACCGCGCCTGCGTCCTGCAGGTCGACCTGAAGACCGGCGACTACAAGATCTATGCGAGCGGCCTGCGCAACCCATCTGGCCTCGCCATCCATCCCGACACCGGCGAGTTATGGGCGACGGTCAATGAGCGGGATTTGCTCGGCCCCGATCTGGTGCCCGACTATATGACGCAGGTCGACTTCGCGGCCTTCTATGGCTGGCCGTGGAATTATTGGGGCGGCTATGAGGACAAGCGGGTCGAGCCGGGCAGGCCGGACCTGCGCGAATATACCCGCCGGCCGGATTATGCGCTGGGCGCCCATGTGGCCCCGCTCGGCATCGCCTTTGCCAAGGGCAGTGCGGTGGGGGAGGGTTTCGCGCGCGGTGCGTTCGTCGCCCTGCACGGCAGTTGGAACCGCAAGCCGCCGTCCGGCTACAAGGTCGTGTTCGTGGCGTTCGACGGCCGGGGCAAGCCGCTCGGCAAGCCGCGCGACTTCCTGACCGGCTTTCTGAACAGCAAGGGCGAGGCGCAGGGGCGGCCGGTGGACATATTGGTCGCCAAGGACGGCGCGCTGCTGGTCAGCGATGATGTCGGCAATATGGTCTGGCGGGTGGCGGCGAAATAAGCGTTGCTGCAAATCTCCCCGGAACGGGGAGGTGCCCCGAAGGGGCGGAGGCGCCCCTCCGTCACGCGCTTCGCGCGCGCCACCTCCCCGTGCCGGGGAGGATTGATTGGTATTCATGCCCCCAGATGCGTGCCCGTCCGTCCGGCCAGCTCGACGATATATTGCCAGGCCACCCGGCCAGAGCGGCTGCCGCGCTGGGTTGCCCATTGCACCGCTTCGTCGGGATTGAAGGGTAGAGAGAAGCGCGCGGCATAGCCTTGGACGATCGCCACATAGGTGGCCTGGTCGACGGCGTGAAAGCCGAGCGACAGGCCGAAGCGGTCCGACAATGCCAGGCGGTCGTCGACGACGTCGCGCGGATTGATCGGGTCATCCTGTTCCGACATGCCGCGCGGCACGATGTGGCGGCGGTTGGAGGTGGCATAGACGCGCACCAGATTGCCGCGCGCGGTCGCGCCGCCCTGCAATATGGAGCGCAGCGCCCGCGCGTCGCCAGCGAAATCGCCATCGAAGCCGAGATCGTCGATGAACAGGACAAAGGGGCGGGCGGCGGCGCGCAGCAGTGCCAGCAGGCGGGGCAGGCCATGCAGGTCGCTGCTCGCGAAATCGACGAGCGCGATGTCGGCGCCATCGGCCTGGACCCGCGCCACGCAGGCCGCGACGCTGGCCGACTTGCCGGTGCCGCGCGCGCCCCAGAGGAGCACGTCATGGGCGGGCAGGCCCCTGCTCAGGCGCTGCGTATTGGCGAGGCAGGCACTTTTCTGCGCGTCGATGCCAGTCAGCAGGTCGTAGTCCGGCGGGTCGAAGTCGGCGATCGGCTCAAGACCATGGCCGTCCCACCGATAGGCGCCATGGGCGGCGAGGTTGAC
>DATJLC010000105.1:0-16448 GCA_035490755.1 Sphingobium sp.
CTGCCTTGGCAGGCAGTCGAAGGGCTCAGCCCCTACTCAGCACGAACGGTACTGGGTTAGGACAGTCGGGGGTCACACACCCAATCACGCAAAAGCCACGCGCACGGGCTCACGGCGCATGGCCAGGCCGATCGCGCCAAATCCGGCCAGCATCATGGCCCAGGTCGACAGCTCGGGAACCTCGGGCGCGGGCCGGATGATGCCGTCCTCGAACCGGGCGGCAGCGGGCGTTCCGGCGACATGCTCGAGAAAACCGGAGCCGCCGACGCCGTTGACGAGGCCAGGCGTCGCCGCTGGACGGGTAAGAGCGTTGCCGGGATTGGCACCGTCGAAAATTATGACCGGTGTATTGGTCCCCTGTCCTGGAGAATTGAATGCACCTCTACTTTCTGCATGGGCTGCCGGCATACTAAGCATTCCAGCCAATATGCAGAAAGACGCACCGACTATGCGTAATTTCATAACACCTCCCTAACAATGCTTGCTTGCAAACAACGTTATTGAGATCGTTAAGTTTCAGGAAATATTTCCTGCTAACTTATGTGTCCGTTTTTTTGAGACGGAATGAGCGTGTCTTGCGTTAATCTGTTCGGCTTAGCGATGAGTCGTTCCTGTAGTGCGTTTGGGCGGGAAAAATGGGAACTACAGCCCGCTCGTCAGACAAAGCTGTACGGGTCGACATCCACCGCGACCCGGGTCGAGGCCTTCCATTCGATCCCTCCCAGCCAGGCGCGGATGACGTCCTGCACGTCGATGGCGCGGCGCGCGTGGACGAGGAGGCGATGGCGGTGTCGCCCGCGCAGCACGGCGAGCGGCGCGGGCGCTGGGCCATAGACCTCCATGCCATCGATATGCGGCGCGGTGTCGCCGATCCGCCGCGCGACGGTCTGCGCCTCATGCGCGTCGGTGTCGCTGACGATGATCGCGGCGAAGCGGCCGAAGGGCGGGGCGTGGGCGAGTTTCCGGCTTTCCGTCTCCGTGGCGTAAAATCGGGCGCTGTCTCCCGACAGCAGGGCGCGGATCACGGCGGCCTCGGGCAGACGGGTCTGGATAAAGACCCGGCCCGGCTTCTCGCCGCGCCCGGCCCGGCCGGAGACCTGCACAATTTGCTGGAAGGTCCGCTCCGCCGCGCGCAGGTCGCCGCCCTCCAGGCCAAGGTCGGCGTCGATCACCCCGACCAGGGTCAGGTTGGGGAAATGATAGCCCTTGGTGACGAGCTGGGTGCCGATGATGATGTCGACCGCGCCGCCCGCCACATCGCGCACGAATTCGGCGGCCTTGGCGGGCGGCCAGAGCGTGTCGGAGGTGACGATCGCGGTGCGCGCCTGCGGGAACAGGGCGGCGACCTCGTCGGCGATGCGCTCGACGCCGGGACCGCAGGCGACCAGCGCGTCGTCGGCATGGCATTCCGGGCATTGCGTCGGGGCGGGGACGACATGGCCGCAATGATGGCAGGCGAGGCGCCGGGTCAGGCGATGCTCGACCATCCAGCTCGTGCAATTGGGGCACTGGAAGCGATGCCCGCATTGGCGGCACAGGGTCAGCGGCGCATAGCCGCGCCGGTTGAGGAAGAGGAGGGCCTGCTCGCCGCGCTCCAGCGTCTCGGCCATCGCCTTGACCAAGGGCGGCGCGATCCAGCGGCCACGGTCAGGCGGCGCCTGGGTCAGGTCGATGCCGATGATCTCCGGCATGTCGGCGCCCCCATAGCGGGCGGGGAGCTGGATCTCCTCATAGCGGCCGAGCGCCACCTGATGGCGTGTCTCGATCGCGGGCGTGGCCGATGCCAGCACCACCGGGCAGCCTTCCATGAGGCCGCGCATCACCGCCACGTCGCGGGCGTGATAGCGAACGCCGTCCTCCTGCTTGAAGCTTGCCTCATGCGCCTCGTCCACGACGATGAGGCCGAGCCGGGCATAGGGCAGGAACAGGGCTGATCGCGCACCCACCACCACCCGCGCCGTGCCGCCCGCGATGGCGCGCCAGGCGCGGCGGCGCTCGCTTTGCCTGAGGCCGCTGTGCCAGGCGACCGGCTCATGCCCAAAGCGCGCGGCGAAGCGGGCGAGGAACGGTTCGGTCAGCGCGATCTCGGGCAGGAGGACGAGGGTCTGGCGCCCCATGCGCAGCGCCTCGGCGATCGCCTCGAAATAGACCTCGGTCTTGCCCGAACCGGTGACGCCGTCGAGCAGCAGCGGCCGGAAAGCGCCCGCCCGGGTCAGGTCGACAAGGCGGCCGGCGGCGGCGGCCTGCTCGCCCGACAGGTCGACAGGCGCGAAATCCGGGTCGGGCTCGGCAAAGGGCCTATCGGTGCTGACCTCGACGGCCTCCAGCGCGCCGTCCTTGACGAGGCCGCGAATGACCGCGTCGGACACGCCGCCGATCATCGCCAGCTCGCGCACCAGCCCCTGGCGCTCGCCGATCCGCGCCAGCGCCTGCGCCCGTTTGGGCGTGCTGCGGGCCGGCTCCCGGCCGGTCGCGCGATATTCGATGACGGTCCGCGCCCCCTCCAGCGCCGGGATCGAGGCGAGCGCCATGCGCAGCACGGCGGCGGGCGGGGCGAGATAATAATCGGCCGTCCACTCCACCAGCCGGCGCAGCGGGGCCTCGATCCGGGCGACGTCGAGAACAGCCAGGAGCGGGCGCAGACGATTGTCCCCCACCGTCTCCGTGCCGGGAAACGCATCCTCCTCCCACACCACCCCGATCACCTGCCGGGGCCCGAGCGGCGCCACGACGATGCTGCCCGGCGCCGCCGTCATGCCGTGGGGCAGGCGATAGTCGAGCGGGCCGAGGGCGGCATTGAGGGTGAGCACGCGGACGCGGGACATGGGCTGTCCTTATCGCGGCCGTTCGCCCCGCGCTACCGTCCGTGCCCGGTGCGCGTTATAGGTGCGGCGCCGAATCGAACCGGCGCCCGCCTCCGGGCGCCCCAGCGAAAGCGACTACATCCATGAAATTCTTCGTCGACACCGCCGACACAGCCGAAATTCGCGACCTCGCCGCCACCGGCCTGCTCGATGGCGTCACCACCAACCCGTCGCTCATCCACAAGTCGGGCCGCAAGTTCCTCGAGGTGGTGGAGGAGATCTGCGGCATCGTCGACGGCCCCGTGTCGGCCGAAGTCGTCGCGCTCGACCATGAGACGATGATGCGGGAGGCCGCCGTCCTCCGCAAGATCGCGCCCAACGTCACGATCAAGGTGCCGCTGACTATCGACGGGCTCAAGACCTGCAAGGCGCTCAGCTCCGATGGCTGCATGGTCAATGTGACGCTGTGCTTCTCCGCCAACCAGGCGCTGCTGGCGGCCAAGGCCGGCGCGACCTTCATCTCGCCCTTCGTCGGCCGCCATGACGACAATGGCCTCGATGGCATCCAGCTGATCTCCGACATCCGCCTGATCTACGACAATTACGGGTTCGAGACGGAAATCCTCGCCGCGTCGCTGCGTCACCCGATCCATGTCCTCGAATGCGCCAAAATCGGTGCCGACGTGATGACCGCGCCGCCCTCCGTCATCCGCGCGCTCTTCAACCATGTGCTGACCGAAAAGGGCCTCGCCCAGTTCTCCGCCGACTGGGCGAAGACCGGGCAGACGATCCTTTAGACTCTACCGGCCGAAACCCTTCGGCGCCGGGTCGACCACAACAGGTCCGCCGGCGCCAACCTCCTGCACCTCCAGCGCCCGTTCGGCGATCCCGTCCTGATTGAAGCGGAACGCCCCGTCCAGCCCGGCAAAGCCGTCGCGGTCGTTGAGGCGGCCGGCGGGGAAGGGCGCACCGGGCCGCCAGTCCTGCGCGATCCTGACGGTGAGCAGCACGGCGTCATATCCCAATGAGGCGAGGCGATAGGGCGCGGCGCCGTAGCGGGCGCGGTACTTGGTGTGGAACTGCCGATAGAGCCCGTCGCCGACGCTGGCGAACCAGGCGCCGCGCAGCGCGCCGCCATTGGCAACGGCGGAGTCGGTGTTCCAAAGCTCTGTCCCCAGCAACCGCGCCTTCTGCCCGCCATTGGCGCGGACCAGCGGCGCGGCCTGCACGGCGATGCGGCCAAGGTCGGCGATCAGCAGCGCGTCATAGCTCGACGCCGATGCCAGGCGCTTGACCGCCGCGGCGACGGAGCCGCTCGACCGGTCGAAGCTTTCCATGGCGACGACATTGCCGCCCTGGTCCTTGACCGCTTTCAGGAAGGCGCTGCCGGCCCGTTCGCCATAGACGCCCTTGGGCACCAGCGCGGCGAAATTGGTGACGCCCTTGCCGCCCGCGAAGCGCACCACCCGGTCAACCGACTGGGCGGGGATATAGCCCATCAGGTAGATGCCATTGCCCGCGATGCTCACATCGTTGGAAAAGCTGATCAGCGGCACCGATGCGGCGCGGGCGGTCGGGGTGACGGCGCGCACCTCGTCGGCGGTGAGGGGGCCCAGGATCAGGCGGTTGCCCTCGGCGATCGCCTTCTTCGCGGCGGCGGCCGCGCCCGTGGCCGTGTCATAGGTGGTGATGCGGACCTTTTCCGTCCGCGTGTCGAACAGGGCCATGGTGGTGGCATTGGCAATCGAACGGCCGACCCCGGCATTGGCGCCGGTCATCGGCACCAGCAGCGCGACCCTGTGCCGCTCCTTGTCGACGGGCAGCGGGGCGATGACGTCCGTCCTGGCAGTCGGCGGTGGCGGCAGCGCGCGCTGGCCCTTGGGCACGACCTGGCAGCCGGCAAGGGCGATTGCCGCGGACAATGCCGCCACGCGCCAGAGGCCGCGCCTGAAAAAGGCCGCTTGCCGCCCGATGCCTGTCTCTGTCATTGCTGGAATCATGTCCTCTCCACTCGCTCCCGGCCTTTATATCGTCGCGGGACCAATCGGCAACTTGTCCGATCTCACCCCGCGCGCCGCCGAAATATTGCGCTCGGCGGATGTCATCGCGGTGGAGGACACGCGCGTGTCGGCGAAGCTGCTGCGTCACGCCGGGTCGGAAAGGCCGATGATCCCCTATCATGATCATAGCGACGAGAAGGTGCGCCGCCGGCTAGTTGAACGCATGGCGACCGGGGCGGTTGCACTGCTGTCCGATGCGGGCACGCCGCTCATTTCGGATCCCGGCTTCAAGCTGGTGCGCGATGCGCGCGCGGCCGGGCACAAGATAACGACAGCGCCGGGGCCGTGCGCGCTCATCGCCGCGCTGACGCTGTCCGGGCTGCCGACCGATCGCTTCCTGTTCCTCGGCTTCCTGCCGTCGAAGGACAAGGCCCGGACCGATGCGCTGGCGGAGGTGGCGGGCCTGCGCGCGAGCCTGGTCGCTTATGAAAGCGGCCCCCGCAGCGCCAGGACGCTGGCCGCGATGGCACAGGTGCTGGGCGATCGGGACGCGGCCCTGGTCCGCGAGATCAGCAAGGCGTTCGAGGAGGTCGCAACCGGCACGCTGGCGGAGCTGGCCGCGCGCTATGCCGACGCGCCGCCCAAGGGCGAGATCGTCATCGTCGTCGCGCCGCCGTCTGACGCGCGGCCCGAAGCAGCCCCAGAGGATGTGGACGCCGCGCTGGCCGAGGCCCTGACCCGCTTGCCGGTCTCCAAGGCGGCGGGCGAGGTCGCAAAGCGTTTCGGCCTAGACCGCCGGACGCTCTACGACCGCGCCAGTCTCATGAGAACCTCGTGAAACCCCCGGCCGGCAGAAGGATCGCGGCCGAGCGGCGCGGGCGGCAGGCGGAACGGCTGTGCGCCTGGTGGCTGCGGCTCAAGGGCTGGTCGATCCTCGACCGCCGCGTGCGTACGGCCGCTGGCGAAATCGACCTGATCGCACGGCGCGGGAGCATGGTCGCCTTTGTCGAGGTGAAGGCGCGGGGAACCGATGAATCGCTCGACAACGCCATTGACGAGCGGCGTCTGGCGCGGGTCGCGGCCGCCGCCGAAAGCCTGGCCCATATCTATCTCGCGCCGGGCGACGACATGCGAATTGACGTGATGCTGCTTGCGCCGGGCCGTCCGCCGCGCCATCTGACGAACGTCTGGCACGGGGGATAGGCTCTGGCCCGAGCGCTCGAAGAGGATGGTGATGCCGATCAAGGCCGCGATGCAGATGGACCCGATGGAAGGCCTCAATATCTCGGGGGATTCCACATTCCACATCATGCTGGCGGCGCAGGCGCGGGGGCACGTCCTCTACCATTACCGGCCTGATGACCTGACCTGGACGGATGGACGGCTTTATGCGCAGGCGCGGAAGCTGTTGACGGTGCAGCGGGTGGCGGGCGATCATTTCCGCTTTGGCGAGTCGGTACGGCTCGACCTTGGCCGCGACGTTGATGTGGTCTGGATGCGACAGGATCCGCCCTTTGACCTCAGCTACACGACCGCGACCCATCTGCTCGAACGGATCACAAGCGAGACGCTGGTCATCAATGACCCCGCCGCCGTGCGCAACGCGCCCGAAAAGCTGTTCGTGCTGGATTATGCGCGGTTCATGCCGCCCACCATGATCACCCGCAGCCTTGACGAGACGCGCGCCTTTCTGGCGGAGCACAAGGAGATCGTAGTCAAGCCGCTCTATGGCAATGCGGGCGTCGCCGTGTTCCACATCGGCCCGGACGGCAAGAATCTCGCCAGCCTCGTCGAACTTTTCCGCGAACGCTGGGTCGAGCCCTTCATGGTGCAGGCCTTCATCCGGGATGTGGCGTCGGGCGACAAGCGGATCGTTCTGGTGGACGGCGAGGTCGCGGGCGCGGTCAACCGCATCCCGGGCAGCGGCGAGATCCGGTCGAACCTTGCGGTCGGCGGCAAGGCGGCCAAGACTGAGCTGACGGCGGAGGAACAGGAAATCTGCGCCGCGCTGGGGCCGGAGCTGAAGGCGCGGGGCCTGCTGTTCGTCGGCATCGACGTGATCGGCGGCAAATGGCTGACTGAAATCAATGTGACATCGCCCACCGGTATCGTCTCGATCGATGCCTTCAACGGGACGGATACCGGTGCGATGATCTGGAATGCGGTCGAGGCGCGGCTGGCGGCGCGCGGGGTGGCGGTCTGACCGACTGGGTCGTCAACCTCATCGACGGGGGCGGCTATTGGGGCATTGCGCTCCTGATGGTCATCGAGAATGTGTTCCCGCCGATCCCGTCCGAACTCATCATGGGCATTGGCGGCATTCGCGTTGGCCAGGGGCGGATGGAGATGGTGCCCCTGCTTCTAGCGGGGACGGTCGGCACAACGATCGGCAACTATTTCTGGTATGCGCTGGGGCGCCGCCTCGGCTTCCGGCGGCTGCGGCCGATGGTTGATCATTATGGCCGGGTGCTGACGATCGAGTGGCGCGACGTGCGGCGGCTCAACATCCTGTTCCGCCGCTATGGCCCGGTCCTCGTCTTCGTGTTCCGCTTCATGCCGGCGTTCCGGACGATGGTGTCGCTGCCCGCGGGCCTGTTCCACATGGGCCGTACGCGCTTCCTGTGCTGGACGGCGGCGGGCGCGTTCATCTGGAACGTGCTGCTGGCGACGGGCGGCTGGTTCCTGGGCAGCCGGATCACCGAGATCGATCGCTATCTGGGGCCGGTCAGCACCGCCGTGGTGGTGCTGGCGGTCGTCGCCTATCTGTGGCGCGTCTTCACCTGGCGACCCAACGGAGACTGATCACCCGACGTCCGGCACCGCGCGCCAGTCTATCGCGGGCACCGGATTGCCGGCCTGGCTCGCCTGGACGTGGCGGATGCTGAGCATCGCCATATAGGGCGCGCACCAGAATCGCGCGGCAAATGTCACAAGCGTGGCAAAGGCCATCAGCGCGAACTCCGTTCCAAGCAGGCCGTGCGCGCCCAGGATGCCGAGGCCGGCCGCCATGAAGGCACCGCCGAGCAGCGTTTCCGGCATGGTGGACCGGAAGGGCGAAGCGCCGGTGGCGGCGGGCGCAAACTTGGGCGTACGGCGCCAGGCGAGCGGGCGCTTCGACAGGCCGGCGACCCCCGCCACCAGGATCGTGTAGAACAGCGACTGGCGCGCCACCTCGCCCATCACCATTTCCGACATGGAGCGGCATCCAGCGAGCCTGTAGCCATGCCAGGTGCGCGCGAGCCAGGTCGCCGCGCCGAGGATGAGCAGCAGCCAGCAGATATTGGGCAGGTCAATGGGCGCCATGGCACCGGTGCCGAGCGCGACGGTGGTGGTCGCAATGCCGATCAATGTGGCGATGATGCCGGTCAGCATCTTGAGCGGGGCGACGCAGCGCAGGATTTCCAGCATCTTGGTCCAGCCCGGCATGGGCAGCGCGAACGGCGCGGGCAGGAACAGGCGCCAGTGCCGCCTGAGCTGCTGGACAGGCCCAGCCGTCCAGCGGAAACGCTGCTTCTTGTAGTCCTCGAACGTCTCGGGGATGAGGCCCCGGCCATAGGTCTCGCCGAGATAGATGCCCTCATAGCCCGCCGCGCGCAGGCGCACCGATATCTCGGAATCCTCGGTCAGGCACCATTCCGCCCAGCCGCCGACCTGCTTCAGGGCCGAGGCGCGCAGCAGGCACATGGTGCCGATCGTGAACGCCCCGCCATATTCGCTGACGCCCGGCATCTCGACCTTGTTGTTGGGCATATATTCCCAGTAGCAGGCGTCCAGATAGGGGCTGTGGGCGTGGTCGCGATAGTCGTGGGGGGTCTGGACATAGCCGATCCGCCGGTCCCGGAAAAATCCGACGAGCCGCGACAGGAAGTCCGGCCGGGCATGGTAATCGGCATCGATGACCGCGACGATCTCCGTCTCGGGCGCCATCACCTCCAGGCAGTAATTGAGCGCGCCGGCCTTGGCGCCCGCCAGGGGCGCGACGTGGAAGAACCGGAAACGCTCGACGCCGAGGCGCCTGTTCCAGCGCGCGCAATGGCGCTCAACTGGCCGCCACATTGCCTCGTCGGGCGTGTTGTTGTCGCAGACCAGCACCTCGAACCGGGCGTAGCTCTGCCGGGCCAGCCGGTCGATCGTGGCCATGACGACCTCGGGCGGCTCGGCATAGCAGGGCAAATGGAGCGAGACGGCCAGCTCCTGCGAGGCGCGCGCTGGCTCCAGCGCCGCGATCGGCTGGCGCCACAGCTCATGCGTCAGCACCGCGTCGCGCACGAACCGCTCGGCAAAGCCGACACAGAACGTCACCACCCCCAGCGAAATCGCAATGGCCCCCGACGTCTGGATCCAGACCGGGAAATTGCCTTCGGCGATGAAGAGCGATGTCCAGAGCGCCGAGGTGGCGACCGCCAGCGGCTGGACCGTCACCCACAGGACACCTGGCATGCTGAGCCGATGGGCGTAATAGCGCACCACCGCCACGGTGGCGAGGAACAGGCCGAGTATCGGCAACAATGCGACGAACTGGCCGGTCAAAAGGTAGCTGATCAGAAAGGCGGCCGCGCCGCTGCCGAACAGCTCGATGGCGTCCCGCGATGGCGGGCGTTCGATCCTGTGCGGTGCAACAACCGCGCGCAAGGTGAGCAGCGCGACGATCAGCGACGCACTGGCAAGGAAAATCATCGACGGATCTAGCGCCGCTCGGGTCAGATACATGGCGCTCGCATACGAGCGGGCTGATCGATTGTTCCACATGCAAAAGATGGTGCGAGGCAAATCCGCGTCAGATCGCTGCAGCGCAGCACGTAACGATCGTCCCGGTTAGCCCTGGGCGCGCGGATGGGCGTTGCGATAGACGTCGAGCAGATGGGCGGCGTCGACCTGCGTGTAGATCTGCGTGGAGGAGAGGCTGGCATGGCCGAGCAGCTCCTGAAGGGACCTCAAATCCGCGCCGCGTCCGAGCAGATGGGTCGCAAAGCTGTGCCTGAGGGCGTGGGGCGTGGTGCGTTCCGGCAGGCCCAGGCCGCGCCGCGCCGCCCTGACTGCCCTGCGCACGATGGCCGGGTCGAGCGCGCCGCCGCGTGCGCCGCGAAACAGGGCCGTGTCCTTGGACAGGCCCCAGGGGCACAGCCGCGCATAATCCTCGATCGCGCTTCGCACCTGTGGCAGCAGCGGCACGATGCGCGTCTTGCCGCGCTTGCCGGTGACGCGCAGTGTCTCGCCCGCCGGCAGCGTCGCGCCGGTCAGCGACAAGGCCTCGCCGATGCGAAGGCCCGCGCCATAGAGCAGCAGCAGCACCGCCCAGTCCCGCGCGGCGATCCAGGGCGCGCGTGCTTCCCCTGCGACCTCCCCCGCCAGCTCCAGGGCATCGTCAGGACTTATCGGGCGCGGCACGCCGGGTTTGACACGGGGGCCGCGCAGCGTCGGGACCGGGGCATCCTCGCCGACCACGAAGCGCAGAAACCCGCGCAACGCCGACAGCTCCCGCGAGGTCGATGCATTGCCGATCCCCTCCGCCCGCCGCGCCGCCAGATAGGCGCGCAGGTCCGAGCTGCCGAGCCGGGCGAGGGCGTCCTTGCCCGGCGCCTCCCCCGTTTCGCGCATCCAGTCAAGCAACCGCCCGGCCGTCGCCACATAGGCTTTGACTGTATGCGCTGACCGCCGCCGGTCGAGCGCGAGATGCTGGCGCCAGGCGTCGAGGAGGGGGTGGGGCAGGGTCATGGCGGGAGTGTAGCGTCATTCCGTCGTCATGCTGAACTTGTTTCAGCATCCATTCTGCCTCACGCCAATCCGCACCCGCGGACGAATGGACCCTGAAACAAGTTCAGGGTGACGAAAGGGGTGGGCGTGGGCCCTGAGTCTCCTGCATTGATCCCCCGGCCTTTACCGCGTATAGGGCGCCTTTCCAAAAAGGATGGGGCGGCCCCGCTTGGCCGCCTTTTTCCGTTTGTGCACCAGTTTTCCACCTGGTTTTCCGCAAGGCTGATGAAAGGAAGCCGCCCCATGTCGACCAAGCCGATCACGCCCCTGATGCCCGTCTATCCCCGGTGCGATGTGCGCCCGGTGCGAGGCGAGGGGTGCTATCTGATCGGCGAGCGCGGCGAGCGTTATCTCGACTTTGCGAGCGGCATCGCGGTCAACGCCCTTGGCCACGCCCATCCGGCAGTGGTCAAGGCGATTTCCGAGCAAGCCGCCACGCTGATGCACGTCTCCAACCTCTATGGCAGTCCGCAGGGCGAGGCCTATGCGCAGCGGCTGGTCGACGCGACCTTCGCCGATACGGTGTTCTTCACCAATTCGGGTGCGGAGGCGGTGGAATGCGCCATCAAGACCGCGCGGCGCTATCATTATGCCGGCGGCAATCCGGAACGGCAGACGCTCATCACCTTCCACAACGCCTTTCACGGGCGGACGCTCGGCACCATCTCGGCGACCAACCAGCCCAAGATGCGCGACGGCTTCGAGCCGCTCCTGCCCGGCTTCCGCTATGCGCCCTTCAACGATCTGGAGACGGCGCTCAGCCTCGTGGACGAGACCACCGCCGGCTTTCTCGTCGAGCCCGTCCAGGGCGAGGGCGGCATATTGCCCGCGACGCCCGAGTTCCTGAAGGGCCTGCGCGAATTTGCCGACAAGCATGGCCTGCTGCTCGTCCTCG
Organism: Sphingobium sp.; assembly: GCA_035490755.1. Lineage (GTDB taxonomy): Bacteria > Pseudomonadota > Alphaproteobacteria > Sphingomonadales > Sphingomonadaceae > Sphingobium. The sequence goes on from DATJLC010000105.1 coordinate 11,454, forward strand.
ACGAGGTGCAGTCCGGCTTCGCGCGGACCGGCAAGCTCTACGCCCATGAGCATTATGGCGTGACGCCCGACATATTGGCGACGGCCAAGGGAATCGGCGCGGGCTTTCCGCTTGGCGCATGTCTCGCCACGGAAAAGGCGGCGCGCGGCATGGTCGCGGGGACCCACGGCTCCACCTATGGCGGCAATCCGCTCGCCATGGCGGTGGGGCAGGCGGTGCTCGACGTTGTGCAGGCCGAGGGCTTCCTGGAGCATGTCACCGCGATGGGCGAGCGGCTGCGCGCCAGCCTGGAGCAGCTCATCCCCAATCACGACCATCTGTTCGATTCGGTGCGCGGTCTCGGCCTGATGGTCGGCCTGAGGCTCAAGGTCGAGAGCCGCGATTTCGTCGCGCATCTGCGCGATCATCACGGCCTGCTGACGGTGTCGGGCGGCGACAATGTCGTGCGCATCCTGCCGCCGCTCATCATCGATGAAAGCCATATCGCGGAATGCATCGAGAAACTCTCGGCGGGGGCGGCCAGCTACAAGCTGCCGGACGCCGCATGATCCGCCATTTCCTCAACCTCTCCGACGCCGGCAGCGATGGCATCGCCGCGATCATCGCCGATGCCATCGACCGCAAGGCGGCGCGCGCCGGAAGCCCCAAGGGCACGCCCGACAAGGACGCGCCACTCGCCGGGCGGACGCTGGCCATGGTGTTCGAGAAGAACTCGACCCGTACCCGGGTCTCCTTCGACATGGCCATCCGCCAGCTGGGCGGGACATCGCTCATCCTCGATGCGGGCACGACCCAGCTCGGGCGCGGCGAGACGGTGGCCGACACCGCCCGCGTGCTTGGCCGGATGGCGGATGCGATCATGATCCGCACCGACGATCATTCAAAGGTGGAGGAGATGGCGGCCCATGCCGGCGTGCCGGTCATCAACGGGCTGACCGATCTTTCCCATCCGTGCCAGATCGTGGCCGACCTCCTGACCGTGATCGAGCATGGCCTGGCCCTGCCCGGCAGCCAATGGGCGTGGCTTGGCGACGGCAACAATGTGCTGCACTCGATCATCGAGGCGGCTGGGCTGATGCAGTTCGACGTGCGCATCGGCTGCCCCACCGGCTATGAGCCGAGCCCCCTGTTCATTGCCGAGGCGGTGAAGTTCGGCGCGGCGATCCAGTTGTCGCAGGATCCGGCCGAGGTGGTGCGGAACGCCGACGTCGTCGTCACCGACACCTGGATCTCGATGGGACAGGCCCATGCCGAGGAAAAGCTCGCCGCGATGATGCCCTATCAGGTGACAGAAACGCTGATGGCGCTGGCGAAGCCGGATGCGCGTTTCCTCCACTGCCTGCCCGCGCATCGCGGCGAGGAAGTGGTCGATGCGGTTATCGACGGGCCGCGCTCGGTCATCTGGGACGAGGCGGAGAACCGCCTGCATGCGCAGAAGTCCATCCTGCTCTGGGCGTTCGGGCTGCTGGGATGAGCGGTGGCGCCGACACCGCGCTCGGCTTCATCATACCGGGACGGCACCTGCGCGGGCGTCTCGTCCGGCTGGACGGCGTGCTGAACGAGGTGCTGTCCGCCCATGAATATCCGCCGGTGATCGAGCGGCTGGTGGCCGAGGCGCTGGTGCTTGCCGCCCTGCTCGGCACTATGCTGAAGGATGACAGCGGCCAGCTCACCTTGCAGGCGCAGACCGAAAACGGCCCGGTGACGCTGCTGGTCGCGGACTACAAGGGCGGTGCCGTGCGTGGCTACTGCCAGTTCGACGCGGACCGGCTGGCGGAGGCGGGCACCGATCCGACCCTGTTCGCGCTGTTCGGCAAGGGCTTTCTCGCGATCACCTTTGACCTCGCGACGACCGGCGAGCGTTATCAGGGCATCGTCCCGCTGGACGGGGCCTCGCTTGCCGAAGCGGCGGAATATTATTTCGCGCAGTCCGAACAGATTCCGAGCGTCGCGCAGATCGCGGTGCGCCACGATCCGGGCGAGGGCTGCGTGGCGGCGGGGCTGCTCCTCCAGCATCTGCCTGAGGGTGAGGTGGGGCGCGAGCGGCTGCATGTACGCCACGACCATCCCGACTGGGAACATGCCATGATCATGGCCCGGACGCTCACCGATGCGGAGCTGACGGACCTCTCCTTGCCGCTCGGCGATCTTGTGTGGCGTCTGTTTCACGAGGAAGGCGAGATCCGGGTCATAGACGACGCGCCGCTCGCCAAGGGGTGTCGCTGCGATGTTGAGCATATCCGGCGCGTGCTCAGCCGCTTCGGTTCGGCGGAGCGGGCGGAGATGGCGAATGAGGCCGGTCGCATCATGGTCGACTGCGCTTTCTGCTCGAAAATTTTCCCGATCCCCCTCGCCGACCTGCCCGACTGAACACCGGCCCTCCGGCCCCGGAAAGTGCCGGCATCGAAACAATGGGCCTCTGCTATTGTTTCGCCATGATTGTCGGCTAAGTAACCTTTGTCCGCTGGGGGGCGGGGCTTGTGGGGTTAGCCAGGTCAGATGAGGACGAGCATTTTTTCCGTGTTGGCGATCCTGCCTGTCGTCATGGCCACGTCCAATGCCGACGCGGGCGAGCAGCCGCCTGTATTGGCGGCGCTGGGACGACTTGAGCCCGGCCAGTGGGATTTGCGCTCGCGCGACCCCAATGGTGCCTTGATGCGCCTGTGTATCCGTGACCTGCAGGATCTGCTCCAGGTCCGCCACATCGGCAAGTCCTGCAGCCAGTTCGTCGTCGAGGACAGGCCGATGCGCGGATCGGTGACATATGCCTGCCCCCGGGCAGGCCATGGGCGGACCGACATCAGGATCGAGACGTCGCGCCTCATCCAGCTGAGCTCGCAGGGCGTGGCCGATGGCCTGCCGTTCGCGCTCAATCTGGAAGGGCGCCGCACCGGCGAATGCGCGCGCCGCTGATAGGGTCTCGCAAAAGCCGCCGGGATTGATTACCCGGCGCGCATGACCGCGTACAAATCGGGCGATCCCACGACCCTCAACCGTCTCTATGGTCGGCAGTCCGGCCACAAGCTGCGTATCGGCCAGCAGGAGCTGGTCGACCGCCTTCTCCCGGCGATCTCGGTGCCGGACGAGGGGCCCGTCAGTGCGGAGCGGCTGTTCGGCCACGACCGTCCGCTGCATTTCGAAATCGGCTTCGGCGCCGGCGAGCATCTGGCCTATCGCGCCGATCTGCTCCCCGACCATGGCTTCATTGGCTGCGAGCCCTTTCTGAACGGGGTGGTCGGCGCGCTCGGCCATGTGCGGGACCAGGCGCTCACCAATGTCCGGCTGCACATGGGCAATGCCCTGGAGGTGCTCGCCCGCGTGCCGGACGGCGCGCTGTCCTTCGTCTATCTGCTCCATCCCGACCCCTGGCCCAAGGCGCGCCACGCCAAGCGGCGCATGATGAACAAGGGGCCGATCGACATGATCGCGGCCAAGCTGAAGCCGGGCGGCGAGTTCCGTTTCGGCACCGATCATCCAGTCTATCTGCGCTGGGCGCTCATGCAGATGCAGGGGCGAACCGATTTCGAATGGCTGTGCAAATCAGCCAAGGATTTCCTGACCCGCCCCGGCGGCTGGCCGGAAACCCGCTATGAAGCCAAGGCCCGGCGGCTGGGCCACGAGGTGTGGTACTTCCGCTACCGCCGTGTGGGAGGCTGAGGACGCTACACCGCCGCCAGCGCCTGGTCGAAGTCGGCGATCAGGTCGTCGGAATCCTCGACGCCGATGGAGATGCGCACAAGATTGTCGCTTATGCCCAGCATAGCCTTGCGCTCGGGTGGCACGGATAGATGGGTCATGGCGGCCGGGTGGCTCGCCAGCGTCTCCGTCCCACCGAGGCTGACGGCGAGCTTGGCGATCCTCAGCGCGTCGAGAAAGGCGAAGGCCTCGCGCTCGCCGCCCTTGAGGTAAAGCGAAAAGGTCGATCCCGCGCCCGTGCAGTGCCGCCGGTAAATGTCTCCCTGGTGGCTGCCTTCCTCCAGAAAGCCGAGATAGCCGACCCGCTCGACCTTAGGATGCTCGCGCAGATAGGCGCACACCTTCGCGGCGTTCTCGCCCGCCCGGCTCATTCTCAGCTCGAGCGTCTCGAGACTGCGGAGCAGCATCCATGCCGAATGCGGGTCGGTGATCGTACCGATGACGTTGCGCATCGCGCGGACAGGATCGATCACTGCCTTGGACCCGACCGCGCCGCCCGCCACCAGGTCGGAATGGCCGCCCGCATATTTGGTAAGGCTGTAGATCACCAGGTCCGCGCCATGCTCCAGCGGCTTTTGCCAGAGCGGCCCGAGGAAGGTGTTGTCGATGACGATGAGGGGGCGATCGGCGCCGAATATCGCTTCGGCGCTCGCCCGCACCGCCTCCACGTCGACCAGGGCGTTGGTCGGGTTTGCCGGGCTTTCGAGGTAGATCAGCGGGACGTGGCCGGCGCTGGCCCGGCGTAGCACGGCGTCGATCTCCTCGCGCGTGGCGCCGGCGGGGAAGTCCAGCCACTGCACATCGAACCGGCCCAAGACCTTGCCGATCAGGGTCTCGGTTGCGGCATAAAGCGGCGCCGAATGCACGATCGTGTCGCCGTGGCGGACATTGGCGAGCAGCACGGTCGCGATCGCCGACATGCCCGACGAGAAGGACAGGGCATCCTCCGCGCCCTCCCATATGCTCAGCCGGTCTTCCAGTATCTCCTGATTCGGGCCATTGAACCGTGAATAGACAAGCCCCTCCGCACCGCCCGGCCGCAAGCCCGTGACACCCTCGAAGTGTCGCTTGCCGGCGGCGGCGCTTTCGAAGACATAGGTGGAGGTCAGGAAAATGGGTGGTTTCAGTGAACCTTCCGATAACGCCGGGTCATAGCCATGCCCCATCATCAGGGTCGATGGCCGGAGGCGGCGCCCGCCAACCTCCAGACTCTCCTTGCGGGGGCGACGGCGCGGCGTCACGCTTGTCAGTTGGGCTTCGTTCTCGTCCGGTTCAGCCATGTTCGCCTCCCGCCCGAGT
>DATJLC010000106.1:0-2644 GCA_035490755.1 Sphingobium sp.
CCCTATGGCCGACGGTCCCGCCATCCAGCTTGCCAATCTGCGCAGCCTCGGCGCCGGTACGCGCACGGCGGACATCCTTGCGATCGCCACCGCCTTTCGCAGCCGCCATCCCGACACGCCGCTGGTGCTGATGGGCTATGCCAACCCGATGATCCGGCGTGGCGCGGACTGGTTCGCGCAGCAGTGCAAGGCAGCGGGCGTGGACGGCGTGATCTGCGTCGACCTGCCGCCCGAGGAGGATGGCGCATTGGGTCCCGCGCTGCGTGCCGCCGGGGTCGACCTGATCCGCCTGGCGACGCCCACCACCGACGCCGCACGCATGCCCGCCGTGCTCAATGGCGCGGGCGGCTTTCTCTATTATGTCTCGGTCGCCGGCATCACCGGCAAGCAGCAGGCGGCTCTGGCCGATATCGCCGCCGCCACCGCGCGGCTCAAGGCCGCCACGGACCTGCCCATCGCGGTGGGTTTCGGCGTGCGTACAGCCGAACAGGCGGCGGCCATCGCCGCCCATGCGGACGGCGTCGTTGTCGGCAGCGCTATCGTCGATCTCGTCGGCCAGCATGGTGCAGAGGCGTCCGATCCGGTCCGCGCTCTTGTCAGGTCCCTTCGCGGCGCCATGGACAGCATGAAGAAAGAAATCGCATGAGCTGGATCACACGGGTTCGCAACGCCCTGCCCTTCATCGCCAAGAAGGCCGAAACGCCCGACAATCTCTGGCACAAATGCCCGGCCTGCACGCAGATGATCTTCTCCCGCGAATGGGAGGAAAATCTCTCCGTCTGCTCAAAATGCGGGCATCATGGCCGCATTGGCGCCCGTGAGCGCTTCGGGCAGATTTTCGACGAGGGTTCCTTCAAGGTCCTGAGGACGCCGGATGTCCGGGAAGACCCGCTGCGTTTCCGCGATTCCAAGCGTTATGCCGAGCGGATCAAGGTGGCGCGTGCCCAGACCGGAGAGAAGGATGCGCTTATCAACGCATTCGGCACGATCGAGGGGACGAAGGCGGTTGTCGGCGTCCAGGATTTCGCCTTCATGGGCGGCTCCATGGGCCTGGCGGTCGGCGCGGCCTTCGTCCAGGGCGTCGGCGAGGCTGTAAAGCGCAAATGCCCCTATGTGATCTTCACCGCGGCGGGAGGCGCACGCATGCAGGAGGGCATATTGTCCCTGATGCAAATGCCCCGCGCCACGGTCGCCATCCGCCAGCTCCACGACGCGGGCCAGCCCTATGTCGTGGTGCTGACCGACCCCACCACCGGCGGCGTCACGGCCAGCTATGCCATGCTGGGCGACATCCAGATCGCCGAGCCCAACGCGCTGATCGGCTTTGCGGGCCAGCGGGTGATCGAGAACACGATCCGCGAAAAATTGCCCGAGGGATTCCAGCGCGCCGAGTATCTTCTGGAGCACGGCATGATCGACATGGTCGTGCCCCGCAAGGAGATGCGCGCGACGCTGGCGCGGGTGATCGCCTATCTTGCGCCGGCGGCGCGCGCGGCCTGACAGGGCGCACTTGGCCGACCACGCAATATCCACCAACCCGGCCGTTCAGGCACAGCTCGACCGGCTTTGGCGTCTGTCGCCGGGCGCCGACATATTGGGCCTGGAGCGGATCAGCGTCCTGCTCCAGCGCCTCGGCAATCCCCACCTGCGCCTGCCGCCGGTGTTCCATGTCGCGGGCACCAACGGCAAGGGATCGACCTGCGCCTTCCTGCGCGCGGCGCTCGAAGCCGACGGGCGCAAGGTACACGTCTACAGCTCGCCCCATCTCGTACGTTTCAACGAGCGGATCCGGCTCGCCGGCCAGTTGATCGACGACGACATGCTGGCAGCCGGGCTTCGCGACGTGCTGGACAGGGCCGAGGATGTCGGCGCCAGTTTCTTCGAGGTGACGACCGCGCTTGCCTTTCTGCGGTTCGCCGAGGTGCCCGCCGATGCCTGCATCATAGAGGTCGGCCTGGGCGGACGGCTGGACGCGACCAACGTCATACCAAACCCGGTCATCTGCGGCATTGCCCAACTCGATATCGATCATCAGGCCTTTCTGGGTACCAGCATGCGCGCCATCGCGCGGGAAAAAGCCGGCATCGCCAAGCCGGGCGTTCGGGTGGTCACGCAGCGCTATCTGCGTTCCAGCGCCCTGGCCGTTCGCGACGAGATCGCCGCGCGCGGGGGCATATGTCTGGAGCGGGGCACGGACTGGGACATCGCCACCTATCGCGGCACCGTACATTATCGCGACGCCCGGGGCCGGGTCACATTGGCGGAGCCAACGCTGGCAGGCAAGCATCAGGTTCTCAATCTCGGCCTTGCAACCGCGATGCTGCGTCACCAGGCCGCTCTGCCGGTGAGAGAGGCAGCCTTGCGGGCGGCACCGCGATGGACCCAATGGCCGGCGCGGCTGCAACGGCTCGATCGCGGACCCCTGCTGGCGCCCCTGCCGGAGGGAAGCGTGATCTGGCTAGACGGCGGGCATAATCGGGCGGCCGGTGCGGCGCTGGCCGCGCATTTCCGAGCCAGTCTATCCGGCGGCGCGAAGATCACGCTCATCATCGGCATGCTCGCAAACAAGGATGCGGCCGGCTTTCTGGCGCCGCTCTGGCCGATGATCGGGGCATTGCACAGCGTCCCGGTCGAAGGGCATGCG
>DATJLC010000107.1:0-14826 GCA_035490755.1 Sphingobium sp.
AAGCTGGGGCCTGATGCTCGCCGGCTTTGGCACTGTCGGCCATGCGATGCGCCGGCGCCGCCGCACTACGGTCAACTTTGCCTGAAGGTCGCGCTACTACTGCACGGGCCGCCTAAATGGATCGGCCCGTCTCTTTTTTCCCCGATCACTCGCGAACATTCTCCCTCGGCACTTTCAGCTACCTGCGCACGCTTTCGCTGGGCGGCCCAAAAAACTGAGGCTGTCTTACGGAGGTGAAACAACCGGCGTAGCCAAGCGTTTCACCCTTATCCGGGGCTGTCGGATTCCGTCGTGCAAGGAGAGACCGGCAATGAGCGACATCGACAAGAAAAAGGTCGTCGACCTTCTCAATCGCATTCTCGAACAGGAATTGGCGGGCGTGGTCCGCTACACCCATTATTCGCTGCTCGTGTTCGGCTATAACCGCATTCCCATCGTGTCATGGTTGCGCAGCCAGGCTGATGAATCATTGCTGCACGCGCAGGAAGCGGGTGAAATGATCACGCTGCTGGGCGAATATCCCTCGCTCGGAATCGGACCGCTGCTGGACAGCCACAGGCACGACATCGGAGAGATCATGCGCGAATCCCTCGCCTATGAGGGGCAGGCTCTGGCGCTTTACGCCGAACTCCTCCACGCGGTCGAGGGACGCTCCGTCCTGTTGGAGGAATATGCGCGCAAGATGATCTATGCCGAGGAAGTGCATGCCGGCGAGGTCGACAAGATGCTGCGCAGGCCGGGCGACGTGGCCGCGTTCAAGGGTACGTAGCGGCCAGCGCGCAATTTTTCCGGGGGAGGGGCCGGCGCAAGCCTCGTATGCCGGCGGCCGATCCCTTGCGCCCCCGTTGCAAATTGCCGCCCCGTGCTTTAAGGGCGCGCCCAAGCGCACGTCGCGGCATCCGGCCGGGCGGGCTCCCCCTAGACGCTATTTGAGAGACCCCCATGAGCCTCACCAGCGGCCTCCGCAACGTGGCCATCATCGCGCACGTCGACCATGGCAAGACCACACTTGTCGACCAGCTTTTCCGCCAGTCCGGCACCTTCCGCGAGAATCAGCGGGTGGAGGAGCGGGCGATGGACTCCAATGACCTGGAAAAGGAGCGGGGCATCACCATCCTCGCCAAGTGCACCAGCGTCGAGTGGCAGGGCACCCGCATCAACATCGTCGACACCCCTGGCCACGCCGACTTCGGCGGCGAGGTGGAGCGTATCCTCTCCATGGTCGACGGCGTCATCCTGCTGGTCGACAGCTCCGAAGGCGCGATGCCGCAGACCAAGTTCGTGACCGGCAAGGCGCTCGCTTTGGGGCTTCGTCCCATCGTCGTGGTCAACAAGATCGACAGGCCCGATGCACGCGCCGAAGAAGTGCTGGACGAGGTGTTCGACCTGTTCGTCAGCCTCGATGCCGACGAGAACCAGCTCGATTTCCCCACCCTCTACGCCTCCGGCCGCAACGGCTATGCCGGGGCTACGAGCAGCGTGCGCGATGGCGACCTGTCGATCCTGTTCGACACCATCGTCAGCCATGTGCCGCCGCCGCACGAGGTTGACCCCGACGCGCCCTTCACCTTCCTCGCGACCTTGCTCGACCGCGACAATTTCCTAGGCCGTATCCTGACCGGCCGCGTCCAGACCGGCACGCTCAAGCTCAACCAGCCGATCCATGCGCTCGACCAGGACGGCAAGGTGATCGAGACCGGCCGCGCGACCAAGATCATGTCGTTCCGCGGCCTGGAGCGGGTGCCCGTCGACACGGCCAGCGCCGGCGACATCATCAGCCTGGCCGGCCTCACCCAGGCGACCGTCGCCAACACCATTGCCGATCCGGCGGTGAGCACGCCCATCAAGGCGCAGCCGATCGATCCCCCGACCCTCTCCATGCGCTTCGCTGTCAATGACTCGCCGATGGCGGGCCGCGAGGGTGACAAGGTGACGAGCCGCATGATCCGCGACCGCCTGATGCGCGAGGCGGAGAGTAATGTCGCGATCCGCGTGACCGAAAGCGCCGACAAGGACAGCTTCGAGGTCGCAGGGCGCGGCGAGCTCCAGCTCGGCGTCCTCATCGAGACGATGCGCCGCGAGGGCTTCGAACTCGGCATATCCCGCCCGCGCGTGCTGTTCCGCACCGGTGAGGATGGTCGCGAGGAGCCCTATGAAACCGTCGTCATCGACGTGGATGATGAATATAGCGGCACCGTCATCGACAAGATGGCGATCCGCAAGGCGGAGATGACGGACATGCGCCCGTCCGGCGGCGGCAAGACCCGCATCACCTTCTCTGCGCCCTCGCGCGGCCTCATCGGCTATCATGGCGAGTTCCTGTCCGACACGCGCGGCACCGGCATCATGAACCGGCTGTTCGAGAAATACGGCCCCTATAAGGGTCAGATCGAAGGCCGCTCCAATGGCGTGCTCATCTCCAACGGCACGGGCGAGGCCGTGGGCTATGCGCTGAACGCCCTGGAGGATCGCGGCGTTCTGTTCGTCTCGCCGGGCGAGCCGATCTATGAAGGCATGGTGATCGGCGAGAATGCCAAGCCGGAGGACCTTGAGGTCAATCCGATGAAGTCGAAGCAGCTGACCAACTTCCGCGCCAGCGGCAAGGACGACGCCATTCGCCTGACCCCGCCGCGCAAGATGACGCTGGAACAGGCGATCGCTTATATCGACGACGACGAAATGGTCGAAGTCACCCCAAAATCTATCCGCTTGCGCAAACGCCACCTCGACCCCCACGAGCGCAAGAAGGCGAAGCGCGTCAGCGAAGCCGCCTGACCCCAGCATCCCTCCCCAGCGGGGAGGGAGCTTTCCGCCTGAACCCCCTCTTAACCGGCCATTCCCGCCCGGTTCAGGCGCCATTTGCCATCATCCATCATCGCAGCAGCGGTGCCGCGTTCTGTCGCGGCTCTGTCTGAATGGATGGAGGATGTGCGATGACGAGAATCGGGAAGGCCATGCTTGCAGGCCTCGCCATGGCGACGGCGGCGATGGGCATCGCCGCGCCGGCGCAGGCCCGGACCTATGTCGAATTCGGGATCGCTTCCTATGATGGCGATCCTTATTATCGCGACTATCGCTATCGGAATTGGGAGCGTGAGCGCTGGCACCGGCACCATTACCGCGATTGGCGGCGGCATCACGGCTACTGGCGGGAACGGGACTATTGGCGTGACCGGCGCTACTGGCGTGGGCGTGACCGCTGCTGGACCGAATGGCACTGGAATCGGTGGGACGGTCGCTATCCGGTGCGTGTCTGCCGCTGATTGATGACGAACGGTCCCCGTTGACGGCGGGGGCGGCGCGGGATTAGGGCGGCGGCATGAGCACAGACACGCCGCCCGATCGCCTTTCCACCAATCCGCGCAGCCCCTATTTCGACATGGAGGTGCTGCGGCGCGGCATCGGCATCCGGTTCAAGGACCGGGTGCGGACGGACGTCGAGGAATATTGCCTGTCAGAGGGCTGGATCCGCGTCGCCGCCGGCAAGAGCCGTGACCGTTTCGGCCAGCCAATGACGATCAAGCTATCCGGCCCGGTGGAAGCCTGGTTCGAAGATACAGGTGCCGAGACCGGCGAAGCGCCCGCCGGCGAGTAAGCCGGCGACCCACTTTCCCTGCTTACACCACGTTATGGTTCGTCATGCTGAACTTGTTTCAGCATCCATGGCGCAGCCAGAGGCGGCGCGGTGCGCTTTCGAACGATTCCGCGATACTAGTTCGTCAGCCGGACCTGGCCACGTCCGTCCAGGCTCGCGTCGGCGAGGATGACTGGCTGTCGGTTGATCGGCGCGGCTTGCGGATAGATGAAGCCATTGGCCGGGTTGGCGCGCTGGCCCAGGTCGCCTGACGGGGCGAACCAGATTCGGACCATGCTCCAGTCGCCAGCCGGCGATATGTCGACGGCGCGGACATCGCGCTCGATGCCGCCGCGATAAGACCAGTTGGCGTGGGTGAGCAGGATTTCGCGGTCGCTGACGATCTTGCTGACCATCGCGACATGTCCAGCCGGCATGCCGCGCGAGGACGCCATGGAGAGGACCGCGCCCACCTTGGGCACATTGCCGCGCTCGTAACGGCCGGCAGCCGCTTCCCACCAGCCGGCGGCGCGGCCGAAAAGCTGGATGCCGGAAACTTCGCGCGCGAACGGAGCGCACTGGAGATAGGCCTTCGCCTCGACAGTCTCGCCGGTCATCAGGCTGCACGCCAGCAACAGTGCGTACAGAGCTCCACGCATCGATGTCATAAGGCTGATTGGACCCCCGGGCTTGTTGAGGGCATCTTGCAGACCGGGCGGAGCAAAAGAAGGACGCATCGGTGAAACGATTTTGTTGCGGGGCAGGCTGAGGCCAGCCGATGAAACGGGCGGTCAGACGGCGCTGATCGTGCCGTCGCGCAGCATGAAACGGGCTGCGTCGGCCAGTCCGTCGAACAGCGCCGATTCGGTTCCGGTCATCCAGATTTGTCCCCCCGTGGCCCGCAGCCGGTCGAACAGGGCATGCCGGCGCGACGGATCAAGATGGGCGGCGACCTCGTCCAGCAGTATGACAAGCGGCCGGCCGCTGTCGGCGCCGGTGACGGCGGCATGGGCGAGGATCAGCGACAGCAGCAGCGCCTTCTGCTCCCCCGTCGAGCAGAGTGCCGCCACCTGGCCCTTGGCGGCGTGGGTGACGATGAGGTCGGCGCGATGCGGCCCAGCGAGGGTGCGCCCGGCGGCGGCATCACGTGCTCGGGATGCGCGCAGCAGCGGCGCCAGCGGCTCTGCCCCCGCATTCCATCCTTCAAGGGCGAGGCGGGGCAGGGCAAAGGGACCGGGCCGGGCGGTGCGCAGCTCGGCGTCCAGTCCCGCGATCACGTCGCGCCGGGCAGTGTCGATGGCGGCGCCATGCATGTCCATCTGCGTTTCCAGCGCCGACAGCCATTCCGGATCGGCCGGGCTGTCCTCGGCCAGCAGGGCATTGCGGGCGCGCATCGCCGCCTCATAGCGGGCGCTATGGGTGCCATGCGCGGGGTGGATGGCGATCACGAGCCGGTCGAGGAAGCGCCGCCGCCCGCCGGGGCTTTCCAGGAACAGCCGGTCCATCGCCGGGGTGAGCCAGCTGATCGCCAGATGCTCGGCCAGCGCCGTCGCGGCGGCTGGCGTGCCGTTGATCCGCACCTGCCGTCGGTCCGGCGCGGCGGCCAGCGTGCCGGTGCCGATGCGCGACCCGTCGACCTCGGCGGCGATGGCGAAGCCGCCCGGCCCATCCTGCCGCGCCATGTCACGCAGCGCCGCGCCGCGCAGGCCCCGTCCGGGCGCGAGCAGCGACACGGCCTCCAAAATGTTGGTCTTGCCGACCCCATTGTCGCCGATCAGGACCACCATGTCGGCGCCCGGGACGATCACGGCATCGTCGTGATTGCGAAAATCGGTAAGGGCGAGGCGCGCGACCGGCATGGCCGGTGTGCTACGCGTCGAGGCGTGACAAGGAAAGTCTCGCATGCCATCATTCGCCAGATGGGCAGGATGACGAGGTGAGGATGCGGTATTTTCTGGCGGTTTCAGCCGTGGCGGCGGCAGGCTTGGCATTCATGGTCTCGCCCATGCGCGCGGACGCGGCGCTCGCCGTCGGGGCCAAGGCGCCCGACTTCATCACCCGCGGCGCCAAGGGCGGCAAGATATTCCGCCTTCGCCTCGCCGATGCGCTCAAGAAGGGGCCGGTCGTGCTCTATTTCTTCCCGGCCGCCTTCACCAGGGGATGCACCGCCGAATCGCGCGAATTTGCCGAGAGATCGGACGAGTTCGCCAAGGCGGGCGCGACGATCATCGGCATGTCCAGCGACCCGGTCGACACGCTGGCCCGCTTCTCGACCGAGGAGTGCCGCGCCAAGTTCGCCGTCGCCTCGGCAGGGCCGGAGATCATCAAGAGCTATGACGTCGCGCTGCCGCTGATGCCTGGCCGGTCGAACCGGACGAGCTATGTGATCACGCCAGCGGGCCGGATCGCCTATGCCTATTCCGCGCTGGACCATGGCAAGCACGTCCAGAACACGCTGGATGCGGTGAAGTCGCTGAAGCCCTGATCAGGTCCGGCCGAGCGTCTTGCCGAACCAGTCGAGCATGGCGGCCCATGACGCCTTGGCCGCCTGTTCGTTATAGCTTGGGCGGTAATCGGCCATGAAGCCATGGTCGGCCTCGGGATAGACGGTGATGCGCGATTTGCCGCCGGCCTGCCCCAGCGCCTTGTTCATCGCCTCAACATCGCTCAGCGGAATGCCATGGTCGCGGCCGCCATATTGGCCAAGCACCGGCGCCTTCAGCTTTCCGGCGACCTGCAAGGGTTGGATCGGCTGTTCCCCCTTGAGCCGGCCATAATAAGCGACGCCCGCCTTCAAGGCGGCACTATGCGCGGCATAGAGCCAGACGACGCGGCCGCCCCAGCAGAAGCCGGTTATGCCGGTCTTGCCCGCCGCGCCGCCATGGCCGTCCGCCCAGGCCGCCGTCCGGTCGATGTCTGACAGCACCTGCGCATCGGGCGTCTTCGCGACGATGGTCTGGAACAGGGTCGGTATGTCGGCGACCTTGGTTGCGTCGCCAGCCCGCGCGAACAGGTCGGGCGCCACAGCCATATAGCCCTCATGGGCGAGGCGGCGGCAAATGTCCTTGATCCATTGGTGCACGCCGAAAATCTCGTGCACGACGATGATGACGGGCAGGGGACCACGCGTTTTCGGCCGTGCGACATAGACCGGCACGGCAAAGCCGTCCGCTGCCTTGACGGTGGCGCTGGCGGTGTCGATCCCTTCCGAGGAGGTGATCTTGGTGGTGGCGCTGACCGGCTGGCATGCCGCCGCGAAGCCAAGCCCGGCCGCCGTGCCGGCAAGGACGGTTCGGCGCGACAGGCCATAATGGGCGAGCCAGTCGCAATCGGGTGGCAGGCGTTCGTCCGGCATTCGCGCGTTCCCCTTCAGTCCGTCTGCGGCCCGGGATTGTGCTTCAACGCACCTGCGGGGACAAGGCTGCAGCCGATCAATAGGCGATGCCGGCGCATTCGACCGTCGCGCTGCCGAGCTTGCGCACCGTGCAGGCGGCGGTCCCGGTGATAATCGCGCGGCTGGAACCCGTCGCCACCGCTGTCACGCTTTCCCGCGCGGCGAAGCGGACATCGACGCTGCCTTCTGCGTCGACGCGCAGGCGGCGCGCGTCGAGCGCGGCGGCATCGAGTCTCGCCGAACCGCTGACCGTCGCGGTCACATCCGACGCGCGGCCGCCAAGGGTCATCGTTCCCGCGCCAATCAGGCCGACGGTCAAACGGTCCGCTTCGATGCGGGAAAGCTTCATCGTGCCGCTGCCGCGCAGGGACGCCTCGGCATTGTTGCCCTTCATCCGGTCGGCGGTGAGGCTGCCCGATCCCAGCAAGGTGGCCCGCCTGAGTTCGCCGGTCGCAAGCAGGAGCCTTGCCCGGCCGCTGGCAGCGCTCTGGCTGCCCAGCGCCGGACGGTTCATGCGGATGATGAGGGTGCGCCCGCCCATTTGCAGGTTGAGGGCGTCCAGCGTCGCGCGGTCGCCCGTGCCGCTCGCTGACGCGCCCTTGCCGCTGGTGATGACGACCTCGACCGGCGCCTCGAGCCGGATCGTATCGAAGTCGCTGATGACATAGGTCTGGCGGGCGTCGGGGGTCTGGCGGACGCCGGGCGCTGCCAGGGCTGGGGTGGCCGAGACACAAAAAAAGGCGGCGCCAAGCACCGCCGACAGGGACGCATGCAGGGCCGGGGCCGGTGGGCGGCGGTCCTGCATGCTCGGTTCAGCTGGCCGGAAGTGCGTCAGTCAACGCGCTCTTTGGCATATTTGGGCGCGGCATCGTTCAGGATGCGCAGGATCTTCTTGAGCGCGCTCGGCTCGTCGGTTTCCTCCATGGCCGCGAGTTCGCGGGCCAGACGGCTGGAGGCCGCCTCGAAAATCTGGCGCTCCGAATAGCTCTGCTCGGGCTGATCGTCGGCACGGAACAGGTCGCGCGTCACTTCGGCGATCGACACGAGGTCGCCGGAATTGATCTTCGCTTCATATTCCTGCGCCCGGCGCGACCACATGGTGCGCTTGACCTTGGGCTTGCCTTTCAGCGTTTCCAGCGCTTCGCCCAGCGTCTTGTCGGAAGAAAGCTTGCGCATCCCCACGCTCTCGACCTTGTTGGTCGGCACGCGCAGCGTCATGCGCTCCTTCTCGAACCGGAGGACATAGAGCTCCAGTTCGATCCCCGCGATCTGCTGGCTTTGCAATTCGATCACGCGCCCAACCCCGTGCTTGGGGTAAACCACATAGTCACCGACGTCGAATGACAGGGCCTTCACAGGCATTTGCAACCTTTCTGTCTATTGGGATGTAGCGATGGGCGACCCGGCGCACTTCTAGGCATGGCCCGAAAATGCCTCCGAAGAACATCGCATCCGATGAGAACTCCGAAATGTCAGCGCTGGAGAATGCGCCGCCCGGGTCTCTTAACAGATTCGTCACAAAAATGCCAGCCCCGTGCGGTAAGCGGGGCTGAAAGCAGCAAAACCCGTCGGGTTGCGGTGCCTGGTGGGGCCTCAGCCGCCCGAGCCGGGCTCGGCCGAGAAGTATTTGTCGAACTTGCCGGTCTCGCCCTTATGCTCGTCGGCGTCGCCGGGCTGCTCGCCCTTGCTGGTGATGTTCGGCCACTCGGCGGAATATTTCGCGTTCAGCTCAAGCCATTTTTCCAGACCGTTCTCGGTGTCGGGCAGGATCGCCTCGGCGGGGCATTCGGGCTCGCAGACGCCGCAGTCGATGCACTCGCTGGGGTTGATCACGAGCATGTTCTCGCCCTCGTAGAAGCAATCAACCGGGCACACTTCGACGCAGTCCATATATTTGCAGCGAATGCATGCATCGGTAACGACATAGGTCATGGTTGTTGGCCTCCCGAACTGTTTGAAGCCCTGCTATTCGTCGGGCGCGCCAGCGTCAATATCGTTCGATGGGGAAAAAGCGCCCGATTTCGGGCTGTCGGGTTCTATCAGCTCGTAGAGCAGCCGGGCCTCCGCCGCAGGGCCGCGCCGCACCGGCAGTTGCGCTATCCGGATGACAAGAACGCTTGCCCCACGTGGCAGGGTCAGGACGTCGCCGGGCCTGACTAGGGCATGGGCTCGCTCCACGCGGCGGCCGTTGAGACGAATGACGGCCCGCTCGGCCAAAGCCTGGGCGGCAGCGCGGTCACCGGCGAACCGGGCATACCACAGAAAGCGGTCGATCCGCTGCGAAGAGGCAGGGCCGTCGCCCGTTCCGCGCTGCTGCCTAGCCATCCCGCTTCAGAAGGTCGGCAAGGCCCGCCAGCGCCTTGGCCGTCGCCGGAGCGGCCGGCTTGGGCGGACGCGGCGCGTTGTCGCGGGTCGGCTTGAAGCGGTCCGGCCGCTTGGGCCGAGACGCGTCGCCTTCCGTCGCAACAGGTTGCTTCCGGCGATCGATCCGGGGCGGCTTCGCCTCCTTGCCATGCTCGCGCGGCGGGCGCGGGGGGCGGGCCCTGGGGCGTCCACGAAAGATCCAGTTGGGCGCCCCTTCGGCCGGCTCTTCGACCGCGCGGAAACCGGCCTGGCGCATCAGTTCGTCGAACGCTTCCACGGGAAGGCCGATCGACACGATGTGCGGGTCGGTGGCGTCATAGCGACGGTTGGCAGCGATCGCCTCATGACCTGCGCGGGCGATCCGCTCCGCCACGTCGATCCTGAGCCAGAGGTCGCCGAAGCGGCGAAAGCCCGCGATCGCAGCACCGCCTTCGTCAGGCACAGCCTCCGCGCGCAGCAGCACCGCGCCGGCCTGGGGCAGAGCGACCAGAGGCGTGCCGCGCCGGATCGCCAGCAGCGCCATGCGCCACAGCGCCGCGCCCGGCTTCATCAGGCCGGGATGATAGAGGTCAAACACGCCGATAACGACGCCGGACTTGCGCAACTGCCCGCGATCGGCCTTGTCCACCGCGCCAAGGGCACCGTCCAGCGACGCCCGGTCCGCTATACCGCCCGCATCCGCGAGCTGGGCGAGGACAGAGCGCACCTGGGCGGGTATCTCGGCCTCGCGCGCGCCCGCGTCCATCTTGGCGAGGGCAGGGATATGGCGCGCGAATTGCGCATCCAGCCATGCCTCGACGCGCACCCGGACGGCCGCCTGCACGTCGGCGGGCAGGGCGGCGAGGGCGGGGTCCATCTGCAACTCCGGCTGGATCGGCCGTGGCCCGGCCCGCAGCGTCGCCAGTGTCACGTCCTCCCACAGGATCCTCGGCTCCGACCCCGGCTCGGCGCCCAGGCGAATCGCGCCGTCGCTTGCCGTCAGAATTGCCTGCGCTCTTTCAATCAGCACCTTGCCCAGTCTCCGTTCCGCCGCCGCGATCAACTGCCGCTTCTGGTCCGCGCGGGCGCGCGGATCGACGATGAAGCGGAAGCCGGCCAGGCGTCCTATGGGATGTCCGCCGACCGTTACATCCCCATTGGGCTCCACGTCCACTGGCAACAGGGTGGCATTCCGGTCAAGTTCACGGAGCAACACAGATGTGCGTTTGTCCACGAAGCGTTGGGTAAGGGCGGCGTGAAGCGCGTCCGACAGCCTGTCCTCCAGGGCGCGGGTGCGTTCAGCCATCTCGGATGTATTCTCCAGCCAGTCGGCGCGCTGTGCGACATAGGCCGAGGTGCGCACCGCGGCGACCCTGGCCGCGATCGTCTCGACGTCGCCCTGAATGCTGTCAAGCCGCGCGATTTGAGCCGCGAACCAGGGCTGCGGAATATGCCCGCGGCCGGTGGACAGATGCTGCCATATCGACAGCACCCGGTTGGCGTGGTGCGGCGCGCCGTGCTTCTCGAAATCGGGCAGCGAGCAGGCGTCCCACAGGCGGCGCACCAGCGTGCCCCCGCGCGCACGATGCCGGACAGCCTCCTGCCCTGCCAGGATGCGCAGCACGGCAAGGTCGGTCGCCTCGGGTGCGGGGCGCAAGCGCGGGTGCGAGGGATGGCGCTCCAGCGCGTCGATCAGCGCATCGATGTCATCGCAGGGCGGGTCGCCATCGCGCCAGTAGAGATGCTCGACCGGATCGAAGCGATGCTCCTCGATCCGCTCGATCTCCTCGGGCGTGAAGAGCGGGGAGGCGTCAGCCGGCCCCAGGCCGCCAAAGCTGCCGTCGCGCTGGTGCCGGCCGGCCCGCCCGGCGATCTGCGCGATCTCCGCCACCGTCAGCCGGCGTTGCCGCCGGCCATCGAACTTGGACAGTGAGGCAAAGGCGACATGGTCGACATCCATGTTGAGGCCCATGCCGATCGCGTCGGTCGCGACCAGATAGTCGACCTCGCCATTCTGGAACATCGCGACCTGCGCATTGCGGGTGCGCGGGGATAGGGCGCCCATGACCACCGCCGCGCCGCCGCGATGACGCCGCAGCATTTCGGCGACGGCATAGACCTCCTCCGCCGAGAAGGCGACGATGGCGGATCGCTTGGGCAGGCGGGAGAGCTTCTGCATGCCGGCATAGCGCAGCGTCGAGAAGCGCGGCCGGCCGATGATGTCGGCGCCCGGCACGAGATCCCTGATCGCGCCCGCGATCGAGGCCGATCCGAGCAGCATCGTTTCTTCGCGGCCGCGCGCGTTGAGGAGGCGATCGGTGAAGATGTGGCCTCGTTCCGGGTCGGCGGCGATCTGCGCTTCATCGAGCGCGACGAAGGCGAAATCCTTGAGATCGCCCGCGCCGCGTACCGGCATGGACTCGGCCGTGGTCAGGAACCATCGCGCCTGCGGCGGCACGATCCTCTCCTCACCCGTCACCAATGCGACCTGGTTGGCGCCCTTGATCGCCACCACCCGCTCATAGACCTCGCGCGCCAGCAGGCGCAGGGGAAAGCCGATGAGGCCGCTGGAATGGCCGCACATGCGCTCGATGGCCAGATGGGTCTTGCCGGTGTTGGTCGGGCCAAGCACGGCGGTGACCGGGGCGCGGGGCGGTAGGCTCATTATCCTGCTTCAACTGGCCCATGGGCGGGACGGGTGCAAGTGTAGTTTAGGCCCACAACGCCCGGCCCCGCTGGAAAAACGGTCTATCGCTCGCAATAGTCAAGTACGACAATGTTAATTTGACTTTAAATCACTCAGTTTACAAGAAGCTGCCAATCCGGCGATTGTCTCTGACCGGGTGGCCTGCGGGGGTCGCGCTTTCGTGTTTCAGAAGTCCGATTTTGGAATGGGTCAGTCAGGTGGTGCCGGTACGGTCGCGCTTGGCGGCTTTGCGGCGCCGGCCCCTCTCGATCTCAACCTCAATTGGCGTCAGCGGATTGCCGAGTGGGCGCAGGATGTCGACCTGACGCCCGACCTCGGTCGCAATATCGGCACGCTGCATTGGTGGCGGGGTCTCGCAACCTGCACGGCTCTGTGCGCAACGATGCTGTTCGCCGCGCCCGGTATGGCGCCGGTTCCAGGTTACACGCCGCCGCCCCTGACCGGCGCCCAATTCGACCAGCTGCGCGCGCAGATGATCACGCCCCTGGCGCTCGGCGCGGACAGCGGCCGTCGCATGGGGCCCACGGACGCGGTTGCGCCGCTCGCCGCCACGCCCGAACGCCCGAGCGTCGAGCTCAATGCCGTGATCGGGGTGGGGGACAGCTTCTCCCGCGCGCTGCAACGCGCCGGCGTCAGCGCGGCCGATGCCAATCAGGTGCGCGACCTGATCGGCGGCGCGGTCGATCCGGACAGCATCGCGCAGGGCACGCGGGTGAACATGACGCTCGGCCGCCGGGCCAATCGCAGCCAACCGCGGCCGCTCGACGCGCTGTCGGTCCGCGCCCGCTTCGACCTGGCCTTAGAGATCGTCCGCCAGAACGGCGTCCTGGCCATGAAACAGATCCCGATCGCCGTGGACGACACGCCGCTGCGCATCCGCGGCACGGTCGGGGGCAGCCTCTATGCCGCCGCGCGCGCTGCCGGCGCTGATCCCGAAACCATCCAGAGCTATCTCAAGGTCCTTTCACAGCGCCTCTCGATCAGCGAGGACATCGGCGCGGAAGACAAGTTCGACCTGATCGTCGAGCATCGCCGCGCCGCCACTGGCGAGACGGAAACCGGGAAGTTGCTGTTCGCCGGCCTTGAAAGGACCGGGCGCAGGGCCGTCAACATGCTGCGCTGGACGGTTGACGGCCGCGACCAGTGGTTCGAGGCGTCAGGCGTGGGCGAACGGCGCGGCGTTCTCGCATCGCCGGTCGCGGGACGCCTGACCTCGGGCTTTGGCATGCGTTTCCATCCGCTCCTGCGCTACAGCCGCATGCATCAGGGTGTCGATTTCGGCGCCCCCACCGGCACGCCGATCTATGCCGTGACCACCGGCGTCGTGGCCTATGCCGGACGCCATGGCGGGCATGGCAATTATGTCCGGATCAACCATGGCGGCGGCCTCGCCACCGGCTATGCCCATATGAGCCGCATCGCGGCCTATCCCGGCGAGCGCGTCCGCCAGGGCCAGATCATCGGCTATGTCGGATCGACCGGCCTGTCGACCGGGCCGCATCTCCATTATGAGGTCTATCGGAACGGCGCCACGGTCAACCCGATGTCGGTCCGCTTCACCCAGGCCGCCCAGCTCGCGGGATCACAGCTCGCCGCGTTCAAGGCCAAGCTTGCCCGCCTCAAGGGGTTGCCGGTCGGCTTGCCCGCCGCGACCTTCGCGACTCCGGCCGGCACGGTGGTGGCCGGTGGCGGCCGGATGCCGCTGGCGCGCTGACTTTCCTTGCACATGACAGAGCATGACGTCGCCATTGCGCGGGACCAGATTCGGCACCTCCTGGCGCTCTATAACAATAGTGCGGACCGGGGACGGATTGACGAGTTCGTCGAGCTGTTCGCGCCCGATGGCGTGCTGCAGCTCAGCCACGAGACACTGACCGGCCAGGCCGCGATCGGTGCCGCCCTCCGGGGCATTACCGGCGGCAAGCGGTCCGACGTCGACCTGTTGGGCTCACGCCATCAACTGACCACCAGCCGCATCGAGATCATCGACGAGAGCACGGCCCAGGGCTGGACCTATTTCTTCGTCAGCCGCCGGGGCGTCATCTTGCAGGAAGGCACCTATATCGACCGCTATGTGCGCCTGCCCGCCGGCTGGCGCATCGCCCACCGGCGGATCAAGATGCTGTGGACGGTGGACGGCGAGCGGGCTTGAATTCAAGGCTTTAGAGTTTGTCCCCATCGGGTTGAAACAGGCCATGTGCTCCTGCGAAAGCAGTTATCCGGCACATCCTGCTTCCTGGGCTCCTGCTTTCGCAGGAGCACGATTCGATCTCAACGGACAGGTCCTGTGTTCACAGTAGTTCCCAAAGTTCCCGCCCAAACGGCCTTTTTTTTGAAATCCTACAATCCTACAGCGCCGCCTTCAGGTCCTCGATCAGGTCGGTGCGTTCCCAGGGGAAGAAGTCGCCGTCGGGCTTGCGGCCGAAATGGCCGTAGGCGGCGGTCTTGCCATAGATCGGCTTGTTGAGGCCGAGATGGGTGCGGATGCCGCGCGGGGTCAGGCCGCCGAGCTTGGCGATCGACTTGATCGCGGCTTCGATCCGGTCGTCGCCGACCGTGCCGGTGCCATGGGTGTCGACATAGAGCGACAGCGGCTCCGACACGCCGATGGCATA
This sequence comes from Sphingobium sp., assembly GCA_035490755.1. Lineage (GTDB taxonomy): Bacteria > Pseudomonadota > Alphaproteobacteria > Sphingomonadales > Sphingomonadaceae > Sphingobium. The sequence goes on from DATJLC010000107.1 coordinate 14,634, forward strand.
GGCGATCTGGATGGTGCAGCGGCTGGCAAGGCCGGCGGCCACGACATTCTTGGCGAGATAGCGGGTGATATAGGCGGCCGAGCGGTCGACCTTGGTCGGGTCCTTGCCGCTGAACGCACCGCCGCCATGCGGGCTCGCGCCGCCATAGGTGTCGACGATGATCTTGCGGCCGGTGAGGCCGGCGTCCCCGTCC
>DATJLC010000108.1:0-1763 GCA_035490755.1 Sphingobium sp.
ATTCACCACATGGGTCGAAACCTTGACGCCGAAGACCGCCAGCGCCTCGGCGGCCGTCGCCAGCGCCGCCTCGCCGAGATCGAGAAGCGCGATCGCCGCACCGCAGGAGGCGAACGCCGTTGCGGTTTCCAGGCCGATGCCGCTGGCCCCGCCCGTGACGGCGACCACATGGCCTGAGAAATCGAGCTGGTTCCGGTAATCCATGATGTCCTCCCGCATGCCCACAGGGCATGGATCAGGGGTTCGCGGAAACCGTTCGTTCCCGCGTCATCACGCTGATCCGCCATGTGAATTTTCTTCCAGGCGCTCCTCACGCCGTTGAAAGCAGGATAGGTCGCACCAGGGTGCCTGTCAATCTGGTTATCACCAGAAATAGGAAATTTTTGTACCGAACGGTCTACGGCTCAGGATTCGATCTTCAGGTGGATGCGCGCGACGGCAGAATTGTAGAAGGCGCGATAATATTCCAGCGCCCCGCCATCATGATCATAAGCAATTGATTCTATTGCAATGAGGGGCGCATCAGGAGGCACGCCCATGCGCAGACAGGAGATGGCGTCCGGCAGTTCGGCGGTGAACCAGCGCTCCGCGCGCTGAACAGTCAGTCCATATCTTTCCCGGATCGTCTGGAAGATCGAACGGTTGTCGATGTCGAGTTTTTCCATGCCCGGCACCTTGTGGGCCGGCAGGGAAATGTGGGTGTGGGTGATGGGGCGCCCGTCACAATAGTAGACGCGCGCGATGCGGACCACGTCGCCTTCCGGCGGGATGCCGAAAACCTTCTGCTCGCCCTCGCTCGCCTTGTCGCGGTAGAACTCGAACGTCTTGGTGGTGACCACATGCCCCTTGGCCGTGAGGTCTCCGAAGACGCTGAGGTTGGACGTCATGAAGTCGACGTCCTGGCGCGGCTGGGCGACGAACATGCCCTTTCGCGGCATCTTGATGACGTGGCCCTCGGCGGCCAGGGCCCCGAGCGCCGCCCGCACGACGGGCTTCGACACGTCGAAGATCTCGCAAAGCGCGCTCTCGGACGGCATGCGGGAATTGGGCCGCAGCTTCTCCGAGGCGATCGCATCCTGGATCCGGTTCTTGAGCTGCACCCAGAGCGGTGCGGTCTCGCTGCGATCCAGCGTATTGAGGGCGATGGACTGAAAGGCATCGTTCGCGCTGTCGTCGAGGTCGTCATAGCGCGGGCGGCCACGCATCCGGGGCTTCAAGGTTTCCATATACGCACATTTCTGATTACGTCTAGAAATTTACATTCTTGCGCTTTGCTGCGTTCGTCAAGTTGCGGGACCCGTCTTGCGGGATAGTCAGAAAGACGAAGGGCCGCGTCGCCGCGGCCCTTCGCATCGAGGTCGTTGCCCGTCAATGGGGCGCTTCCTCCCATTTGTCCTTGTAGGTTTCCCGGGCGAGAAACGTGCACCCCGTACTGATGACACCCAGAATGAAGACGTAGATGATCACGCCGGTGGGCTCGCCGTCATAGGCGGCCAGAAGCGCCGTTGCGATGAGCGGGGCAATCCCGCCGGACAGCACGGCGCCGACCTGGTAGCCGATCGATGCGCCGCTGAGGCGGACCTTCGTGCCGTACAGTTCCGAGAAGTAGACCGCCTGCGGGCCGTAGAGCGAATCGTGCAGCACGTTGAGGCCGATGACGATCGCCACGGTCAAAAGGAAAATCGACCCGCTCTGCGCCATCGAGAAGAACGGCACGATGAACAGGGTCGAGGCGATGCACCCGAACAGGTAGACCGGCTTGC
>DATJLC010000109.1:0-3676 GCA_035490755.1 Sphingobium sp.
CCAGGGCGAGTTTGCGGCCCTTTTCAGCGCATTGCCCGGCAATCGCATCACGCAGGCACTGGCGGCGGCCCGGACGAGTGGCGCGGTCGTGGTGCTGAAGGGCAACGACACGGTCATAGCCGCGCCCGACGGCCGATGCCGGGTGGCGGTCGGCGCGCCGAGCTGGCTTTCCACCGCCGGCACGGGCGATGTGCTCGCCGGGCTGTGCGCGGCAAGGCTCGCCGTCACGGGCGATCCGATGCAGGCCGCGTGCGAGGCGGTGTGGCTGCATGCCGAGGCGGCGCGGCGGGCGGGGGGCGCCTTCATCGCGGACGACCTCCTCGCCCATATTCCCCCCGCCATCGCGAGCCGGCTGTGAGCGCGCCGGGCCTGATCGTCCGCATCGCCGCGCGCGGCGATGGCGTGACCGCCGACGGGCGGCATGTCGCCCTGGCCGCACCGGGGGACGCACTTGGCGCGGACGGATCGATCCGTCGCGGGCCTGACCATGCCGATCCGCCTTGCACCCATTTTCCGGAATGCGGCGGCTGCCAGCTCCAGCATCTGAGCGACGCGGCCCTGGCGCGCTTCGTGGGCGAGCGCGTGGCGGGGGCTCTGGCCGGGCAGGGGGTGAAGGCGGGCGAGATCGGGGAACCCCATGTCTCGCCGCCCCAGTCCCGGCGCCGCGCCAGCCTGAAGGCGGTGCGGATGGGCAAAAAGGTCGTCATCGGCTTTGCCAGCGCCGGCAGTCACACCATCATCGACATGCGGATGTGCGCCCTGCTGCACCCGGCGCTGTTCGCGCTGGTCGTGCCGCTGCGGGGCCTTCTCGCCATACCGGGCATGATGGGCAAGGGCGCGACCATCGTCATGACGCTCGCCGAGCAGGGCGTCGACCTCGCCTTGCAGGATGTCCGTGCCGAGGGCCTCGCGGCGGCGGAGGCGCTGACCGGTTTCGCCCGCGCCCACGGCCTGGCGCGCCTCTGCCTGGAGGAGGCGGAGGGCGAGCGCATGACGGTCTGGGAGCCGGAGCCGGTGACGGTCGGCTTTGCCGGCCATGCCGTGCGCCTCCCGCCCGGCGCCTTCCTCCAGGCTACGGCGGACGGCGAGGCGGTTCTGGTCGCTGAGGTGCGCCGCGCCGTGGGCGATGCGGAGACCGTCGCCGACCTGTTCGCCGGGCTCGGCACCTTTGCCCTGTCGCTCGCCGAGGGACGCCGTATTTATGCGGCGGAGGCGGCGCGCGAGGCGGTGCTGGCGCTGAAGGGCGCGGGCGATCGGCTGCCCGGCCGCGTGTTCGTCGAACATCGCGACCTGTTCCGGCGGCCGCTGGTGCCTGCCGAACTGAACCGCTTCGGTGCCGTGATACTCGATCCGCCCCGCGCTGGCGCGCGCGAGCAGGTGGCGCAGATCGCGGCGAGCCAGGTGCCGGTGATCGCCTATGTCAGCTGCAATCCCTCCAGCTTCGCCCGCGACGCGGCGACGCTCATTACTGGCGGCTATCGGCTGGAACGGGTCCAACCGGTCGGCCAGTTCCGCTGGTCAACCCATGTCGAGCTGGTGAGCCTGTTCAGGCGCTGAGGGACGTCGCTAGAGAATAACCCAACCCCGTTCGTGCTGAGTAGGGGCTGAGCGAAGTCGAAGACCCGTATCGAAGCATCTGCGTCAGGCAAATACCCTTCGATACGCCACTTCGACTTCGCTCAGTGGCTACTCAGGGCGAACGGGATTAGGACAAACTCTACTTCCCCGACTTGACGAACCGCACGACGTTGGAACGCTGCGGCACGTCCGCTTCCTCGCGATAAAGGCTCGACATCGGCTCGTCGGCCACCTCGCAGACATGGTCCGACGAAAAACCGTTGAAATCGGTCCGCATCGCCGCGCCATAGGCGCCCAGCATGCCGATCTCGATATAGTCGCCCGTTGCCACGTCCTCCGGCAGCATGAAGGGGCCGGCCATATGGTCCATGTCGTCGCAGGTCGGGCCATAGAAGCTGAACGCCTGCATCTCGCCGTCATTGGTTTCGGGCCGCAGCAGCCGGACAGGGAAGCGCCAGCCCAGATGTGCGGCGTCGAACAGCGCGCCATAGGCGCCGTCGTTGATGTAGAGCTCGTTGCCACGCCGGCGCTCTACGCGCACCACGATCGAGCTGTACTCCGCGCACAGCGCCCGGCCGGGTTCGCACCACAGCTCCGCCGAATAGCTGATCGGCAGGCTTTCGACCGCATTGTGGATGGCGCCGAAATAGCGCTCCAGCGCCGGCGGCTCCATGCCGGGATAGACGGACGGAAAGCCGCCGCCGACATCGATGATGTCGACCGTCACCGACGCCGCCACGATCGCGGCGCGCACGCGCTCGATCGCCTGGGTATAGGCGTGGGGCGTCATCGCCTGGCTGCCGACATGGAAGCAGATGCCGAGCGCGTCGGCGACCTGGCGGGTCGCGATCAGCAGCTCGGGCGCATCGGCCAGGTCGGCGCCGAACTTGGAGGCAAGGCTCAGCTTGGCATAGTCCGACGATACGCGCAGGCGCACGCACAGCTCCAGGTCGGCGGCGCCGCGCGTGGCGCGCACGATCTTGTCCAGCTCCTCCATCGTGTCGAGCGAGAAAGTGCGCACGCCATGCTGGAAATAGGCCTCGGCTATGGCCTCCTCGGCCTTCACCGGATGCATGAAGCACAGCTTTGCCGCTTTCGGCAGGGTGCGCGCGACCAGGCGCACCTCGGCGATCGACGCGACATCATAATGGGTGATGCCCGCCGACCAGAGCGTCTTCAGAAGCTCGGGCGAGGGATTGGCCTTGACCGCATAGAGCGAGCGGCCCGGGAACTTCTCAACGAAGTAGCGAGCGGCGCGGGCTGCTGCCTGCGGGCGAATAAGCGTTACCGGTGCTGCCGGTTTGAGGGAAAGAGCTACCCCCAGCGCGCTATGATGCTTGTACAACTCAAGGGACCTCCAGTGGTAGTTCAGCCAAAGAAGCTGCCTTGCGGTGGAAGTCCCATGGGGCAGCGGAGCCGCGATATATGCCCAGGGGGGGGGCCTGTAAAGTATGGCAATAAAAAATGGCGGCGTGTCGTTTCAGGACAGTCGCGACTTGAAATCCGCATAGGAAAAACGGCGGATTTCCCGCAATTCATCGGTCCCGCTGTTCCATAGCCAGATAGAAGGCAGCGGTACGCCGTTGAATGTATTGGTCTTCACCATCGAATAATGGGCCTGGTCAAGGAAGGCGATTCGCGCGCCCGGCACCGGCGCGACCGGCAGCGCATAGTCGCCGATGATGTCACCCGCGAGGCAGGAGGGGCCACCCAGCCTTGTCACGTCCGCGCCGTCCCGCTCGCCCAGCATGGCGGGGCGATAGGGCGCCTCGATCACGTCCGGCATGTGGCAGGTGGCGGAGATGTCGGTGATGGCGACCCGCATGCCATTGTCCATCACGTCCAAAATCTCGCCCACCAATATGCCGGCGTCGAGCGCGACGGCCTCGCCAGGCTCAAGATAGAGATCGCACCCGGTCCGCGCCTTCACGGCTTGCAGGAAGGCGACCAGCGCGTTCCGCTGATAATCGGCGCGGGTGATATGATGCCCGCCACCAAAATTCAGCCATTTCAGTCTGTTGAAGAAGGGACTGATGTGTGGTTCGAGGGCGGCCCAGGTCCGCTCCAGCGGCAGGAAGTCCTGCTCGCACAGGCTGTG
>DATJLC010000110.1:0-3134 GCA_035490755.1 Sphingobium sp.
GGCGGGCTGTGATCGCGGCAAGCGTGGCGGCGATGGCGCCAGGAGGTGAGCTTCATATCGTCGATTTCGGCCAGCAACGGCGCCTGCCCCGCTGGTTCGCGGTAGCGCTCCGTGCCTGGCTGGTCCGCTTTCACGTGACCCCGCGTGCCGAGCTTATGGACCATTGCGCGGAGGTGGCGCGGGTGCACGGGCTCCTCTGTGTCGCGACGCCGCTTTATCGGGATTATGCCTGGAGCGTGACCTTATCCCGGAGCGGCGACGCCTGATTGCAGGCGTGCGCGAGGCCGGCAACAAACTGGTCGGTGCACTTGTCCCAGGTAAAACCTTGCCCGAACGCCGCCGCACCCCGCCGGTCCAGCGCAAGCGCACCGCGGATGGCGACGCCCAGATCCTCGTCCAGCACGCCGATGGGGCGCGGCAGGCTATCGTCCACGCCGCGTCCATTCGCACCGATGACGTCAAGCGGTCCCAGCACTGGATAGGCGGCGACCGGCACGCCGCAGGCCAAGGCCTCGATCATCACCAGGCCGAAAGTGTCGGTCCTGCTGGGAAAGACGAACAGATCGGCGGCCGTATAGGTGCTGGCGAGGTCAGCGCCGTGCAGCGCGCCCAGGAACAGCGCAGCGGGATAGCGCCGCTTCATCTCGGCCAGCGCCGGCCCGTCGCCGACGACGACCTTGGTGCCCGCGACATCGGCGGACAGGAAGGCGTCGAGATTCTTTTCCGCCGCGACCCGCCCGACCGACAGCAGCAGCGGGCGCGGCAGGCCGGCCAGGCGCGGATACGGGGCGACGCCAGGGTGGAACAGGAGCGGGTCGATACCGCGCGACCACAGCCGGCCGCCGGCGATGCCCCGCTCGGCCAGTTCATCCTTCAGGCGAACGGTCGAGACGAACACTGCACGGCTGTGCGCGTGAAAGCGGCGCATGACCGGCCAGAACCAGTCGGCGGACAGGCCCGTGCGCACCGACGCATAATCGGGAAAGCGGGTGTGGAAGGCGGTGGTGAACGGCACCTGATTGGCGGTGCACCAGCGGCGCACGTTCCAGCCGATCGGCCCTTCCGTGACGATGTGCACGATCTCCGGCGCGAAGGCGCGCATCGCCCGGCGGATGCCGATGCGCGGCGCGACGGCCAGCCTGATCTCGCTATAGCCGGGCATCGGCACCGTCATGAACTGATCGGGGACGATCAGCTCAACCTCATGGCCACGTTCCAGAAGCTGGTTGACGGTCATGGTGAGCGTGCGAACCACCCCGTTGACCTGCGGCACCCAGGCGTCGGTCGCGATCGCGATCCTCATGCGGCGCCAGCCTGGAGCCGCGCCTCGTCGCGCAGATGAGCGGGCCAGTCGAGGATGGACATGGCGCCGTCCGGCGCCTCGACCAAGGCGGTGCAGCTTTCCACCCAGTCGCCGTCATTATAATAGGTCACGTCGCCGATCTGGCGGATTTCGGCGCTGTGGATATGGCCGCAGACGACGCCGTCGACCTGGCGAGTCGCGGCGGCATGAGCAACCGCCTCCTCGAAGCTGCAGACGAACTGAACGGCGTTCTTCACCCGCTTCTTCATATAGGCCGACAGCGACCAATAGGGCATGCCGAGCATCCTGCGCATGCGATTGAACAGCACATTGGCCTTGAGCAGGACGTAATAGGCCTGGTCGCCAAGGAAGGCGAGCCAGCGGTGGTAAAGCACAATGCCATCAAAGGCATCGCCATGGGTGACCAGCAGCCGGCGTCCGTCCGCCGTCACATGGAGGGCTTCCTCGCTGAGCTCGATCCCGCCGAAGCCCATGCCGGCATAGTCACGCAGCATCCCGTCATGATTGCCCACCACATAGACGACCCGAGTGCCACGATGCGCCATCTTGAGCAGGCGGCGGACCACTTCGTTATGGGCGTCTGGCCAGTACCAGCCCTTGCGCAGCCGCCAGCCGTCGATGATGTCGCCGACGAGATAGAGCGTCTCGCATTCGACGCTGCGCAGGAAATCGAGCAGCAGCGCGGCGTTGCAGCCCGAAGTGCCGAGGTGGATGTCCGAAATCCAGATGGTCCGGAACCGCATCTTCGGCCGATAGCTTTTGGGCTCCGGCCGGTTGAGCCAGTCGGGCGTCTTGGCAAACTGCGCCACATTGGGCAGATTGGACTGACGCTTTTCAACCAGATTGGTAAACTCGTCCATGCCGGACCCCTTTTGCAGCATGGAAGGCGCCCTAACGCAGTCACGTTTCGCGATCGTGGCAGGGCGTTGACAGAAATATGTCAGTGGCAGCGCGAGCGGTCGGCGCCGAACGCAAAAAACCGCCGAACACGGACGCGTTCAGCGGGTCATGGAATATTATGATGATGGCTGGCAGGTGAGACCTGGTTGCGGGAGCAGGATTTGAACCTGCGACCTTCAGGTTATGAGCCTGACGAGCTACCGGGCTGCTCCATCCCGCGACAGGAAGGTCTCAGCGCCTGAGATGCGCATTATGAATGGGTTTTATAAGTCCGATGTTGCGCTGCCTGCGCCGGCTGCAATGCCTGGCGACGACCTACTCTTCCAGTGCTTGAGCAATAGTACCATCGGCGCGGTCTGGTTTCACGGCCGAGTTCGGGATGGGATCGGGTGGGTCACAGACGCTATGGTCACCAAGCAATGAAGCAGGCGCAGGAGCGAAAATCGGGCTTTTAATCGATGCACCTTTTGCGATCAGCGCTGCTGACCACATTCAATCGGGCGTTGCGTTCAATATCCAGCCATCCATGGCGGTCGCCGGGCGATGCCCAGGACTGTCATTGATGGTGGGACTCTCAAAGCGCGAAAAGAGCAATTAGGACTGGTTAGCTCCATGCGTTACCGCACTTCCACATCCAGCCTATCAACGTGGTGGTCTACCACGGCTCGATGAAATCTTATCTTGAGGGAGGCTTCCCGCTTAGATGCTTTCAGCGGTTATCCCGTCCATGCATAGCTACCCTGCTGCACCGTTGGCACGATGACAGGTACACCAGAGGCATGTTCAACCCGGTCCTCTCGTACTAGGGTCAACTCCTCTCAAATTTCGACGCCCACGGCAGATAGGGACCAAACTGTCTCGCGACGTTCTGAACCCAGCTCACGTACCACTTTAATTGGCGAACAGCCAA
>DATJLC010000111.1:0-13407 GCA_035490755.1 Sphingobium sp.
GGCCTTAACTCGTCAGAATTTTCGCTGCGTCAGTTTGACGAAACCGAAGTGAAAAATTTGGCCCGGAGCTTCCGCTCAGCCAGCCCGTTCCCTCATATCGTTATTGACGGCGTCCTGACTGTTCCTGCCGCGCAGGTCACAGACGCTTTTCCGGGAGATGACTGGCACCATTGGGGGCGTTTCACTGACGAGTACCAAAAGGAAAAGCGGCACTGCGCCAATCTTCTTGCTATGCCAGCCCTGCTGCAACGCATTGTGTCGGAATGTATGCAGCCGCCGTTTCTGCGGTTCTTGGAAAATGTCACTGGAATTCGCCAATTAACCGTGGACCCCTATTTGAACGGTGGTGGACTGCATTGTAGTGGCCCCGGTGGAGTTTTGCGCCCGCACACAGACTTTCACTTCAATGATGATCTCCACCTGTACCGGATGCTGAATGTTCTAATCTACCTTAATGATAATTGGTCCGCCAAAGATGGCGGCAACCTCGAACTTTATCGAAAGGGATCTGAGCAACCCGAAGTAACAGTGACGCCCATCTATGGTCGTATGGTCATATTCAGGACCGATGATTGCAGTGTCCATGGATTTGCCAATCCCATTGCCAACGGAAAGTGGCGGAAATCGATTGCTTTATATTATTACAGATCTCGCGATTTGGGTGGTTACGGAGGAGACTCATCAACTCATTGGCAGACCCATGGCCCGCGCCTGAACGGAATCCGTCGTCACACCTTTGACGGATTGATGATCGCTTCACGCGGACTTTCTCGTTTGGCTCGGATCGTCAACCCAGATCAATCATAACCGGACTCTCCGACGTGCCCGGTGAGATTCACTCCCTCTCCGTTCGTGTTGAGCAAAGTCGAGACACTTTGTGCAAGCGGCTCTCGACTTCAGCCAAAAGGCTGAAATTTATCCTGAGCGCCCGTCCTGCGGGCAGTCGAAGGCTCGAACCGAACGGAGGGGGAGCGCCTCAAGTCACCTCGCCCCAAACGAATCAATCGCGCCATAGCCTGACGCGCCCAGCATCCGGATCAGGCGGCCATGGCGCCGCGCCACGCCGCCCAGCGCCATCACCGGCACATGCGCCTGCCGCGCCAGCGCCGCGAACCGCACCGGCCCCAGCGGACGCGCACCGGGATGGGATCGGGTCGCGAACAGGGGCGACAGGAAGACAAGGTCTGCGCCGTGACGCTCCGCCCGCCGCAGCTCGGCCGGGTCATGCACCGGCGCCGTCCGGATCATGCCTGCCGCGCGGCGCATTTGACCGGAACCGTGCACGCCATCAGCGCCCCAGCCCCGCGCCTCCGTCCCCTTACCGGCCAGCACCAGGACGAGTCCGCGCCGCCGCGCGATAGGCCGGAGCGTCTCGAACAGCCGCCTGCGTTCCGCCAGCGGCGTCGCATGGTGCCGCAGGATGATGCCGCTGCCCCTCGGCAGCCGTGCGGCCGCCCGTATCAAGTTGGCCGCCGCGACCCGCTCGTCGCTGAACAGCCAGAGCGATGGCAGGGGGCGCGATTGGCGTTGGCGGCGCGGCATGGCGTCCCTATAGCAGCGCCGATGACGAACGACAGCCAAGCCGTTGAAGAGGCGCGCGCGCGCCTGACCGATATCAGCGCCCGGATCGACCGTGCCGCGCGTGTTGCCGGACGGGCGGGGGCGGACGTGACCCTCATCGCCGTCTCCAAGACGCATGACGCCGCCGTGATCGAGCCGCTGATCCTCGCCGGGCACCGTTGCTTCGGAGAGAATCGCGTGCAGGAAGCGCAGGCGAAATGGCCGGCGCTAAAGGCGGTTTATCCCGGCCTGTCGCTCCACATGGTCGGCCAGCTCCAGTCGAACAAGGCGGACGAGGCGGTGGCGCTGTTCGATGCGGTCCACGCCGTCGACCGCCCTTCGCTGGTGACGGCGCTCGCCCGCGCCATGGATCGCGCCGGGCGGCGGCCGGATTGCTTCATCCAGGTCAATATCGGTGACGAGCCGCAAAAGGGCGGCTGCGCGGTGGCCGATCTGCCCGCCCTGCTGGCCGAGGCGCGTGGCGCCGCCCTGCCGATCGCGGGCCTCATGGCCGTGCCCCCCGCCGATGTGGAGGCCGCGCCCTATTTCGCACTGCTTGGCAAACTCGCGCGCGACAACGGCCTCGCGCAACTCAGCATGGGCATGTCGGGCGATTTCGAGACGGCAGTGATGCTGGGCGCTACCCATGTGCGCGTGGGCACCGCCCTGTTCGGCGACCGCGCCGCGCGATAGACCAATCCTCCCCGGCAAAGGGGAGGTGCCCCGTAGGGGCGGAGGGGCCTTGTTCGCTACGAGCGTCCGCCCGGCCTTCGCCCCTCCGTCACGCGCTTCGCGCGCGCCACCTCCCCGTTGCCGGGGAGGATTGCTCCTGCTTTCCAGCGAATAGCTTGACCTCAGAACCTGCCGCGCAGCGTCACGCCATAGGTGCGCGGTTCCGCCAGATAGCTGGAGAACAGCTGGTTGGTCATCACCGCGCCCGCGCGGCCCAGCTGTGCGCTGGACTGGTTGTTGGGGCCGGTGCTCTGCACGGGGCTGTTGAACACGACCTGATTATAGTTCGTGTCGAACAGGTTCTGCGCCCATAATTCGACCGACCAGCTTTGGTCCGGCCCGCGCAATCCGACGCGCGCGTTGACCACCGTGTAGCCGTCCTGCTTCTTCTCCGGGTAAAGGTCCGATCCCATATTATAGTCGCTGGTGATGCGGCCATCGATATAGAAAAGGGCGGACAGCCCGTTTGATCCGATCGCCGGCGTCCAGGCCGCGCTCGCGGTCCCGACCAGCTCGGGGGCCATGCTGTTGCGGCTGCCCGGCAGCAGGAACAGCGCCGGATCGAGCGGCACCGCGCCGTTCGCCGAGCCCACCAGCCGGTCAGCGAACTTGGCATCGGCATAGGTCAGGCCCGCCGTCAGGCGAACGTCGCGCAGCGGACTGGCCGCCAGCTCGACCTCGACGCCCTGCGTCACCAGGCCAGGCTTGACGTCGGAGCAGGTGCCCGTCGGTGACAGCGCCGCGCCGCAGCCATTGATATTCTGCACGATGAAGGTGAAGCCGTTGAAGGTGTTCAGCTGGAAATTGCTGAACTCCTGCCGGAAGGCGGCGATGTTCGCGCTGAAATGGCGGCTGTTGAACTTGGCGCCGATCTCGAAGGCATCGACCGTCTCCGCGCCGAACCGCAGCGAGGCGGCATCGGCGTTGCTGCGCGGCGAGAAATAAGTGATCGGCGCGACATTCACGCCCAGCCCGGTATTGCCCAGGGCGAAGCGGTCCAGATTATAGCCGCCCGCCTTGTAGCCGCGCGCATAGGTCGCATAGAGGAGGAGGTTGTCGGTCGCCTTCCACGAGGCGATGGCGGTGCCCGAAAACTCGCCGTCGGTGATGCGGTCGTTGAGCGCGAGGGCGTTGATGCCGGTGCTCGAATTGCCGAGGCAGCCGAGCGTCAAAATGCCGCCCGCCAACGCCTGGAACGGGCCTGGACTGGTCGCGAAATCGACCAGGTCATTGCCCGCGCCGGCCGTGCGGGCCTGCAAGGCCGGGCAGGCGGCATTGTCGTTGTTCAGGCTGGCGGCGAACCTCTTGAGTTCGTGGGTGTAGCGCAGGCCGAGCGTGATATCGAACCGCTTGGTGACGTGGACGATGTTGTGCGTGAAGATCGCGAAATTGTCGCTCTGCTGCATGTAGCGGCTGTCGACATCGCCGGCATCGCTGATGCTGGCGAGCGTATTGAGGCCACCTGTCAGGACCGGGCCGAGCGCGGAGGGCGGCGTGCAATTGGGCGCCAGCGCGAGCAGGGGCGATGGGGTCGCGCCTGATCCGGCCAGCAGGCGGCAGGAGGCGAAACGGCCATAATCCGCGCCGAAGCGGATATTGTCGCGCAGCTTCAGGTCCTCATGCGCATAATAAGCGCCGACCAGCCAGTCGAGCTTGCCGCCGAAGGCCTCGCCCTGCACCCGGAACTCCTGGGTTAGGGTCCTGAACTGGCGATAGGTGCCCGCATCGCGGTAGAGGATGTCGACCGTATTATAGTCGACATCGCCATAATCGGCCGATTTGTAGCTGCGAAAGGCGGTGATGCTGGTCAGCTTGGTGCCGCTGTCGAACTCATAGTTGATCTCGCCCGACAGGCCCCAGTCGCGCAGGTCGGAGACATAGTCCCGGCCCGGGGTAATGCTGACCTTCCGCTGATAGGGATTCTGCGCATAGGGCGAGGCGCCATTGGAGAAGACGCCGCCCATCGCCTGCAGGAGCGTGACGATGCGGTTGGTGGCGTTGGTCGTGGCCGTCTGCGGGCTGGACCCGGTCTCCTCCGTCACATCGACATAGACCGCGCCGCAGCAGCTTTCGTCGCGGCGGGTATAGTCGCCGATCAGGCGGATGGAGAAGACGTCGCTCGGCTCCAGCAGCAGCTGGCCGCGAACCAGGAAGCGGTCGCGGTCATTGGTGCTGCCGATCTTCTGGCCGGCGGGATTGACGACATCGAGAAAGCCGTCCCGCTTGACATAGACGCCTTCGAGGCTGGCGGCGATCGTCTCGCTGAGCGGGCCGGTGACGCGCGCGCCCAGCCGCCAATAATCATAATTGCCGTAGCTGACCTCGCCGCTGCCGCCCAAAGTGAACTCAGGCGCCTTGGTGACGATGTTGACGAGGCCGGCCGAGGTGTTGCGGCCAAACAATGTCCCCTGCGGCCCGCGCAGCACCTCGACGCGCTCGACCTCGCCCAGCTCGTTGAGCCCCGTGCCGGTGCGCGACCGATAGACGCCGTCGATGAATGTCGCGACGGAGCTTTCCAGGCCGGGATTGTCGCCGACTGTCCCCACCCCCCGGATACGCGCGACCCCGTTCGCCTCGGTGCCCGTCGACACCACGAAAAGCGAGGGGGCGAGCTGGTTGAGCTGGCGCATGTCGCTGACGCCGCTGTTCTGTAGCGACTGGGCCGTCACCGCCGTGACCGCGATCGGCACATTGGACAGCGGGCTGGCGCGCCGCGTCGCGGTGACGATGATTTCCGGCAGATCGTCCTGGCCGGACGCACTCTCCGGTGCGCTCGAAGGCGCCTGTGCGGCACCCGGCTCGGCCCACATGGCCATGGTTGTGGTCAGAGCTGCGAGCCCGGCAGCTGCGAACAATCCGCTCCTGCGCATATTGTACCCCTGTTATTTTTGGCGCCAGTTTACGCCGCGATCCCTAACAAAATGCATACGCGCTAGATTCCGATCGTTGCAATGCCATTAAGAGCCGGGGACGCGGAAATCCGCCATGCCGGCCCCGGCGCCATTTCTGGCGCCCGTCAGGGGATCGGGAAGCGGAGCAGCCCGCCGCGCACCGGCACCAGGGCGGCGGCAAAGGGCCCCGCAAGCGCGCGAATGGCGGGATCACAGGCGTTGAGCCCGCCCGCCAGCGCGCCAAATGCCGGCAGGATCACCCGCGTCTGGCCCTGCACGAAACAGCGCCGGCTGACCGTCCGGCTGCGTCCCCTAACCCGCCATTTCGGATGATAATGGCCTGACAGTTCCGGGCGGCCATCGTCGGGATGGGCGCGGTGGCGCAAGATGATGCCGGCGACCGCCGCCTCCTCGACCACCGCGCCGCCCAGCGCGCCCGCGCTCGCCGCGTCATGATTGCCGGTGATCCAGGTCCAGTCCAGCCGGGCGATGAGGCCGCAAAGCCGCGCGCGGGCGTCCGCTGGCAACCGTGCGGGCCCTTCCGCGTCGTGAAAGCTGTCGCCCAGCACCCAGACCTCCCGCGCGTCCTGCGCATCGACCAGCCGCTCCAGAGCGTCGAGCGTGGCCAGGCTGTCATAGGGCGGCAGCATCTGGCCCGCGCTGGCATACCAGCTCGCTTTCTCGAGGTGGAGGTCGGCGACGATCAGCGCGCCGCGGGCGGGCCAGAACAGCGCGCCCTGCGCCAGCGCCAGAAATTCATGTCCGCCAAGGCACAGGCTTGCCATGCGCCGCCTATGACGCCGCGCCCCGGCTGTTTCAAGGGCCCGCCCCTTTCAACCGGACCCGCGCCGGGATATGGGCGGGCCATGGCCGACCCCGCCAATCTGTGCATCGCCGCCTTCTACTGCTTCGTGCCGCTCGCCGATCCGGCGGCGGTGCGCGCGCACCTGCATGATCTCTGCGCGGCCGAGGGGATCAAGGGGACGATCATCCTGGCGGGGGAGGGCTATAACGGCACGATGGCGGGTAGCGACGGCGCGATCACGCGCCTTATTGCCGCGCTCATGGAGATCGCCGGCACCGCCAGGCCGGAGATCAAATATGCCCGCGCCGCCGCCATGCCGTTCGGCAAGCTCAAGCTGCGCATCAAGCGCGAGATCGTGACCATGGGCCGCCCCGGCCTCGATTTCGGGCAAGGCCAGGGGGCCTATGTCGACCCGCGGGACTGGAACGCGCTGGTCGATGACCCGGCCGCAATCCTGGTCGACACGCGCAACGCTTACGAACATGCGATCGGCAGCTTTGCCGGCGCCATCGACCCCGCGACACGCAGCTTCTCCGAATTTCCCGGCTGGCTGGAGGATCTGGCAGGCCGCATGACCCCGGAGGAACGGCGCGACCGCCCGCTCGCCATGTTCTGCACCGGCGGCATACGCTGCGAGAAATCAACCGCGCTGGCCCGCAGCATGGGGTTCGAACGGGTCTATCACCTGAAAGGCGGCATCCTCGCCTATCTGGAGCAGGTCCCCGAGGCCGAAAGCCGCTGGCAAGGCGACTGCTTCGTCTTCGACGAACGCGTTGCGGTCGGTCACGGCCTGAAGCCCGGCGGTCATATGCTGTGCAAGGCGTGCGGCATGCCCGTGGCAGCGGACGAGGCGGCAGCGCATGAAGCGGGGTGCGGGTGAGGGTGACGCGGCCGGTATATCCGCAAGTGGTCGCCGTGGCCGCGACCGTCAGGCCCATCAAGATGCTGGCTTTGTCGACAGCCAGCCTGTCTACCATCATCACTCTGATCTGGCACCGGATCGAGCGCCTGCGTAAACCAGCCGGATCACGGCAGGCCGGCGCCTGAGCGAATGACGGAAAAACGCGGTGGATCAGCCGCCATCGAACGGCCGTACAAGCCATGGCAGCCAGAGAGGAGTGCCCATTTCCATGTCAACCCGCCGCCTCGTCGATCCCGAGCTTCTTGCCGGCCTTGATGCCGTACCGCCCTTTTCCTTCACGCGGGAAACGCTCCCCATGCTGCGGCAGGCCATGGAGGAGACGTTTGTTTCCGCGCAGTCCGGCGCGGACTTCAGCGGCGTCGAGATCGAAACGCGAACCATCCGTGGCGGCGACGGACAGGACATGGCGATCGTGATCTGCGCGCCGAGCGGGGCGCAAAAGCATGCAAGGCCGGCCATCTGTCATATCCACGGCGGGGGCTATGTTTTTGGCAGCGCGCGCATGGCGCAACTCATGAACCTCTCGCTCGTCCGGGAACTGGGGGCGGTCATCGTCTCGGTCGAATACAGGCTGGCGCCGGAAACGCCGCATCCCGGACCGCTGGAGGATTGCTATGCGGCATTGGTCTGGATGACCGATCATGCCGCGGAGCTGGGCATCGATACGCGGCGCATCGCCGTGAAGGGCGAGAGCGCCGGCGCGGGTCTGGCAGCCGCACTGACCCTGCTGGTGCGCGACCGGGGCGGGCCCTATCTCTGCCACCAGAATCTGCTCTATCCCATGCTCGATGACCGCACCGGGAGCATCGGTGATCCGCACCCCTATACCGGCGAGTTCGTATGGACGGCGGAGGCGAACCGGCTGGCCTGGGCCTGTCTGCTGGGGAAGGCGCCGGGTGGCGACGATGTTTCGCCATTTGCCGCCGCGGCGCGGGCGGACGACCTGTCCGCCTTGCCGCCCGCCTTCATTGTGACCGGCGCGCTCGACCTTTTTGTCGAGGAGGACATGGACTATGCGCGGCGTCTGATCCGGGCGGGCGTCCCCACCGAACTGCACGTTTATCCGGGCGCCTATCACGGCTTTATCGTCAATACGGGCGCGTCCGTCGTCGCGGCGGCGGCGCGTGACGTCAAGGCCGCGCTTCGCAAGGCGTTTCAGGCCTGATTTGAGAGGAGGCGCGCGTGGACATCAGGGAAGCGCATGCGGGAGACATCCCGGGCATTCTCGCCATCTACAATGACGCCGTCGCCAACACGACGGCGATCTGGAACGACGCCCTGGTGGATCTTGAAAACCGGCGGGCCTGGCTCCGCGACAAGCAACTCTCCGGCTATCCGGTCCTTGTGGCGGCGGCTGGGGACGGGGCCGTCCTTGGCTATGCCGCGTTCGACAATTGGCGCGCCTGGGACGGCTATCGCCACACTGTCGAGCATTCGGTCTATGTCCGGCAGGACGCGCGGGGCAGGGGTGTCGGCAAGGCGCTCATTGTCCAACTGATCCGCCGCGCCGAGGCGATGGGCAAGCATGTCATGGTGGCCGGCATCGATGCGCAGAATGAAGCCTCGATCCGTCTCCACAAGCAGCTCGGGTTTGAGGAGGTCGGCCTGCTGAGGGAGGTCGGCACCAAGTTCGGCGGATGGCTGGACCTGGTCTTCATGCAATTGACGCTTCGCGGAACCAAAGAAGTTTGAACGAACCCGGAGCCGTCGCCGCTATCCCCGCCGCCTGGCCCCATAGCGCGCCCGGAACGCATCGGCGAAGGCACTCAGCCTATCCGCCGCTATGGCATCGCGCAGGCCCTGCATCAGCGCCTGGTAGAAATGGAGGTTGTGCTGCGTCATCAGCATCGCCCCCAATATCTCGCCCGCCTTGACCAGATGGTGCAGATAGGCGCGCGACCAGGTGGTGCAGACCGGGCAGGCGCAGTCGGCATCGACGGGAGAGAGGTCCTCGGCCATCGAAGCATTGCGGATGTTGAGCGGCCCGTCCCAGGTAAAGGCCTGGCCGTTGCGGCCGGATCGGGTGGGCAGCACGCAGTCGAACATGTCGATGCCGCGCTCCACCGCGCCGACAATGTCATCGGGCTTGCCGACGCCCATGAGGTAACGCGGCTTGTCCTGCGGCAGGTGGCCGGTACAATGGTCGAGGCAGGCGAACATCGCCTCCTGCCCCTCGCCAACCGCGAGGCCGCCTACCGCATAGCCGTCGAAGCCGATGTCGATGAGCGCGTCGGACGAGGCCTTGCGCAGGTCGGCGAACAGCGATCCTTGCTGGATCCCGAACAGGGCGGCGCCGGCCGCATGGTCGCCACCGGCATCAAAGCCGTCGCGCGAGCGCTTCGCCCAGCGCATCGAGCGCTCCATCGACCGCGCCGCCTCCTCATGGCTCGCGCCATTGGCGGTGCATTCGTCGAACGCCATGACGATGTCGGAGCCGAGCAGGCGCTGGATCTCCATCGACCGCTCAGGCGTGAGCATGTGGCGCGACCCGTCGATATGGCTGGCAAAGGCGACGCCCTCCTCGCTCATCTTGGTGAGCGCGGAGAGGCTCATCACCTGATAGCCGCCGCTGTCGGTCAGGATCGGCCGGTCCCAGCCCATGAAGCCGTGCAGTCCGCCCAGCCGCGCCATGCGTTCCGCGCCGGGGCGCAGCATCAGGTGATAGGTGTTGCCGAGGATGATGTCCGCCCCGGCCGCCCGCACCTCCGCCGGGCGCATCGCCTTCACCGTGGCGGCGGTGCCGACCGGCATGAAGGCGGGGGTGCGGATCTCGCCGCGCCGCATCCGGATGGTGCCCGTGCGCGCAAGGCCGGAGCGCGCGCTGATGGTGAAGTCGAAACGAGGCGGGACGGCATCGGGCATGGCCGTCCCCCTAGAGGCTGTTCGCCCCGGGTGGAAGCGCTTTGCGCTTCATGCCCGTCTGTCATGCCCGACCGAGTATCGCCTCGATGTCATCCACTTTGTGGTTGGTCAGGTCCTTGTCGATCTCGGCCACGAGCCGTCCGGTCACTGTCTTGTCATACCGCCGGCGCAGCTCGGCCAGCGTCTGGGGCGGCGCGACGACCACCAGCCTGTCGAAGTCGCCATCGGCCGCGCGCCTGTTGAGGAGTGCCGCCGTCTCCCCGGCGAACTGCTCCTTGTCCAGCCGGTGGAAATCCGTCTGCTCCATGGAACTGCGCCGCGCGCCGACGCTGGCAAAGGTGGAGCCCGGCTCGTCCGTGCCCTGGATATGCGTCGGCTGAGACGGCCGCTCGCCCTGGTCCTCCAGCACCAGCCGTGGTTCTGCGATCGTGCCTTCATTGCGCAGAAAGGCATATCGCTGACCATCCGCGACGAGGATCAGCGCCTTGTGGGGTATATTCATGCCGTCTCTCCATGTCCTGGGGCGTTGCTTGCGCAATGAACGCGCCGACGCGGCCTCAGGTTCACGGGATGGGGCGCTAAGCTGGTGCGGGCAGCAGCAGGCTTGCGTCCCCATAGCTGTAGAAGCGGTAGCCGTCCGCAATGGCATGGGCATAGGCCGCCTGCATCCGCTCGCCTCCCAGGCATTTGATGCTAGGCGGCGTGGACAAATTTGAGCCAGTATCTGGCGGTGGCGATGTGGACCATGCCGAGGAAGCTGTTGGCAGTTGATCGTACCGGGTGGCGATGGCGCGATTGATCTTGAGGTGACCGAACATGCGCTCGATACGGTTCCGCTGCTTGTAGAGTGCCCGGTCATGCTCGATTTTCACACGGCGGTTTGATCGACCGGGGATGACAGCCTTGATCTTCCGTTCGGCAAGATCGGCACGGATGGCGTCGGCGTCGTAGCCCTTGTCGGCGAGCAGAGCTTTGGGCGTTCGCCCAGGCAGGCCGATCAGGGCATCACACGCCTTGCAGTCTGCCGCCTCGCCGACCGTCAGGTGAAAGGCGAGCGGTCGTCCGAGGGCATCAGCCAAGCAGTAAAGCTTACTGGTGAACCCGCCCCGCGAGCGGCCAAGAGCGCGTCGATGAGTCCCCCCCCTTTTCCGCCTGCTGCCGAGACATGGGCGCGGACTGTGGTGCTGTCGATGCTGTAGTGGCCGCTATCTGCCATGACCTCGGCCAAGCAGCCTTGAATCAACCTCATCGCTTCGCGTTAATCTCGCCGTGCGTTTCCTTCAGCAGTTCGATTGCGAAGGCCGCCTGTTTGGGAAATAAGTCCACCTATGACATCCTTGCCAATAGACGAAGCCGCGCCAAAGGCATCGACACTGAAACTGGCGCTGATGGGGCTCCTCACCTTATGGTGCCCGTATATTTTCGTCTGGTTCATCCAGAAACCAGAATACCCGACGGCGTTCCGCAGGGCCTTCACCGCATGGGCCATCTTCTGGTGCGGATGCGCAGTGCTGTTCTTTGTCGTGCAATTCGTAACGGGCGCCCAACCTGGATAGGCATCCAGCCAGCCTCGAATTTGTCCACGCCGCCTAGCAGGCAATGCGCCAAGCGGAGGGAAAGCTATCGGTCGGGTCTCGGGAGCGGCGGAACGGTGAGTTCAGGTCGTTTGCGCGGTAGGTGGTAGATGCTGAAGTGAAGCTTTTGTTCAGTGTAATATCAAGCGTTTAGCACTGTGCCTCTGGCTTGCCTCCTCTTGCCTTGGCACGCGCGTTCAGCATCTCAATTATACCCTGCTCGGTTGTGTTAGGAACCTTGATGGCTTCATCGCAGCAAAGGGGATCGTAGATATAGCCTACTTTCGCCTGATCCATAAAAATGCCGGCTATGGCAATGCCTCGATAGCTTGGACTCGTGAAGTTGTAAGCGTAGCGGTCGCCGCCTCCCGTCGGTCGCTCCGTATCGTTGCTGCCGCCAATGGTGATTGGTCCCGGTGAGTAAGCTCCAGCAAATGTTTGGTAGCAATGACCATATGGCGACGCGAGAAGATTGGTCGCAAAGCCGCCAACATCCTCGGCAACCATGGGGTCACATAAGAGAAGGTGGGAGAATGAGCGTGTGAAATTGCTTTCCTCCGTTCGATGATCCTCTAAGCCCGGATTCGATCGCAGCACATTCTGGAATCCCTCGTCAAAAACGCCCTGTTGATGTTGAATTTTTTTCAGAATGTCGGGATTGCCTAACCAGTGCACCCCTTGGGGTTCAGTTGCGCTGCCTTCAACTATCTTTATTAGTTTTGCTCCGTCGATGTGCGACGCCAGAATGAAATCACAGCCGCTCAAGCTAGCTTCGCGTATAATACTTACTACGTACTCTCGTCCGTGACCCTGCTGGATACGATTTTTGCAAGACCGGATAGTATCCAGCGCTGTCACTACCGAACCGCAAAACGCGACAGACATATTCAGACTCAGTACTACGCTTTTTAATTGACCAGGGATAACATCATTTTTCCTCTGGTCTGGATGATGCGTAATCATCGTATCAGAGAGAATGACGATCCTTTCACCAAATTTTCTGGCCAATACGAAAGTCATGCCTACGTCCTAGAGAGGGAGCAATCAGAAGCCGCTGTGATATGAGCCGACAGCCTGCTCCTGGGAAGCCGAGATGAGGCACCGTACGCTGATATGCACCGCATCAATCCAAGTGCGAAATACCAGTCCCCACGCCAAAGCTTTTTCCGCCTTATTCCCCTGGCAGCAGCAGGCTGGCATCCCCATAGCTGTAGAAGCGGTAGCCGTCCGCAATGGCATGGGCGTAGGCCGCCTGCATCCGCTCGCGGCCCATCAGCGCGCTGACCAGCATGAACAGGGTCGATTTCGGCAGGTGGAAGTTCGTCATCAGGCCGTCGACCGCGCGGAAGGTGTAGCCCGGCGTGATGAAGATGCGCGTCTCGCCCTCGAAGGGCGCGATGATGCCGTCCGTCCCAACCGCGCTTTCCAGCAGGCGCAGGCTCGTCGTGCCGACGGCGATCAGGCGACCGCCGCCTTGTCGTATCGCGTTGAGGCGATCGGCGGCCGCGGGCTCGATGCGGCCCCATTCGGCGTGCATGCGGTGGTCGGCGGTGTCCTCCGCCTTGACCGGCAGGAAGGTGCCGGCGCCGACGTGGAGCGTGACCGTTTCGCAGGCGATGCCCCGCGCCCCGATCGCCGCCATCAGCGCCGGCGTGAAGTGGAGCGCGGCGGTAGGCGCGGCGACCGCGCCCGGCTCGGCCGCGAACATGGTCTGGTAATCCTCGCGGTCGGCGGCATCGGTTGGCCGCTTGCCGGCGATATAGGGCGGCAGCGGCATGCGGCCCGCCCGTTCCAGCAGCAGTTCGACCGGCTCGTCGCCCGGGAAATCGAGGATGACGGCGCCGTCCTCGTCGCGTCCGGCGGCGATCGCCGTTACGCCATCCGCGAAATCGAGCTGGTCGCCCGCGCGCACTCTGCGGGCGTTGCGGACAAAGGCGGCCCAGCGGCGCGGGCCGAGGCGCCGGTGCAGCGTCGCACCGATCGCGGCATCGCCGCGCCTGCCCTCCAGCTGGGCTGGGATGACGCGGGTGTCGTTGAAGACGAGGCAATCGCCGGGCGCCA
>DATJLC010000112.1:0-8287 GCA_035490755.1 Sphingobium sp.
GCGAGGAATGCCTCGCCCACCGCGCGAGTGAAGGCGAAATTGGCATCGAAGCCGGTCGCGTCGGCGCATTCAAGATGATCGTAGAAAATGCCCCCCACGCCCCGATGGACATGGCGATGGGGAATATAGAAATAGTCGTCCGCCCACGCCTTGAAACGAGGATAATGGTCCGGATCATGCGCGTCGCAGGCGGCTTTCAGCACGTTGTGGAATTCGGCCGTATCCTCCGCATAGGGGATGGGCGGATTCAGATCGGCGCCGCCGCCGAACCAGCGCTTGGTGGTCGTCAGGAAGCGGGTGTTCATGTGGACGGCGGGCACATGCGGATTGGCCATGTGTGCGACCAGGCTAATGCCGGTTGCAAAAAATGCCGGATTCTCCTCTGCGCCGTGGATTGTCTTGGCGAAATCGGGTGGCAGCGCACCGCCCACGGTCGAGACGTTGACGCCGACCTTCTCGAACACCTGACCCTTCATGACCCCGCGCACGCCGCCGCCGCCCGAGGCCGCCGGATCATTGTCCCGGTTCCATGGCGTATAGACAAAGGCCGCGTCGCTCCCGGCCTCCCGTTCGATCGTCTCGAACGCCGCGCAGATCCGGTCGCGCAGCGACTCGAACCACGTGCGCGCTGCCTGCTGCTGTTCGTCGAGATGAATCATGCCGGAAAGCCTCCTGTCTGCCGCAATGCTTCGCCCAGCGCGATGGCAGCGGCCATCGCAAGGTTCAAGGATCGAAATCCCTCGGCCATGGGAATGCGCGCGCGGATTGCGACGCGCTGGTATACAAAATTCGGTAGTCCCGCGCTTTCCTGGCCGAACAGCAGCACGTCACTTTGCTTGAAGGCTATGGCGTGCAGCGGCTGGTCGCCGCCGCTGGACAGGGCGATCAAGCGCGCGGTTTGGGTCAGCCCATCCGCGAAAGCTGCAAAATCGGCATGGCGGGTGACATCGGCCGCGGCGCCATAGTCCATCGAGGCTCGCCGTAGCTGCCGGTCGGACGCTGCAAAGCCGCACGGCAATATGATGTCGACCGGAACCTGCCAGCAGGCGCACAGGCGCATGATGGCGCCAACATTTCCGGCAATGTCAGGCTGGAACAGGGCAAGGCGCATCACCAGCGCTTAGCGCCGTCCCGTCGTTTCGCAAAGACTGTCAAATAGCTGTTGGCAAATGCGACGGAACGGGGCTATCAGGCGCGCGAAACCGCGCCGGGGGACCTTGCGCGGCGGGGCATGTTAAGCCGACGATCGACAGCTGTGCCGCTTTTCCGGCCTGCACGCATCACAAAGGCGCAACCGTGGCCCACACGGGACTGATGTACGGAATCGAAGCAAGGGCAGGTGCATGGCAACGGTTGAACACAGCGAGATGGCGGCACCGGCGGTTGAAGGTGAAGGCGTGCGTCGCCGCGACTTCATCAATATTGCCGCCGTTTCCTTCGCAGGCGTCGGTGCGGTCGCAACGCTTCCGGTGCTCATCAATCAGATGAATCCCAGTGCCGACGTGCTGGCGCAGGCGACGACCGAGGTCGATCTCGCCGCGATCAAACCCGGTCAGGCGATCAAGGCCGTGTTCCGCTCGCAGCCGCTGTTTGTGCGTCACCTGACGCCCAAGGAGATCGCGGTCGCCGACGCCGTTCCGCTCAGCGATCTGCGCGACCCGGAATCCCTCGAGCAGCGCACCCAGCCTGGCAAGGCACAATGGCTCGTGACCATGGGTGTTTGCACCCATCTTGGCTGCGTACCCTTGGGCGCGGGCGAGGGCGAGAACCGGGGTGAGTTTGGCGGCTATTTCTGCCCGTGTCACGGATCGCATTACGACACCGCCGCGCGCATCCGCAAAGGGCCGGCGCCAAAGAACCTGGCCGTGCCTGAGTACAAGTTCACGTCCGACACCGCAATTCTGGTAGGCTGAGGAAAGAAAAGATGAGTTTTCCCTGGGCTGAGCACTACACTCCCAAGCATCCGCTGATGAAGTGGGTTGACGATCGCCTGCCTCTGCCGCGCTTCGTCTACAATGCGGTCGGCGCCGGCTATCCTGTGCCGCGCAACCTCAATTATTTCTGGAATTTCGGCGTGCTCGCGGGCGCGGCGCTTCTCATCCAGATCGTCACCGGCATCATTCTGGCCATGCATTACGCGGCCAACGGCGCGGTCGCCTTCGACAGCGTCGAGCACATCATGCGCGACGTGAACGGCGGCTGGCTGCTGCGCTATGCCCATGCCAATGGCGCGAGCTTCTTCTTCATCGTCGTCTACATCCACATCTTCCGAGGCCTTTTTTACAGCTCATACAAGGCGCCGCGCGAGATGGTCTGGCTGCTGGGCGTGGTCATCTTCCTGCTTATGATGGCGACCGCCTTCATGGGCTATGTGCTGCCCTGGGGTCAGATGAGCTATTGGGGCGCGCAGGTGATCACCGGCCTGTTCGCGGCCATTCCGATCATCGGCGAGCCGATCCAGACCTGGCTGCTCGGCGGATTCGCGCCCGGTAACGCCGCGTTGAACCGCTTCTTCTCGCTCCACTATCTGCTGCCCTTCGTGATTGCTGCGGTCATCATCCTGCACATCTGGGCGCTGCACATTCCAGGCTCGTCCAACCCGACCGGCGTGGAAGTGAAGGGGCCGCAGGATACCGTGCCGTTCCACCCCTATTACACGGCCAAGGATGGTTTCGGGCTCGGCGTGTTCCTGATCGTCTACTGCGCGGTACTGTTCTTCGGGCCCAACCTGCTGGGTCACCCGGATAACTATATCCCGGCCAATCCGATGTCGACGCCGGCGCATATCGTGCCTGAATGGTATTTCTGGCCTTTCTACGCGATTCTCCGTGCCTTCACCTTCGACTTCTTCTTCGTGCCGGCGAAGCTTCTGGGCGTGCTTGCGATGTTCGCATCGATTCTGCTGCTCTTCGTCCTGCCGTGGCTCGACAGCTCGCCTGTCCGCTCCGGCAACTACCGGCCGCTGTTCAAGAAGTTCTTCTGGATCCTGGTGCTCGACGTGCTCATCCTCGGCTATTGCGGCGGAGCACCGGCCGAAGAGCCGTTCGTCATGATCAGCCAGATCGCGGCAGCCTATTATTTCGCGCACTTCCTGATCATCCTCCCGATCATTTCCCGGATCGAGCGGCCGCTGCCGCTGCCGAACTCGATAACCGAATCGGTACTGGGGCATGAGCCGGCGAAGGAGCCGGTTGCGGTCGCGGCTGAATAAGGGGGCAAGAGTATAATGGTTCGTCTTATCGCCGCACTGGTCGGCATCTTCTTCACGGGCATGCTGCTCTATTCCTTCGGGTCGGGGGCCGTCGCCTATATCAGCCAGCCGCCCGTGCCGACGGTGGAGCATGAATTCCACGAGCACCCCAAGCAGGTGGCCTGGAGCTTCAACGGCCCGGTCGGCCATTATGACCGCCAGCAGTTGCAGCGCGGCTTCCAGGTCTTCAAGGAAGTCTGTTCGGCCTGCCACTCGCTGCGTCACGTCGCGTTCCGCGATCTGAAGGGCCTTGGCTATAATGAGGCCGAGGTGAAGGCGATCGCCAAGAACTGGGCCATCAAGGCGCCCGACATCGATCCGGCGACCGGCGAGCCCACTACCCGCGCGCCGGTTCCTGCAGACTTCTTCCCCAAGCCGTTCGCGAACGACGTTGCGGCACGCGCCGCCAACAACAATGCGATCCCGCCGGACCTCTCGCTCATGGCCAAGGCGCGGCACGACGGCACCAACTATGTCTATTCGCTGCTGACCGGCTATCAGCCGCAGCCTGCCGAACTGGTCAAGGCGTTCCCCGACGCCAAGACCGGCCCCGGACTGCATTACAATCCCTATTTCGCGAACCTGAACCTTGCCATGGCACCGCCGCTCACCAGCGAGGGCCAGGTGACCTATGGCCCTGGCCAGCCCAAGCCGACGGTCGATCAAATGGCGAAGGACGTGGCGGCATTCCTGACCTGGACTGCTGAACCCAAGATGGAAACGCGCAAAAGCAGCGGCATTGCCGTCCTCTTCTTCCTGCTGGTGGCGACGGTGCTGACCTATATGTCCTACCAGACGATCTGGGCGGACAAGAAGAAGCACTGACCGCGTCGTCCATAAGCAAAATGACAAAAAGGGCGGGCCCATTTGGGTCCGCCCTTTTTGTGTTGGTGATCTGTACTTTTGACCGAAGACGCCCAACGCCTGGTTCAGTCCGCGAGCAGATCCCTCGCCCAGCGCTTGAGATCGGTGCCCATCGCCGCGTCCCGGCAGGCAAGCGCAAAATTGGCCTGGGCAAAGCCGAGCTTCGATCCGCAATCGAATCGCTCGCCCTTGAAGGTGACGCCATGGAAGGGCTGGCTGCCGATCATCTTGGCCATCGAGTCGGTGAGCTGGATCTCGCCCCCCGCACCGGCTTCCTGGGTCGCCAGGGTACGCATGACCTCCGGCTGGAGGATATAGCGCCCGGCGATGATGAGGTTGGATGGGGCGGTGCCCGCCGCCGGCTTTTCGACAAGGCCCTTCACCTCGGTCAGCGCGCCGTCGCGTATGCCGGGATCAAGTACGCCATAGCTGGGGGTTTCTTCCATCGGTACTTCTAGCGCGCAGACGAGATTGCCGCCGACCTTGCCATAGGCGTCTACCATCTGGCGAAGGCAGCCGGGCGTGCCGACCATGAACTCGTCGGGCAGGATGATGGCGAAGGGCTCGTCACCGACAATATCGCGCGCGCACCAAATGGCGTGGCCGAGACCGCGCGGCTCCTGTTGGCGCACAAAGATCGCGTTGCCCGGATCAAGTCGCGTGCCGCGCAGAGCGTTCAGCGTCTTGCCGCGATCCGACATTGTCCGTTCCAATTCATAGGCGATGTCGAAATGGTCCTCGATCGCGCCCTTGCCGCGCCCGGTGACGAAAATCATCGTCTCGATCCCGGCTTCCAGCGCCTCGTCCACGGCATATTGGATGAGTGGCCGGTCGACCACCGGCAGCATCTCCTTGGGCAGTGCCTTGGTCGCCGGCAGGAACCGGGTGCCGAGGCCGGCAACAGGGAAAACGGCTTTGCGAATTGTCACTTGGTCAGCTCCGTCCTGGCTGGTGCTATGGCGTTGGTCCCGCCGTCATCCAGGGATCTGGTAAAAATCCCGATACCAGCGGGCAAAACGCGCGAGCCCATCCTCCAACATCACCTTGGGATGATAGCTGGTCAAGGCGTTGAGTTTCGAAATGTCGGCGAATGTGGCGGTGACATCGCCGGGCTGCATGGGCCGCATGATTTTATCGGCCTTGCGCCCCAGTGCGCTCTCGAGTGCCTCGATCATCGCCATGAGGCCGACCGGACGGCTGTCCCCGATGTTGAGGACGCGGTGCTCACCCTGCGCCGGTACATGGTCTAGGGCGCCGATGATGCCGTCGACGATATCATCAATATAAGTGAAGTCGCGCGCCATGCGGCCCTCGCCAAAAACCTCGATCGGATGGCCGAGCATGATCTTCCGGGTGAAGCTGAAATAGGCCATGTCGGGCCGTCCCCAGGGCCCGTAGACGGTGAAGAAGCGCAGGCCCGTCTGCGGGAAGCCGTAGAGCCTGGCGTAGCTCTGGCTCATCAGCTCGCAGGCGCGCTTGGTCGCGGCATAGAGCGAAACGGGGTCGCTGGCGGGCTCGTCCTCCGAAAAGCCGCTACCCCCCATCGGCCGGTCGCCATAGACCGAACTGGAGGAAGCATATACGAGATGCTCGAAGCCCTCGGCATGGCGGCTCGCCTCAAGTAAGGACAGATGCCCGGCGAGGTTCGAGCGCTCATAGGCGAACGGGTTCTCAAGGCTGTAGCGTACCCCTGCCTGGGCGGCGAGGTGGACGATCCGTCGAACCCCATGCTCTCGAACGATCCGCGCCACTGCTTGCGCATCGGCGATGTCCATGCGTTGGAAGCGAAAGCGGTCCTGGCTGGCAAAGGTCGCCAGCCGCGCCTCTTTAAGAGCCGGGTCGTAGTAATCGTTGAGATTGTCGACCCCGATCACCTGCTCGCCGCGCTCCAGCAGCCGGTGCGCGGTGGCATGGCCGATGAAGCCGGCCGCTCCGGTGACGAGGACCGGATCGGATTTGGTCATCGCCCGACGGCTCTATAGGTGAAGCCCGCATCTTCGACCGCCTCGCGCGGATAGATGTTGCGCAGGTCGACGAAGACCGGCTGGCGCAGAAGCGCCTTGGCACGCGGCAGGTCGAGCGCACGGAAGGCATCCCATTCGGTCACGATGACGAGCGCATCGGCGCCATCCATGGCCACATAGGGGCCGGTGCAATAGGTCACGTTCGACAGGACCAGCTTTGCCTGTTCCATGCCTTCCGGATCATAAGCGCGGATATGGGCGCCTGCGTCCTGCAGCGTCTGGACGACGGCGATCGCGGGCGAATCCCGCATGTCGTCGGTATTGGGCTTGAAGGTGAGGCCAAGCACCGCGATCGTCTTGCCACGCACGTCCCCGCCGCAAGCCGCGATCACCTTGCGGCCCATGGCGCGCTTGCGCTGGTCGTTGACTGCCACCACCGTCTCGACGATGCGCTGCGGCGCGTCATAGTCCTGGCTGGTCTTGAGGAGCGCAAGCGTGTCCTTGGGAAAGCAGCTGCCGCCATAGCCCGGGCCGGCATGCAGGAATTTCGAGCCGATACGGTTGTCGAGACCGATGCCGCGCGCAATCTCCTGCACGTCCGCGCCCACCTTCTCACACAGGTCGGCGATCTCGTTGATGAAGGTGATCTTGACGGCCAGGAAGGCGTTGGCGGCATATTTGGTCAGCTCCGCGCCGCGCCGGCTCATCTCCACGATCGGCGACTTGTTAAGGTAGAGCGGCCGATAGACCTGGCGCATTACCTCGATGGCACGCGGGTCGTCGCCGCCAATCACGATCCGGTCGGGCCGCTTGAAGTCGTCGATGGCCGCCCCTTCGCGCAGGAATTCCGGATTCGAGACTACCGCAAAGTCAGCGCCTGGGTTGGTCGTGCGGATGATACGTTCCACCTCGTCGCCAGTACCCACGGGGACGGTCGACTTGTCGACAACGACGGTAAAGCCGGTGATCGCCTTCGCGACCTCCTCCGCCGCCCCGTAGACATAGGACAGGTCGGCATGGCCGTCGCCCCGCCGCGATGGCGTGCCGACCGCGATGAAGACGGCATCGGCGCCTGCCACTGCCCGGCTCACATCCGTGGTGAAGGTCAGACGGCCGGCAGTCACATTGGTCGCGACGAGATGATCCAGCCCCGGCTCAAAGATCGGAATGCGGCCGGACAGCAGCGCGTCGATCTTGGCTGCGTCCTTGTCGACGCAGATCACGTCATGCCCGAAGTCGGCGAAACAGGCGCCCGACACCAGGCCAACATAACCCGATCCGATCATGACGATTTTCATGTGAGAGAACGCTCCGTCGATATGGCCGCAGGCACGCCGCAGAATAGCTATTGCCTTGCCGCGTCGCTTATGACGACGCCCTATTTTGGACAAGGCTGTTAAATAAAGATGGCTACATAGCCCAGATTAGCCGGGCGTTCGACGCTGTCACGCCGTAACGAAAAGTTCGTTGACCAGCGACATGAACTTCACCACCGAAATGGGCTTTGAGACATAGGTATTGGCTCCCGCCGCGCAAATGCGCTCCTCGTCGCCGGGGCCGGCATAGGCGGTCACTGCCATGATCGGCACATGGGCCAGCGAGGGGGTTTCCCGGAACTGGCGGATGAGGTCAATGCCCGAGACATGCGGCAGCTGTATGTCAGTGATGATGACGTGGGGCTGAAACGCCAACGCTTTTTCATACGCCTCACGCCCATCCCGAACGGCGCAGGTTTCATGGCCGTGGGCTGTAAGCAGATCGCAGAACAGGCGCAGGTTCAGCGCATTGTCCTCGACAACGAATATTCGTTTTGCCACCAGTCCCCCATGATCCTGAACAGACCGCCAGTGCGCCGTTTCAGATGACCGCGTTGATAAAGTCATGAGGTCATCTTACCCTAAGCGCGGGGACGCGCAAACCATTGCCTTGCGCGTGATCGGTTGGATCGTGGCTGAGACAGGGCGTGCCGAACGCTTTCTGGCGATGACCGGACTGGATGGCGATCAGCTGCGCGCGGGTCTTTCCGGCAAGGCTATCCCGTTGGCAGCAATGGATTTTCTTCTGGGGCATTCTCCGAGCAGGTCCCAGACCAGCTCCCGCGCCACCGGATCGCGACTGTCTTTGTGGCGAAAGGCTTCCTCGAACGCGGTGCCGAAGGTGAAATGTATACGATGAGCCTCGTCCAGCCACTGCCGGAATGGCACCATCA
>DATJLC010000113.1:0-11946 GCA_035490755.1 Sphingobium sp.
TTCGCCCACACCACCTACAAGAGCTATCCCGAGGGCTGGCTGACCGACCAGAAATGGCCGATGCTCTCGAAATGGGTGGACACCATGTCGACCCACCGCGTCCAGGGCATCAATTTCGACGGCATCACCGACATTGACGACTGGATCAACCGTCTCGCCGATGCCGGCCATTATCTCTCCTGCTCCAGCGGCACCACCGGCAAGCCCGCGATGCTCAATGCCTCGGCTGCCGACATGGAATGGGCCAAGAAGAACGCCATCTCCTCATTCTCGTGGAGCGCGTCGGTTGAGGCCAACCGCAAGTTCCTCCAGTTCGGCCTGGCGCCGGTCACATCCACGGCGCGCAACAGGATCACCGCCGAGGCCATGCGGGCCGCATTCGGCAAGCCGGGCACCGAGCCTTTCGCCTATCCAGTTCCCTCCATCACCCTCGGCGCCGTCACCAGCATGGTGGCGCTGCGCAAGCGGGTGGCCGATGGCGTCGCAAAGCCGGAGGAAATCGCCCAGTATGAGGCGATCTCGGCGGAGCGCCAGGCGGCGGTTGACGGGGCGGTCGGCATTTCAGCCAAGGCTCTGGTGGAAGCGCGCCGGGAACCGCTGTTCATCTCCGGCATGTGGGGGACGCTCTACAAGGTCGCGGAGGAGGTCCGGGCCATGGGCTACAGCGGCAGCGACTTCAATCCGGACAACATCTTCTTCTCCGCCGGCGGCCTGAAGGGCGCGGTGCTGCCGCCCAATTACCGCGAGTTCGTGTTCGAGACCTTCAACGTGTCGCAGGATCATATCGGCCAGCACTACAGCATGCAGGAATGCGCGACCGCCATGCCGCGCTGCAAGGCCGGGCGCTATCACCTGCCGCCATGGATGATGTGCCTGCTGCTGGACCAGACGGGCGAGAACCTGATCCCCGTGGCCGGCAAGGGCGAAGTCGAGGGACGCGCGGCTTTCTTCGACATCTCGATCGATGGCCGCTGGAACGGCGTGATCTCGGGCGACAAGATCACGATCACCCATGAACGCTGCGCCTGCGGCAGCCCCAGTCCGTCGATCGGCGACAATATCAGCCGCTATGCCGATCTGCCGGGCGGCGACAAGATCACCTGCGCCGGCACGGTGGATGCCTATGTGCGCGGGCTGACCTAAGTTCGGCTGACGGCCGCGGAAAATATCGGATACAAGGGGTGCACCCCAAGGTTGCGCTCGTGCGTTGAAACTTTGGATACGCACTGAGGCCGAACGCCGTGAAGCCACTGACCGAAGAGCATCTGGCGATCTTTCGCCGGCACATGGTGGAGGTCGTCGACGTCCATTTCGATCTTCTCGGCGATGAGATCGGGCGGTCGCGGATGGGCGAGCGCTTGAGGCACGCCCTGCTGAAGGTGCCGCGCCATCTGTTCGCGCCGCTCGAACTGGCCGCGATCGCCTATCAGGACGCGCCGCTGCCGATCGGGTTCGGCAAGACGATCTCCCAGCCGTTCATCGCCGCTTTGATGATTGATCTGCTCGACGTGCGCGCGGATGATGCGGTGCTCGAGGTGGGAACCGGCTTTGGCTATCAGGCGGCGGTGCTGGGTGAACTGGCGCGGCATGTCTGGAGTATCGATGTCGTCGAGGAATTCAACGAGATCGCGCAGTCGCGCATGGACGCGCTCGGCTATGGCAATGTCTCGCTGCGCGTCGGCGACGGCGCGCGCGGCTGGCCCGACGAGGGGCCGTTCGACAAGATATTGGTGACGGCGGCGGCGCGCGAATTGCCGCCGCGGCTGCTCGAACAGCTCCGGCCCGGCGGCAGGCTCGTCATCCCGCTGGGCGAGGACGACGCGCAGCTCATCACGCTCGTATACAAGGGGACGGATCGCCTGATCACGACCGAGGGCATATTGCCGGCCAAGTTCACCCGGCTGGAAACCGTATAGCCAGCCCACTTGCCTTTCCGCCCGATATTGCGTAGGGCGCTCAACCATCCGGTCCACGAAATCGTGCGCCGGACACCGCATGTCCACGGATACGCCTTTGGTCCATGGATCGACGCTGGTCGGCGAGGTTTCGCCCACCGGCGCTTTTGCGTTTTGTCAGGGGCAGTGATTTCAGGGGCGCCCGCGCTCCGCATGAGGTGATGATGTTCGAAACCCTGAGCGATCGTCTGGGCGGTGTCTTCGACCGCCTGCGCGGCCGCGGCGCCCTCACCGAGGCTGACGTCCGCGCGGCGATGCGCGAGGTGCGCATCGCGCTGCTCGAGGCGGACGTCGCGCTGCCGGTGGTGCGCGAGTTCATCGACAGCATCACCGAGGAGGCGGTCGGGCAGAATGTGCTGCGGTCGGTCACGCCGGGGCAGCAGGTCGTCAAGATCGTCAATGACGGCCTGACCCGGATGCTCGGCTCCGAAACGTCGGAGCTGCTGCTCGATGTTGTGCCGCCCGCCGTCGTGATGATGGTCGGCCTGCAGGGTTCGGGCAAGACCACGACCACCGCCAAGATCGCCAAGCGCCTGAAGGAAAAGGACCGCAAGAAGGTCCTGATGGCCTCGCTCGACGTCAACCGTCCGGCGGCGCAGGAGCAGCTTGCCGTGCTGGGCGGGCAGGTCGATGTCGCGACCCTGCCGATCGTCGCGGGACAGTCGCCGGTCGACATCGCCCGCCGCGCCATGCAGTCCGCCAAGCTACAGGGCTTCGACGTGCTCATGCTCGACACCGCCGGGCGCCTGCATGTCGATCAGGCGCTGATGGACGAGATGAAGGCGGTGGCCGATGTCGCCAACCCCGCCGAAATCCTCCTCGTCGTCGACTCGCTGACTGGTCAGGACGCGGTCAATGTCGCCAAAAGCTTTACCGAGCAGGTGCCGCTGACCGGCGTCGTCCTCACCCGTATGGACGGCGATGCGCGCGGCGGCGCGGCCCTGTCGATGCGCGCCGTCACTGGCCGTCCGATCAAGTTTGCCGGCACCGGCGAAAAGCTCGATGCGATCGAGCCCTTCCATCCCGGCCGTGTGGCGGGCCGCATCCTGGGCATGGGCGATGTCGTCAGCCTGGTCGAGAAGGCGGCCGAGACGATCCAGGTCGAAGAGGCCGACAAGCTCGCCAAGCGCATGGCGGAGGGCAAGTTCGACATGAACGACCTGCGCTCCCAGCTCCAGCAGATGCAGCGCATGGGCGGGCTTGGCATGCTGGCGGGCATGATCCCCGGCCTCAAGAAGGCGCAGGCGGCGATGGCGCAGA
This sequence comes from Sphingobium sp., assembly GCA_035490755.1. GTDB lineage: Bacteria > Pseudomonadota > Alphaproteobacteria > Sphingomonadales > Sphingomonadaceae > Sphingobium. The sequence continues at coordinate 3,216 of DATJLC010000113.1, forward strand.
GCGGCATGAACGACAAGGCGCTGGTCCATCTCGACGCGATCATCGGCTCCATGACGCCCAAGGAGCGCGCCCGGCCGGAACTGCTCAATGCCAAGCGCAAGATTCGCGTCGCCAAGGGCAGCGGGCGCACCGTGCAGGAGGTCAACAAGCTCCTCAAAATGCACCAGGAAATGTCCACGGCGATGAAGAAGATCCGCAAGATGGGCGGCTTGAAGGGCCTCGCCAAGATGTTCGGCGGCGGTGGCGGCATGGGCGGCTTGGCGGGCGGCGGCGATCTGGCGGGCCTGCCGGGGATGCCGGGCGGCGACATGCCCAAGCTGCCGCCGGGCTTCCAGAATTTTCTCAAGAAGTAATTTTAATTTATTGAAATCTAAAGAGTTACAGAAAGGTACAAGGTAGAGTTATGGCAACCAGCATTCGTCTGTCGCGTGGCGGCTCCAAGAAGCGTCCTTATTACAAGATCGTCGTCACCGACAGCCGCTCGCCCCGCGACGGCCGCTTCATCGAGCGGATCGGCAGCTACAATCCGCTCCTCGCCAAGGGCGACGAGAAGCGCGTCGTGCTGGACGTCGAGCGCGCCAAGCACTGGGTTTCCGTGGGCGCCCAGCCGACCGACCGCGTCGCCCGCTTCCTCGACGCCGCCGGCGTGAAGGAACGCGCCGCCCGCAGCAACCCGAACAAGGGTGAGCCCGGCGCCAAGGCCAAGGACCGCGCCGAGGAGCGCGCCGCCAAGATCGCCGAGGCCGAGGAAGCCGCGAAGGCTGCTGAAGCAGCCGCCAATGCGCCGGCTGAAGAGCCCGCCGCCGAGGAAGCCCCCGCCGCCGAGGCCGCTGAAGAACAGGCCGAGGGCTGATCTTGCATCCCGATCGACCCGTCACGCTCGCCGCCGTCATCGGCGCGCATGGCGTGACGGGCGAGTTGCGGCTGAAGCTCTTCGGCGAGGGGCCGGAGAGCCTTGCCCGCTTCAAGGCCTTTGATGCGGGCGGCCGGCCTCTGACCCTCAAGTCCGTGCGGCACGGCCCCAATGGCGCGGTCGCCCGCTTTGCCGAGGTGACTGATCGCAATGGGGCGGATGCCCTGCGCGGGCTGGCGCTGACCGTCCCGCGCTCCGCTTTGCCGCCGCTGGAGCCGGGCGAATATTATCATTGCGACCTGGTCGGCCTGCCTTGCCAGGCGAGCAACGGCGATCCATGCGGGCACGTCGTCGCCGTCGAGAATTTCGGGGCGGGCGACATTCTCGAGATCGAAAAGCCGGACGGCAAACGCTTCATGGCGCCGATCCACGCCGCCGAGATTGGCGATGCGGTGGTAATCGACGCGGATTTCGTGGATTAGCGCTAATCGTGCTCCCGCGAAGGCAGGAGTCCAGGGCAGCAAGGCGTCCCGGATCACCCTGGGTTCCTGCCTTCGCAGGAACACTGAAGGGGCGGGAGCCCAATGTCGACAGTGCCTGGCGTTGGTCACTGCCCCCGGCGCTGGGGCAGCGGGATCAGCCATGTCTTGGGCCGGCCGGTCGGGCGCGCCGTGCCGTCCAGCCTTACCGCGCGCATGATCGTCACCGGCTTGACCAGCATCTGGCCGCGCATCGCGCCGGTGCCGCCGGCCGTCGGCATGGCGAGGATCCGCTTCACCGTCGCCATGCCGCCGACTACCTTGCCGAAGGCGGCATAGCCCGGACTGCCCTCGCGCGCGTCGAGCCAGGGATGGGCGCCGACCAGCAGCGAGAAATTGCAGGTCGCGACGCTGGTGGCGTCGCCGCGCGCCATGGAGACGGTGGCGTCGATATGGCGAAGGCCGGTCTCGCTGGTCGGCTCGAACGGCACCGCCGGCAGCTTTCGCCGCACCTCCGTGCCGATTCCACCCTGGACGAAACCGCTGCCGGGGTTCGCCTTGCTCCGGGACGCGCGATAGAATTGCGTGCCGTCCAGCCGGCCGTCATCGACATAGGCCATGAAATTGGCGACGGTCTTCGGCGCGCGCGCCGCGTCCAGCGCCAGCACGATCGGCCCGGCGCTGGTTTCGAGCCGGACTCGGACCGTGGCGGGCTGGGCGGGGGACTTGGCAACGGCGCTGGTGAGCGCAAACAGCGCCAGCGCGGCGGCAATGAACGGCTTCATGGGCGCGCGGATTAGGGCAAAGCGCAAGTGAAGGCGAGGGTTATGCGATTGGCCATGTTGCGCCCGGGATCAAAATCGAATGCCTGCGCATGCGCGGATCGATTTCACTCGCTGGCATGGACGGGATGCCCTAAGCGCTTTGCCAGACCCATGACCTTCGCCGCGCAGATCCTCACCCTTTATCCGGAGATGTTTCCGGGGCCGCTCGGCGTCAGCCTGGCGGGGCGGGCGCTGGCCGACGGTATCTGGGCCTGCACGCCGATCCATATCCGCGACTTCGCCATCGACCGGCACCGCACCGTCGACGATACCCCGGCAGGGGGCGGGGCGGGGATGGTGTTGAAGCCCGACATCATCGCGGCGGCCGTCGATCATGCGCTGGAGCGTCGCCCGGACCTGCCGGTCATCGCCATGACGCCGCGTGGGCGCCCCATCACGCAGGCGCGCGTCCGCGCCCTGGCATCCGGCCCCGGCGCCACGATCCTGTGCGGCCGTTTCGAGGGCTTTGACGAGCGGATCTTCGACGCCCGGCCCATCGAACAGGTCTCCATGGGCGACATCATATTGTCCGGCGGGGAAATGGCGGCGCTGATGCTGCTCGACGCTTGCATCCGCCTGCTCCCCGGTGTAATGGGCGCGCCTTCCAGCGGGGATGAGGAAAGCTTCGAAAGCGGCCTCCTCGAATATCCGCATTATACCCGACCAGTTGAATGGGAGGGGCGCACGATCCCTGAAGTGTTGCGGTCGGGGGATCATGCGCGGATCGCCGCCTGGCGAAAGCAGAAGGCGGAAGAGGACACACGGCTAAGGCGGCCGGATCTTTGGGAGCGCCATGTCGGCGCTCGGGTCAAGCCGCCCTCTGGTGCGCAACGCGAAAAGAAAGGTCAGGGGTCATGAACCTGCTGCAACAGATCGAGGCGGAAAACATCGCCGCTCTCGCCAAGGATATTCCGGATTTCCGTCCGGGCGACACCGTCCGCGTCGGCGTGCGCGTGGTCGAGGGTGAGCGCACCCGCGTCCAGAATTACGAGGGCGTCTGCATTGCCCGCGCCAACAAGGGCATGGGTTCCAACTTCACCGTGCGCAAGATCAGCTTCGGCGAAGGCGTGGAGCGCGTCTTCCCGCTCTATTCGCCGAACATCGAGAGCATTACCGTGGTCCGCAAGGGCATCGTGCGTCGCGCGAAGCTCTATTATCTGCGCGGCCGCACCGGCAAACGGGCGCGTATTGCGGAACGCCGCGACGTCCGGTCGGACAGCGAGGCCTGAGAACCAGGCTTTGAGGAGTTCGAAGGGGCGTCGGGCAAACCGGCGCCCTTTTTCTTGGGTTTTCATTCTCCCGTCACCCTGAACTTGTTTCAGGGTCCATGGCGCCACCGGAAGCGGGATCACGCGAGGTGGGATGGATGCTGAAACAAGTTCAGCATGACGGTGACACGAGGAGTAAGATCAGTGGGTTACAGGGTCGTAGTCGTAGGTGCCACCGGCAATGTGGGCCGGGAAATGCTCAACATCCTCGCCGAGCGCGAGTTTCCCGCCGACGAGATCGCGGTGGTCGCATCGCCGCGTTCGACCGGCACGGAAATTGAATATGGCGAGACGGGCCAGCTCCTGAAGGTCCGGAATATCGAGCATTTCGATTTCGCCAACTGGGACATCGCCCTGTTCGCGGCGGGATCGGGCCCCACCAAGATCTATGCACCCAAGGCGGCGGCGGCGGGCTGCGTCGTGATCGACAACAGCTCGCTCTATCGCATGGAGCCCGACGTGCCGCTGATCGTGCCGGAGGTGAACCCCGAGGCGATCGACGGCTATACCGCCCGCAACATCATCGCCAATCCCAATTGCTCGACCGCGCAGATGGTGGTCGCGCTGAAGCCGCTGCATGACGCCGCCAAGATCAAGCGCGTGGTTGTGTCGACCTATCAGTCGGTCTCGGGCGCGGGCAAGGTCGGCATGGACGAACTGTTCGAGCAGTCGCGCAACATCTTCGTCGGCGATCCGGCCGAGCCGAAGAAGTTCACCAAGCAGATCGCCTTCAACGTGATCCCGCACATCGACGTCTTCCTGGATGATGGCTACACCAAGGAAGAGTGGAAGATGGTGGTCGAGACCAAGAAGATCCTCGACCCCGCGATCAAGGTGACGGCGACCTGCGTGCGCGTGCCGGTGTTCGTCGGCCATAGCGAGGCGATCAACATCGAGTTCGAGGACGAGATCAGCGCCAAGCAGGCGCAGGACATCCTGCGCGAAGCGCCCGGTGTCATGCTCGTCGACAAGCGCGAGGACGGCGGCTACGTCACTCCGATCGAGTGCGTTGGCGACTATGCGACCTATGTCAGCCGCGTGCGCGAGGATCCGACGGTCGACAACGGCCTGGTGCTGTGGTGCGTCAGCGACAATCTGCGCAAGGGCGCCGCGCTCAACGCGGTCCAGATCGCCGAGCTGCTGGGCCGCAGACATCTCAAGAAGGGATGATGACAGGGCGGCGGGGCTATTGGAGTAGCGCCGCCGCACTGCCGGCCGCGCAGAAGGCCATGCTCGGCCTGCTGCTCGCCGCCGTGGCGCTGGCCAATATCGACCAGCCCTATCCGGAGCTGGCCGTCCTCCAGCACATGCCGACTGTCCTGCTGGCGTTGGCCGCGCCGCTCCTGCTGCGGCGCTGGCCGCTCTCGACCGCGTCGGTGGCATCGCTCTGGCTCTTCCTGCTGCTCCACACGCTGGGCGCGCGCTATATCTATTCCTATGTGCCTTATGACCAATGGGCCGGCGCGCTGACCGGCGCGCGCCCGTCCGACCTGTTCGGCTGGTCGCGCAATCATTATGACCGTTTTGTCCATGTCGCGTTCGGGCTGCTCTCGACGTTGCCGTTGCGCGAGGCGCTGGTGCGGCGCCACGGGATCAGCCTCGCGCTCGGCCTGTTCATCGCATTTGCCTGCGTGGCCATGGCCGGCGCGCTCTATGAAATCTTCGAATGGGCGCTCACGCTGGTCGCGGCGGGCGATATGGCCGACCAGTATAATGGGCAGCAGGGCGACGTCTGGGACGCGCAAAAGGACATGGCGTGCGCACAAGCCGGTAGCGCGGCGGCGATAGTCTTGGCATGGACAAGGGCAAGATGACCCAACGCGACTACCGACTTGCCGCAGCAGACGGCACCGAGCTCGCCGTGCACGAAATGGGGGAGGAGACGGGCCGTCCCCTGGTCCTCCTGCACGGCCTCATGTCCAGCGCCCATGTCAACTGGATCAAATATGGCACGGCCCAGCGCCTCGCCGATGCTGGCTTCCGCTGCATCATGCCGGACCTGCGCGGCCATGGCGACAGCGACGCGCCGACTGACGCGGCCGCCTATCCGCGCGACATTTTGGTGCGCGACAATGCCGGCATCATCGCCACGCTGGGCCTTGCCGATTATGATCTCTGCGGCTTCTCGCTGGGCGCGCGCACCTCGGCCCGGCTGGTGCTGGACGGTGCCCGGCCGCGCCGCCTCGTCCTCTCCGGCATGGGGCTCCAGGGCCTCAGCGACTGGGCCAGCCGGCGCGATTACTTCACCGGCGTCATCGACAATGCGGCCAATCTCAAGCGCGGCGATACCGGGTTCATGGCCGCGCAGTTCATGCGGACGACCGGCGTCAATGCGCAGGCCATGCGCCATGTCGTGACCAGCTTCGCCAATCTGGACCCGGCCCAGCTTTCCGGCATCATCATGCCCACCATGGTCCTGGCCGGGACGGAGGACCGCGACAATGGTTCGCCGGAGGCACTGGCCGAGGCGCTGCCGGATGCACGCGCGGTCGAGATTCCGGGCAACCACATGAGCTGCGTCACCAAGCCCGATTTCGGACGCGCCATCGCGGCATTCCTCACCGCTTGACCTGCCACGGGCGGCGCGCCACGCTGCCCGCACCTCGAAGACATCGGAGTTCGCCCATGAAGAACCGGCGCAGGAGCAGTGGGATCATCGCCGCGCTCCTTTCCTCCATCTGGGCTGTGCCCGCCATGGCGGCACCGGCTGCGACCGCCGATGATGTGGCCCGTTTCGTGCGGGAGGCCGAGAAGGAGACGTTCGACTTCTCCATCGACCTGAACCGCGCCGGCTGGATCAACGCCACCTACATCACCGATGATACCGACGCGATCGCCGCCCGGCTGGGCGCGCAGGGCACGGAGATGGCGGTCCGTTTCGCGCTCCAGGCGGCGAAATATCAGGATGTGCCAGGCCTCTCCCCCGACCTTGCCCGCAAGCTGACGATCATGCGCACCGGCATCGTCCTGCCCGCGCCGACGACGCCGGGCGCCGCGGCCGAGCTCAATGCCATCGCGACCAGGCTCCAGTCCGCTTATGGCCGGGGCAAGGGCACGCTCAATGGCAATCCGATCAGCGGCGTCGACATCGAGGAGGAGATGGGCAAGCCCCACAGCCCCGCCGAATATCAGGAGATGTGGACCAGCTGGCACGACAATGTCGGCACGCCGATGAAGGCCGACTATGCGCGGCTCGTCACCATCGCAAATCAGGGGGCGAAGGAGCTGGGCTTTGCCGATGTGGGTGCGATGTGGCGCTCCGGCTATGACATGCCGCCCGACGCATTCGCGGCGCTCACGGAGACGATCTGGCAGGAGGTGAAGCCGCTCTACGATGCCCTCCACTGCTACACGCGCGCGCGGCTCAACCAGAAACATGGCGATGCGGTGCAGCCCGCGACCGGCCCGATCCGCGCCGACCTGCTCGGCAATATGTGGGCGCAGGAATGGGGCAATATCTACGATCTCGTGGCGCCGCCGGGCTCGGGCGAGCTTGGCTATGACATTGGCGAGCTCCTGAGGGCCAAGGGCTATGCGCCGATCGACATGGTCAAGGCGGGCGAGAATTTCTATTCGTCGCTCGGCATGGCGCCGCTGCCCGAGACCTTCTGGAAGCGCAGCCAGTTCCTGAAGCCCGCCGACCGCGAAGTCGTCTGCCACGCCTCGGCCTGGAACATCGACAACAAGGACGACATCCGCATCAAGATGTGCACGAAGGTTAACAGCGACGATTTCGTGACCATCCATCACGAACTCGGGCACAATTACTATCAGCGCGCCTACAAGGACCGCGATCCGCTCTACCTCAACGGCGCCAATGACGGCTTCCACGAGGCGATCGGCGATTTCATCGCTCTGTCGATCACGCCGAAATATCTGGTCGATATCGGCCTCTTGGACCGGGCGAAGGTGCCGAGCGCTGACAAGGACATCGGCCTTCTCCTGCGCCAGGCCATGGACAAGGTTGCCTTCCTTCCCTTTGGCCTTCTGGTCGATCGCTGGCGCTGGGGCGTGTTCGATGGGTCGATCGGCCCGGCGGATTACAGCAAAGCATGGAACGACATGCGCCTGCGTTATCAGGGCATCGCGCCGCCGGTTCAGCGCGGCGCCGATACATTTGATCCCGGCGCCAAATTCCACATTCCCGGCAACACCCCCTATATGCGCTATTTCCTCGCCAGGGTGCTGCAGTTCCAGTTCTATGAGGCGGCGTGCAAAATCGCGGGGTGGAAGGGGCCGCTCCACCGCTGTTCCTTTTACGGCAACAAGAAGGTCGGCGAGCGCCTCAACGCCATGATGACACTCGGCGCGTCAAAGCCCTGGCCGGATGCGCTTCAACTCTTCACCGGCAGCCGGGAAATGTCCGGCAAGGCCATGATTAGCTATTTCGCGCCGCTCAAGGCCTGGCTGGATCAGCAGAACAAGGGCAAGAGTTGCGGGTGGTAGGGGCGAGCGCTGGCCCTCAAATTCATGTTTAGCCGTTCGCCCTGAGCGAAGTCGAAGGGCCAAGCCGAGCGGAATGAGGTGTCTTCGCCTCCACTCAGACCGAGGCTTCGACTTCGCTCAGCCCGAATGGTTTGGGTGATGGCGTGGGAAGCCGCAAGCCGCGCAAAAAAAGGGGCCGGCGATGACCGACCCCCTTTCAAGACTATGGGTTCCTTGTCAGAGCGATTCGAGCATATGCTCCGCTGATGACAGCTTGAAGTCGCCTGGCGCTTCGACGTTGAGCTGCTCGACCACGCCGTCCTTGACGACCATCGAGAAGCGCTGGCCACGCGTGCCGAGGTTGAACTTGGTGCCGTCCATTTCGAGGCCCACGGCCTTCGCAAAGGCGCCATTGCCGTCGGCCAGCATCTTGACCGCGCCTTCCGCGCCCGCGGACTTGCCCCATGCGCCCATGACGAAGGGGTCGTTGACGGCGGTGCAGGCGATCTCGTCGATGCCCTTGGCCTTCAAGGCATCAGCCTTGTCGATGAAACCGGGCAGGTGCTTGGCCGAGCAGGTCGGCGTGAAGGCGCCCGGAACGGAAAACAGCGCGACTCGGCGACCGGCGAAATAGCTGTCGCTGTCCACCGGCTGCGGGCCATTTTCGGTCATGGTCATGAAGGTTGTCGACGGCAGCTTGTCACCAACGCTGATGGGCATTCTATCCTCCTGTTTGTGAACCGCCCGATCGCCAGACAGGGATCAGGTCCTGGGGGCGGCCATCAGGTCGCCACTCGGCGTGTCCCTGTCAAGTGCAGGCTGCCGCATAGCTGATTGCCGTCGCGGTTTCTCACGGATAGAGTGACTGGCATGGTGACATCC
>DATJLC010000114.1:0-2392 GCA_035490755.1 Sphingobium sp.
GGCCAGTGACGGCATATCGCCAGCGGCGCGTATCCCGCATATGTCCGCAAGGATGCGGATTTGTACCTCAGTGTAGGGATCGTACCGCACGGTATCCGGCCGGCCCGCCGCGCGCGCCCCTTTCGCGGCAGCCCGCTCCCGGTCTACAACACGAAAAGGCGGCAGGGGCCGCCAGGAGGCATTCGGAAATCCGGCCATGGACCATGTCGATCATATCCTTGTCGTCGACGACGATCGCGAGATCCGCGAACTCCTGTCGTCCTACCTGAAGAAGAACGGGCTGCGGGCGAGTGTCGCCGCCGACGGCCGGCAGATGCGCGCCTTCCTGGAGGCGAATGCGGTGGACCTCATCGTGCTCGACGTGATGATGCCGGGCGACGACGGGCTGGTGCTCGCGCGCGAGCTGCGCGCGGGCCGGCACAAGGCGACGCCGATCCTGATGCTGACGGCGCGCAGCGACGAGATGGACCGCATCATCGGCCTCGAAATGGGCGCCGACGACTACCTGGCGAAACCGTTCGCGGCGCGCGAGCTGCTCGCCCGCATCAAGGCGGTGCTGCGGCGCACGCGCATGCTGCCGCCCAACCTGCAGGTCAGCGAGGCCGGCCAGCTCCTCGCCTTCGGCGACTGGCGGCTCGATACGGTCGGCCGCCACCTGCTCGACCGCGACGGCACGGAGATCGCGCTCAGCGGGGCGGAATACCGCCTGCTGCGCGTCTTCATCGACCATCCCCAGCGCGTGCTCAACCGCGACCAACTGCTGAACCTCACGCAGGGGCGCGATGCGGACCTGTTCGACCGCTCCATCGACCTTCTCGTCAGCCGGCTGCGCCAGCGCCTCGGCGATGCCGCCCGCGAGCCGGTCTATATCAAGACGGTGCGCAGCGAGGGCTATGTCTTCGCCGTGCCGGTCGGCATCGTGGAGCCGCGCGCATGAGGGCGGGCGTCCTGCGCCTATTGCCCGGCACGCTGCGCGCCCGGATCTTCCTCATCCTCTTCGTCGGGCTTGCGGTCGCCTACGGCCTGTCCTTCACGGTGCTCTCGCTCGAACGCTACATGTCCGCCAAGGCGGTGATGCTCGGCACGCTGGAAAGCGACGTGGCGACCTCGATCGCCGTGCTCGACCTCATGCCGGCGGACGCGCGCGCCGGCCTCGTCGATCGCCTCGGCCGGGGCAATTACAGCTTCGTGCTCGGCGAGGGCCTGCCGGGCGAGCCCGATGCCTCGGCGCGCGGCGCCGAGATCGCCGCGCGCATCGAGGAGGCGGTGGGCCATCGTTTTCCGCTGCGCCTCGAGAGGATCCCCGGCGAGGCGCTGCGCCTGCAGGCCCATCTGTCGCTCAGCGACGGCAGCCCCCTGACGATCGACATCTTTCCGCGCGGCGTCATGCCCGTGGCGAACTGGCTGCCCTCCGTCTTTGTCGTGCAGATGGTGCTGCTGATGCTGTGCGCCTGGTATGTGGTGCGTCAGGCGGTGCGGCCGCTGGAGCGTCTGGCCGCGGCCGCCGATGCGCTCGATCCCAACCGGCCCGGCCCGCCGCTCGGCGCGGAAGGGCCGAGCGAGGTCGCCCATGCGGTGAGCGCCTTCAACGCCATGCGCGAGCGCATCGCCCATTACCTGGAGGAGCGGGTGCAGATCCTCGCCGCCATCTCGCACGACCTTCAGACGCCGATCACCCGCATGCGGCTGCGCGCCGACATGGCCGACGACACGCCCGAGCGCGACAAGCTCCTGAGCGATCTTGCCGAGATCGAGCGGCTGGTGCAGGACGGCATCGCCTATGCCCGCAGCGCCCACGGCAACGGCGAGAAACCCTCGCGCATCGACCTCTCCTCCTTCATTGACAGCATCGCCTATGACTACCAGGACATGGGCAAGGCGGTGACGGTGGCCGGCGCGGTTTCCGGCACGGTCGCCACGAAGCCCCATGCGCTGCGCCGCATCCTCACCAATTTCATCGACAACGCCCTGAAATTCGCCGGCAGCGCCGAGATAGGCGTCGAACGGCGGGCCGACGGCGGCACGCGCATCACCGTTCTCGACCGCGGGCCGGGCATTCCCGAGGAGAAGATCGAGGCGGCCATGCAGCCCTTCTTCCGGCTGGAGCAGTCGCGCAACCGCGAGACGGGCGGGGCCGGCCTCGGCCTTGCCATCGCCCAGCAGCTCGCCGCCGTCCTCGGCGGATCGGTGCGGCTTTCCAACCGGCCGGGCGGCGGGCTTGCCGCCGAGGTCCTGCTGCCCTGAGGCCCCGCCCGGAGCCAGGGCAATCGCCTATGGAAAACCCCCTCTGCCTGCCGGCATCTCCCCCACAAGGGGGGAGAAGGCAAGCCACCTGCTCTTCCTGCATGTTTTGCGCGAAAGGTGCCGCGGGTTAAGCCCCTCCCCCTTGTGG
>DATJLC010000115.1:0-5896 GCA_035490755.1 Sphingobium sp.
CATATAGAGCGCCGCCGCCAGCCCGGCCAGGTCGCCCACGACCCCGCCGCCCAGGGCCACGACCACGTCCTTGCGGTCCAGCCCGATCTCCAGCAGCCGGTCCAGCACATGCTCAAGCTGCGCGAAGGACTTCGACCCCTCTCCCGCCGGCACGGTCACCAAGCTCGTGCGAACGCCCGCCGCCTCCAGCGTCGCTCGCAGCGTCTCGCCATGGATCGCGGCCACCGTCTCGTCGCTGATGACGACCGTGCGCCCCTTGGCCAGGGCCCCGATGCGCTCGCCCGCCCGGGCCAGCAGGCCACGCCCCACGATCACGTCATAGGGCTGGAAGCCGCCGCCGCTGACCGGGATGATCGTCATGTGCTCGTCTCCGCGCGCCGCTTCTGTTTCCAATGTCGGCGCAGTTCGCGATGGATGGCGTCGACCGCCTGGCCGTGCGACCCGGCCCCGACATCGACGGTCAGGTCGGCCTCGGCATAGATCGGATAGCGGGCCTCCGCGAGGCTCGTCAGCACCTCCATCGGATCCCGGTCGCGCAGCAGGGGGCGCGTATCGCGACGCGCCACCCGTTCCGCGATCACCGCCAGTTCCGCTCTCAGCCAGACCGTGTCGGCGTGATGCTTCAGCAGAACGCGCGTATCGGCGTTCATCATCGCCCCGCCGCCGGTGGCCAGCACGATCGGCGGGCCTTCCAGCAGGCGACGGATCACCCGCGCCTCGCCCGCCCGGAACTCGGCCTCGCCCATGCTGGCGAAGATTTCGGCGATGGTCATGCCGGCGGCGGTCTCGATCTCCACATCCGCGTCCGCGAACGGCAGCTTGAGCCGATTGGCCAGCCGCCGCCCGACCGAGGATTTCCCCACCCCCATCAGTCCGACCAGCGCTATGGTGCGCCGGGGCGCCGGATTCGCGCGGCGTCTCATCCGGCGGTCCCGGCGGACGGAGAAGTGACGAAGGCGACGACGCGGGCGGACATGATCGACCAACCCTCTACACCAAGCGTCGCTTCACGCCATCCGTCGGACGGACGGATCGTCCGATGACGCCGCAGATCGAGGCCTTCCTGGAGATGATGGCGGTCGAGCGCGACGCCTCGCCCCACACCCTGTCCGCCTACGCCCGCGACCTGGCGGACGCCGAAACCTCGACCGGAGGCCTCATGCAGGCCGACGCCGAGGCGGTCGAGGCCTGGTTCGCCGACCTTTCACGACGCGGCCTGTCCGCCGCCACCGCCGCCCGTCGCCGGTCCGCCGCGCGCCAGTTCTACCGTTTCGCCCTGGCCGAGGGCTGGCGAACCGACGATCCGTCCCGGCGCCTCGACGCGCCCAAACAGGGCCGGTCTCTGCCCAAGGTGCTGAGCCGGGAAGAGATCGACCGCCTGCTGGAGGCCGCCGGCCGCCGCGACGCCGCCGCCGGTCTGCGCCTGGTCGCCCTGGTCGAACTGGCCTACGCCTCCGGCCTGCGCGTCTCCGAACTGTTGGCGTTGAAGGTCGAGGCCGTGCGTCGCGACCCGGCCTATCTGATCGTGCGCGGCAAGGGCGGCAAGGAACGGCTGGCCCCGCTGAACGCCGCGGCCCGGACGGCGGTGAAGACCTGGCTGACCGCGCGCGACGCCAAGCCGACGCAGGGGGCGCGAAAGCCCGAGGCGCCCGACAGCCCCTGGCTCTTCCCCTCTTCAGGCAAGTCCGGCCACCTGACGCCCCGCCGCTTCGCCCAGCTTCTGGACGAGGCCGCCCTGGTCGCCGGCCTGGACCCATCACGCGTCAGCCCGCACGTCCTGCGCCACGCCTTCGCCACCCACCTGCTGGAAGGCGGCGCGGACCTGCGCACCGTGCAGAAGCTGCTGGGACACGCCGACATCGCGACCACCCAGATCTACACCCATGTCGACGCCGCGCATCTGGTTGCGCTGGTCAATGCGCGCCATCCGCTCGCGGACCCCAATCACATTGACCTCGGCGCGCGGTCAAACTAACGCCCGCTGATGATCAGTTTCCTCGATTTTGAAAAGCCGATCGCGGCATTGCAGGCAAAGATCACCGAACTGCGCGAAACGGCGCGGGACGGCGCCATCGACATCGACAGCGAGATCGAAAAGCTGCAGCAGCGGTCCGAACGGATGCTCGCCGAACTCTATGGCAAGCTGACGCCCTGGCAGAAGACGCAAGTCGCGCGCCACCCGGACCGGCCGCATTTCAAGCATTATGTCGCGGGATTGTTCGACGAGTTCATGCCGCTGGCGGGCGACCGCGCCTTTGCCGACGACCAGGCGATACTGGGCGGCTTCGCGCGGCTGGCCGGCCAGCGCGTCATGGTGATCGGCCATGAGAAGGGCGACGACACCACCACGCGCCTCAAGCATAATTTCGGCATGGGCAAGCCGGAGGGCTATCGCAAGGCTATCCGCCTGATGGAACTGGCGGACCGCTTCGGCCTGCCGGTCATCACCTTGGTCGACACCTCGGGCGCTTTTCCCGGCGTCCAGGCGGAGGAACGCGGCCAGGCCGAGGCGATCGCCCGCTCGACCGAGCAATGCCTGGCGCTGGGCGTGCCCATGATCGCCGCCGTGGTCGGCGAGGGCGGATCGGGCGGCGCGATTGCGCTGGCGGCCGGCAACCGGGTGCTGATGTTCGAGCATGCCATCTATTCGGTGATATCGCCGGAAGGCTGCGCCTCCATCCTCTGGCGCACCGCCGAAAAGGCGAGCGAGGCCGCCACCGCCATGCAGGTGACGGCGCAGAGCCTGCTGGAGCTGGGCGTGATCGACCGCATCGTGCCGGAGCCGGTCGGCGGCGCCCATCGCCACCGCGAGGCCGCCATCACCGCGCTCAAGGACGCGCTGGTCGCGGAACTTGCCGGTCTTTCACGGCTTTCCCCAGACAAGCTGCGGCGCCAGCGGGCGGAAAAATTCCTGACCATGGGTGGGTAGCGGCGCGCTGATCGATCAGACGGAGGAAAGGATCAAGCATGAACCGATCAGTGCCAATCCTATCCACCGCCCTGTTACTGGCCGCCGGCCTGGTGTTCGCGCATCAGTCGGCGGACGGCGCACCCCGGGAGATCCGGACCGTCACCAGCATGGCCCCCGCGGAACGGGCCGAGGGCGCAAAGGCGCATCCACAGCTTCTGGCAGAGCTTGGCGGTCTCTACGCAGGCCCGCAGGCCAGCTACATAACCAATGTCGGGCGCAAGATCGCCGTCCAGTCGAGCCTCTCCAGCCAGCAGGGCGACTTCACGATCAGCCTGCTCAATTCATCGGCCAACAACGCCTTCGCCATTCCCGGCGGCTATGTCTATGTGACCCGCCAGCTGACCGCCTTGATGAACAGCGAGGCGGAGCTTGCCGGCGTGCTCGGCCACGAGATCGGCCATGTCGCCGCCCAGCATGCCAAGCAGCGGCAGAGCACCGCGACCCGCAACAGCATATTGGGCATATTGGGACAGGTCCTGGTCGGGGCGGTCGCGGGCGATTCGGGCCTTGGCCAGCTGCTCCAGAAGGGCATCGGGACCGGCGCGCAGCTCCTGACCCTGCGATTCTCGCGCGGCCAGGAGTATGAGGCGGATGATCTTGGCATCCGCTACCTGGCCAAGGCCGGCTATGACCCTGCCGCCTTGTCCTCCATGCTTGCCTCGCTTGCGGCGCAGGCCAACCTCGATGCCCGGGTGAAGGGCACCCGGTCATCCATTCCGGCCTGGGCGAGCACCCATCCTGATCCGGCCTCGCGGGTGAGCCGCGCCCTTGCCAATGCGCGCGCGACCGGCTCGACGAGCAGGCTGCGCAATGCCGGCCCGTTCCTGGCCAATATCGACGGCATGCTCTATGATGACGATCCGCGCGAAGGCATCGTCGAGGGAAATCGCTTCCTCCATCCGGCGCTGCGCCTCAAATTCACGGTTCCCACCGGCTTTGGATTGCAGAACAGCGCTCAGGCCGTGACCATCAGCGGATCGCAGGGACAGGCGCAATTCACCGCAGGCAGCTATGACGGGAACCTCAGCGCCTATGTGACCGGCGTGTTCCGGCAGCTTGCCGGACAGGGCAGTCTGCGGCTCCCTGAGCCCCAGCGCACGACCGTCAACGGCCTGCCGGCGGCCTATGCGCTAACCCGCGCGACCACCGGGAACGGCTCGTCGGTGGACGTCACCGTCTTCGCCTACGCGTTCGGGCCATCGAGCGCCTATCATTTCCTGATGGTGACGCCGGCAGGTCGCGGTGTCGCGCCGTTCCAGACCATGCTGTCGTCCATGGCCCGCATGACAGACGCCGAGGCAGGCCAGGCAAAGCCACGCAAGCTGCGGGTCGTCACCGTGAAAGCGGGCGACACGATCAATACGCTCAGCGCCCGCATGGCCTATCCCGATTACCGGACGGATCGATTCCTCGTCCTCAACGCGCTGTCGCCCAATGCCAGGCTCCAGCCGGGCCGGCGCGTGAAGATCGTCACCTATTGATCTCGGTACGTTGATCTTGCTGCGCGCAGACACGAAAATGGCGGCAGAGACAGGTGTCTCGCCGCCAGATCCGTTAGATGCCGGATGGCATTACTTTTCCATGTTTTCGCCGACCTTGTTGAAGGTATTCTCCAGCTTGTCGCCGAGGCTGCTCATCGCGCCGATGGCGGCGACGGCGATCAGGGCGGCGATCAGGCCATATTCGATCGCGGTCGCACCCTTGTCGTTCTTGAAAAACTTGCGGATCGTCTTCATGTCTATTCTCCCAAGCGTCAGCTAAATTCCCACCCGGCCATGAAACTGAGCCAGTAATCCCTGTGTAAAATAGGCACGGTTTACAAATTCCTAATGATTCCGGGCCGCTGTAAAGATTTAATGGTTAACTGTTGGTAACTTCATTCGCGACCTTGTACCACATGTTGTTGGTCTTGGTCGCGAAGTTGGTCAGGGCAGCCATCATCGCAAGTACAATGAGCGCGAGAATCAAACCATATTCCACGGCGGTTGCGCCTTTCGCGTCGCCTTTCAGTCTCTTAAACCGATCAAGCACGGCTATCCCTTCCAGCGTCGATGGGGCTCGGCCGGAATGTAAACTATGGAAGGTTAATAAAGGCCTATGGCGATGCATGATGGGGCGAGGACCGCGCTGGTCGTGGCGGCGGCACTGGTCGACAGCGACGGCCGAATCCTGCTCCAGCAGCGGCCTCCCGGCAAATCCCTGGCCGGCCTGTGGGAGTTTCCCGGCGGCAAGATCGAGGCCGGGGAGACACCGGAGGCTGCCCTGATTCGCGAATTGCACGAGGAACTGGGTATCGACACGGAGGCCGCCTGCCTCGCGCCTGCGACCTTTGCCAGCGCCCCGCTCGACAATGGCGACCATATGCTGTTGCTGCTCTATGTCTGCCGCAAATGGCGCGGCATTCCCCGCCCGCTGGTGGCAAGCGGCCTGCGCTGGGAATATCCCGCCGCCATGTTCGCTTTGCCCATGCCGCCCGCCGACCTGCCGCTCATCGGCCTGCTGGACGCGCTGGTTTAGGCCCAAAATTCACGCGGAGGCGCGGAGGCGCAGAGATTTGGCGCCCGTGGCGAAGCCGCACTTCTCTGCCGGCCTTGCCGCAAGACGGACCGACAAGGTGAACTGGGGCTCTCCGCGCCTCTGCGCCTCTGCGCGAAATCAACTTGTTTCGTGCTCCTGCGCAGGCAGGAGCCCAGGGTTGCGAGGCGCAGGATCAAGCTTTCCTGGACTCCTGCTTTCGCAGGAGCACGGGTCCAAGCTCAATATCTCCTCAATCCTTCCGTGGCCCCTTCAGCGCCTCCGCCAGCGACACCGTCGCCGAACCGCGCCGGGCCGGCTTGGGCTGTGACGGATCGGGCCGCCAGCCGCTGATGTGGATGATCTCGAACCGCTCCCGGACGCGGCCGTCCGCATCGGCGCCCGCCGCGA
>DATJLC010000116.1:0-9326 GCA_035490755.1 Sphingobium sp.
CCACCCGCCAGTCGATGCTGGCCCAGTCGGGCCGCAGCAAATGGAGCATGCCGATGCGCTGCTCCGCGACCTGCGCGAAGACGACATGCAGGGTGAACCACAAGGCGAGATTTGCGATGACGCCCACCACCGCCGCCGACACCATCGCCATGGCGCCCTGGAGGCGGGCGGCATGTTCCAGCCGTTCCATCCAGGGCGCGAACAGGAAGATCCACAGGAAGCAGGGCGCGAAGGTCACCCAGGTGGTGAGACCGGCGGCGAGGATGCCCGCCGCCAGCGGGGAGAAGGGCGCGGGGTCATGGAAGGCGCCGAGGAAGCCGACAAACTGCGTCACCAGGATGAGCGGTCCCGGCGTCGTCTCCGCGAGCCCGAGGCCGTCCGCCATCGCGCGCGCGTCCAGCCAACCCATGGTCGCCACCGCCTGCTGCGCCATATAGGCAAGCACCGAATAGGCGCCGCCGAAACTCACGACCGCGAGCTTGGAGAAGAACAGGCCGATTTTCCACATTATGTGATCGGGCCCGAGCAGGACCAGCACCGCCGCCAGCGGCAGCGCCCAGATCGCCAGCCATTGGGCGAATGTGGCAACGGTCTGCCGGATCGGCAGGGGCGCGGCCGTCGGCCGCGGTTCCGCTGGCGGTGGGGGACGCAGCGCGCTCAGCGCATAGCCAAGCGCAAAGGCGGCTAGCACGATCGCTGGAAACGGCACATGGAATAGGAACAGCGCGGCAAAGGCGGCGATCGCCACGCCATGAGCAGCCGCGCCGTCAAGCGCGCGCCTGGCGATGCGGATCAGTGCCTGAAAGACGACCGCCAGCACGGCGGCCTTGATGCCGAGGAACAATGCGGCGACTGGCGCCAGATTGGCCGCATAGGCATAGAGGACCGAGAGGGCGAGCATGACCAGCGCGCCCGGGATGACGAACAGCAGGCCGGCCACGAGGCCGCCGGCCGTGCCATGAAGCCGCCAGCCGATCCAGGTCGCAAGCTGCTGCGCCTCCGGTCCCGGCAGGAGGTTGCACAGGTTGAGCGCGCGCAGGAACGCGCCTTCCTCGACCCATTGGTGCCGGTCGACCAGCTCCTCGTGCATCAGGGCGATCTGGCCGGCGGGGCCGCCGAAGCTGATGCAGCCGATGCGCGCGAACATGCGGACAAGCTCGCCGAAAGTCGGCGGGCTGGGGACGGGCTTGCCGGGGCCGTGGGGACTTCTCATGCGCGTGAAGCCCCGCCCGCGCTCAGAAATCCGGCTGGTCGTAATGGCTGGGCGGCGTCAAGATGCCCATCCGCTCCGACAGCAGCGGGCGGAAGGAGGGGCGCGACTTGATCCCGGCATACCAGCGCTTGGTGGGGCGATGGCCGTCCCAGTCGATACCGCCCAGATAATCCGCGACGGACAGATGCGCGGCCGCCGCCACGTCTGCCAGGCTCATCGCGCCGCCGCCAATCCAGCTGCGGTGATCGAGCAGATAGTCGACATAATCCATATGCTGGTTGGCGCGCTTCATCGCCTCGCGCAGGGTGCCCGAATCGGGCGCCGCGCGGTGGAGGATGCGCTTCTTCATGCGCTCGTGGAGGAGCGGGGCGACGACATCGCCGAAGAAGACCTGATCGAACCAGGCGACCAGTCGCCGAATCTCGGCGCGCGCGGCCGCCGATCCGGAGATCAGCGGAAACGGATCGACCGTCTCCTCGAAATATTCGCAGATCGCCTGGCTGTCGATCAGGATCGTGCCGCGTTCCGCCTCGACCATGACCGGCGTCGTGCCGGCGGGGTTCATGTCCAGGAATTCGTCGCGCATCTCCCAGGGCGATTCACGCACCAGATCATAGGCGACACCCTTCTCGGCCAGCAGCAGCCGGACCTTGCGGGAGAATGGACAGAGCGGGAATTGGTAGAGTTGCCACATGAACCATCGTCCATAGCCAGCGCCGCCATTCGCGAAAAGGGAAATGCGCAACGCCGAGGAACGCGCCGGGCGGTTGGGGCATTGTTGACAGCGGGGCGAATGGACGTCTCCGATGAGGATTGGCGCGCGTAATATCCATGCGGCCCTTGCCATAGCCGCCCTTGGCCTGTCGGGCGGATTGGCGCTGGCGGCCTATACGCAGAGCGGCATGTGGCCGCAGTCCGCCCTGCCGCTGGCGGTCTCGGGCCTCCGGCAGACGGCGCCCACATTGCAGGCAGCGCAGGACTATCCGCCCATCGACGCCTATCGTGAGGAGTTGCATGTCTGCCGCGGCTGTGGCCCCACCTTGGCCGAGCGCCAGATGCAGACCTATCTGGATCGTCTCTACAGCCCCGGCGACGAGCTTGTGGCGGAGCCGGCCCCGCTTCCGCCCGAGGAGCCCGTGCCCGCCGAAGCCGAGACGCAGCCGGAGCTGACCGAGGGTGCGCCCAGCGCGCCCGCCGAAACGCCGTCGTCGGAATTGCTGTCCAGCCAGATTTTCTAACGGCGCAAATTTTCTTACAACGAGTAGATTGTATGTCGAGGGGCCGGGTGCTAAGTCGGCTCGAGTTTCGTATCAGAAAAAATTTCTACCACTGGAAATGGAGTGTATGATGGCTGGAAGGCTTGCAAACAAGGTAGCGTTCGTGGCTGGCGCGAGCAAGGGCATCGGCCGTGCGACGGCAAAGCGCATGGCTGAGGAGGGTGCGTTCGTCGTCGCCGGCGCTCGCAGCATGGAACTGCTGAACGAGCTGGTGGCAGAGATCGAGGCTGAAGGCGGCAAGGCTGAGGCGGTCAAGATCGACATCAGCGATCTCGACCATTATCGCGCATCCATCGCCGATGTCGCCAAGCGTCACGGCCGCCTGGACGTCATGGTGCACAATGCGATGTGCGGCCTTGGTGCCCCCGTCGTTGACCTGACCCTCGACATCTGGCGCGCGAACTTCCTCATGAACACCGACGCCTGCTTCGTCGCGACGCAGGAAGCGATCCGCGCGATGATGCCGCAGCGCAGCGGCTCGATCATCAACATCGCCTCGATCGGCGCGCTCAAGGTCCCGATGGGCCATGCTGCCTACGGCGCCTCGAAGGCGGCTCTGGTCCACTTCTCGCGCTGCGCCGCCCTCGAGATCGCGCCGCACAATATCCGCGTCAATGTCGTGGCCCCCGGCATGATCGAGACCGACACGATGTTCGGCTCGCTGCCGAGCCAGGAAGCGACGAACTTCGCGCGCAGCATGATCCCGATGCAGCGCTTTGGCCTGCCCGTGGAACTGGCCAATGCGGTCGTCTTCCTGGCGACGGACGAGGCCTCGTTCATCACCGGCGAGACCATCATGGTCGACGGCGGCCGCATGCCCAAGATGTAAGGACCAGGGCCCGGCCATCCCCCAATGGATGGCCGGGCCTTGCCCGTTTTCTCCTGCTGCCCAATTGGGTATCATTACGCTTGCCCGACGAATCTCGTTGGAAACCGCCCTCGAAAGTGAGAAAATCGGCACAGGAATGGCGAGTCCCGGGACAACCGGGACCGAGTGTTGCTGGAGAGGGTGTGATGTCGACGACGCTGCCCTATCGCGTGTTCGATTGCGACACGCATGTGACGGAGCATGAGGACGCCTTCACGCGTCATATCGATCCGAAATTCCGCGACAATGCGGTGACGTTCCGTTCCGGTTATCTGCACGATGCGCGGCTGCATGGCGAGCCGTTCGACGAGGGCGCGCATCTGCCGGAAGGCAAGACGGTGCGCCCCGGCTCGCTCAAGGACTATTTCGCGAAGCTGAGCAGCGCGCGGGGCGATACCGAATATGAGTATATGCCCTGGCAGGATTGGCATCTCTACAGGGATGCGCGCCTCAAGCTGATGGACGCCCAGAACATGGAGGCGTGCATCGTCTTTCCGAACACCGCGGTCTATCTCGACGGGGTGATCCGTGACGATGCGGTGGCCTACGCGAACCTGCGAGCGTTCAACACATGGTTCGACGAGGAGTGGGGGTTCGACTATCAGGGCCGCATCTATGCGCCGCCCTTCATTTCGCTGCGCAATGTCGATCGCGCGGTCGAGGAGGTGGAATGGGCGCTGGCCAGGGGCGCGCGGGTGTTCAACATGACGACGGGCCATGCGTTCGGGCGTTCGCCGGCGGATCCATATTTCGATCCGGTCTGGTCGCGGTTGAACGAGGCCAAGGCGGTGATCGCCTATCATCTGACCGAGTGCGGCTATAATCGCGAGATTTCGATCAACTGGAGCGAGAAGGGCGACGCCAAGTTCTGGGAGCAGTCGGCCTGGCAGTGGATGAACATGTATTGCGACCGGGCGATCATGGATACGCTGTCGGCCTTGGTTTATCACAATCTCTTCGGCCGCTTCCCGAACCTGAAGGTGATTTCAGTGGAGCATGGCGCGGAGTGGTTCCCCTATTTCCTGAAGCGGCTGGACAAGATGCGCGGCATGGGGCGGGGCGGGAAGTGGCTGGGCGGTCCGCTGAAAGAGCGGCCGAGCGAAATCGTACGGCAACACATTGCGGTGACGCCCTTCCCGGAGGATGATGTGGACAAGATCGCGAGCCTCGTGGGCGGGGTCGATTCGCTGGTGCTGGGGTCGGACTTTCCCCATGCGGAAGGGCTTGAGCGGCCGGAGGATTTTGCGGCAACAATGCGGACGCTGTCGGCCGCGGATGTGCGGCGGGTGATGCGCGACAATGGGCGCGCGCTGGTCCCGGTCTGACAAGGCCGGCCCGGCTTCATCGCGAGGATAGGGGGCTTGGCGCCGCGGTGGTAGCGGTCAAGCCTCGAATCACGCCAGCAAGGGTGCAACGTGCAGAAGAATGCCGCTAGTGCCAAGGCCCGCGACATGCGCGCGCAACTGTCCGGTCTTGGTCGCGTCACGCAGGCCCGCAAGGAGGAAAGCCTCAGCCGACTGCGCGAGGCGGCCGCCCGTATTTTCGGCGAGCGAGGCTATTTTGCGCCATCCGTTGACGATATTATCCGCGAGGCAGGCGTAAGCCGGCCGACCTTCTACCGCCATTTCGACGGAAAATTCGGAGCCGCCCTGGACCTTTTCGAGCGGGAAAGCGCGGCCTTGACCCCATTGTGGCGATCGCTGGGAGATCGTGACTATCGCGATCCCTCGGCCGTGCACCAGTGGGTGTGTGATCTCGTCGAGTATCAGGCGTCCCGGGCACGCTTGCCGCGCATGATCGTGGAGATGGGCATGGTGGAGCCCGCATTTCTCGATCGGCTGGGCGCTATCGTGCCGGCCATCATCGATGAGCTTGCCCAATCGATTCCCGCCTTCGCCGCAACGCGCGGAGAGTCCGAGGCGGCGCGTCGCCACAGGGCCGAGGCCTGGCTCATCCTGCACGAGATCATCGATCACAGCGTGTCCATGGCCCAGGGATTCCCCCAGCCGGAGCGGGCACTGCTGGTCCAGCTCATGTCTGAGCGGGTGCATCGCTTTGTGACGACGACATAGGGCGGCGGCGGTGCTTTCGCTGTAGGCTCGCACAAGGCGACAGGGCGCGTTGTTTCCGAAGCGAGGGGTCAGTCGGGCGCTTTCGGCGAGCTCCCATGCGACTTGCGAATGCTCATGACCGCGATCAGGCCGATCAGGGCCACCCCCATGACGAAGAATGCGGGGGCAAGGATGATGCCGGTCCGCTCGATCAGCCACACCGCCAGGAAAGGCGCGCTGCCGCCCATGACGATCACGCCCAGGTTCCACGCCATCGCGACGCCGCTATATCGTGCGGGCTGATCGAACAATTGGGGCAGCAGCGTATAGGCGCTGACCTGGGTCGCCACGGTGTTCATCATGATCACGAGAAACGCGATCGCCGCCACGGCCAGGCTGTCGGTCATGATCGCCATCATCGGATATGTCAGGAAGAAATAGCCGATCAATCCGGCCGCCATGAGCCGGTTGACGCCGATGCGGTCCCCCAGCTGGCCGCCCAGGGGCATGCATAATGCCGATATGCCGATCGCGCCGGTGGTCACCCAATAGACGGGCGTGGGGTCGTAACCCAGGCGCTGGATGAGATGGATGCTCATATAGGTCAGGCCGATATAGGCCGTGCCATTGGTGGCGGCGCTGATTGCCGTCGCCTGGGCCAGGGCCTTGCCATGGCGTCGGAACACCAGGCCGATGGGCGAATGCTGCTGTGGGCCAGTATCGACCTGCGTTTCCTCAACCCGGTTACGCACCCACAGGCAGAACAAGGTGAGCGGCATCGCCAGCAGGAACGGGATTCTCCAACCCCATGCCGTCATCTGCTCCGGCGTGGTGAGGGCGGATACTGTCGCGGCGACGGCCGCCGCCAGCGCGAAGCCGCCCGTCGCCCCCATCGGGGTGAAGGCGCCATAGGTCGCCTTGAGGCGGGCCGGCGCGGATTCGGAGATGAACGTCGCGGAGCCGCCGACCTCGCCGCCGGCGGAAAAGCCTTGCACGATGCGGACCACTACCAGGAGCACGGTTGCCCAGATGCCGGCCTGCGCCGGGGTCGGCAGCAGGCCCATTGCGGTGCTGGCGAATCCCATGCAGGCAAGCACCACCACAAGGGCCGTCTTGCGCCCATATCTGTCGCCCATATGACCGAAAACGATGCCGCCAAGCGGACGGATCAGATAAGAGCTGCCGAACACGGCGAGCGCCGCGAGCAGCGATATCACGGGATCGTCGTTCGGGAAGAACAATGGCGCCATGACGACGGCAAGATAGCCGTAAAGGCTGAAGTCGTAATATTCGATCAGCGTGCCGACCCCGCCGGCCACCGCTGCGCGGCGTGCCCGCTGAATATCCGTCGCCGTTCCCGTTCCAGCCCCGGAGGACGTGGGCGCATCGGCGCAATCATTCATCACCATGGCCCCATCCTCCCCTTCATGTGCGGCTTGACACCCGCGAGTACAAATAGCTTACTGATTTACCTGTTTTGAATCTATAGGCGAGTCGTTGTCATTCGCCTGACCGCCAATCTTGGCGGCGGGCATCATAGGAGGGGATGGCCGAATGATCAGGGCCCGGATTCTGCTTGCGTCGGCCTGCCTCGCTCTGGCTGGCGGCGTGTCGGCGCTTTGGGCGCAGCGTGCGTCTGACGGTATCGAGATCACGGCCGAGACGATCGGCGGCGTCGTGACCAGCAAGAACGGCCCGGAGGCGGGCGTCTGGGTCATCGCCGAGACCTATGACCTGCCGAACCGCTATATCAAGATCGTCGTGACCGATGACCAGGGCCGCTTCGTGCTGCCGGAATTGCCGAAGGCGAACTACAAGGTCTGGGTGCGCGGTTATGGACTGGTCGATTCCAAGCCGGTCGATGTGACGCCGGGGAAGCGGGTGGACCTCACCGCCGTGCTGGCGCCCGATGAGAAGGCGGCGGCCGAATATTATCCCGCGTCCTATTGGTATTCGCTCCTGAATCCGCCGGCGGAGGGAGAGTTTACCGGCGCCCAGACGACGTCCAAGGGCATTCCGGCTTCGATGCTGACCGGACAGCATTTCATGGAGCAGATGAAGGAGAAATGCCTCTTCTGCCATCAGGTCGGCTCCAAGACCACGCGCGCGCCGGCCCCGCCGGACAACAGCATCGCCGCGTGGGACGAGCGTATGCAGCGCTGGCCACAGATGCACACCGAATCGCGCAGGCTTGGACAGCGCGGCCTTCAGATGCTGTCCGAGTGGACCAACGAGATTGCCGCGGGCAAGACGCCTTCCGAAAAGCCGAAGCGGCCGACCGGGGTGGAGCGCAATGTTGTCGTGACGGTGATCGGCTGGGGCGACGGGGTCCGGCTCCATGACCAGACGTCAAGCGACCGGCTCGCCCCCATGACGAACGCTGGGGGGCTGATCTACGGAATGGCCACCACCGAAGGTCTGCTCTACCTCATGGACCCCAAGACCACGAAGACATGGAGCATGCCGGTTCCGGGGCTCGATGGCTCGGAGCATGATCCCGAAGTGGGCGTCCATGCGAGCGAAATGGACAACAAGGGGCGGGTCTGGATGGTCTCCGGCTGGTCGCGAACCCCACAGGCGAGCTGGTGCTCGGATGGGTCGACGCCCTCGTCCAAATATTTTCCGCTCCAGGGCGATCGCTACAAGGTCTCGACCGAGCTGCCGGTCTATGATCCCAAGACCAACAAGATCACCAATCTCCAGCTCTGCGCGGGGGGCAATCATGGTCACTTCACCTTCGACCAGGAGAAGCTCTATCTGACCAACGACACCAGCACGGTTCCCTGGATCAATGTGAAGGTCTGGGACCAGACGAAGGATATCAAAAAGGCGCTGAACTGGTGCCCGATGGTGCTCGACACGTCCGGCGACGGCAGGATCGATCCTGACCGCAGGAACTGGGTGGAGCCGGCCGTCGACGCCCTTGCCGGCAGCCAGGGCGAATATGGTGGCGACGTGACCGCCGAACAGCTGCGAGACCTCTCGACCTTCAAGCCGGTCAAGGGCAAGGACCTGCGGATCAACCGCTATCTTTACGGCCTGGCGGCCGCCCCTGACGGCAGTGTCTGGGCAGCGGCCTATGTGCCCTATGTGCCGTCCGGCGTCGTCCACCTCATCCCCGGCAACAACCCGCCGCAGAGCTGCGTGACCGAATATTACGAGCCGCCGATGAAGGACGGGCAGTATCTCGCGGTCGGCGCGCGTGGTGTCGGCAGCGATCTGCAGGGCCGCGCCTGGGTCGCCTTCTCGTCGGGCCAGATCGGCATCTTCGACCGGCGCAAGTGCAAGGTGGTCAATGGCCCGACCGCGACTGGCCAGCATTGTCCGGAAGGGTGGAACATTTTCGACCTGCCGGTGCCCAAGGTCAGGAACACCTTCGCGACCAGCGACATGGCGTACAGCGAGTGGCCGGATTATTTCGATGTCATGGGGCTGGGCAAGGATACCCACTTCTTCCCGCTGGTGAACTCCGACGCGATCATAGCGCAGCGGGAGGGATCATCGGAATTCCTCACCTTCCGCGTCCCTTATCCGCTCGGCTTCTATACCCGCGGCATGGATTTCCGGATGGAAAGCCCCAATGCGGACTGGAAGGGGCGGTGGTTCTCCGCCACCCATTCCAGCGCTGTGCTGGTCCATCAGGAGGGCGGCATGGAGCGGCCGGGCGCCCAGGAATATATCTTCAAGATCCGTCCCAACCCGCTGGCGCATTGAGTTGCGCCAGCGGGGTGACGTCGTTTTTTCGGGCTTCTCGCGCTTGCGGCTGTCCTTCCGGCTCAATCCCGGAACACGATGGTCTTGTTGCCGTCCAGGAGGACGCGGTCGTCGAGATGGTAGTGGACGGCGGTCGCGAGCACGCGGCGTTCGATGTCGCGGCCCTTGCGGACCAGGTCGTCGGGGCTGTCGGCATGGGTGAT
>DATJLC010000117.1:0-8318 GCA_035490755.1 Sphingobium sp.
CGGACAAGCTGTTCTCCCGCCTCAATGTGGAGCAGGACGGCAACACCGATCTCATCACAATCGCCGCCACCTCCTCCAGCCCTGAAAAGGCGGCGCGCATCGCGAACAAGGTCGCGGCCGTCTATATCGAGACCCAGGTGAAGGAGCGTGAAGCCTCACACAAACGGTCGGTCGATATGCTGGCGCGCCGGGTCGAGGAACTGCGCAACCAGATCGTCAACTATGAAACGGACATCGCGGCCTATCGCGCCGCCCACGGCATAGATGCGATCGCTGGGACCGAAACCATAGTAGCCCAGGCGAGCCGCCTCGCCTCCGAGCTTGCCGCGACGCGCGGTGAAGCGGCGGCCGCCAGGGCCCGGGCGGCGGGGACCGGCCAGATCATGTCGTCATTGCTGGCGGACCTGCGCGGCCAGGAGAGCCAGGTGCAGCGCCGGCTTGCCGAACTGTCCACCCAGTTCGGCGCCGCCCATCCGGACGTCGAGAAGGCAACCGCGGAGCTATCCCAATTGCGGATGCAGATCGCCCAGGAAACGTCCAGGATTTCCAATCAGCTGGCCTCCGAAGCCTCGGCGCAGAGCGCACGCGAAGGCCGGATGGCGGGCGACCTCGGCGGGGTCAAGGCCCAGTCCATCAGCATCGGCGTGGCCAATGTTCCCCTCGCGGACCTGGAACGCAATGTCGAGGCAACCCGCACCGTCTATCTGAACCTTCTGACAAGGCTCAAGCAGGTCCGGCGAGTCATTGACCACAAGAAGGCTGATGCCACCATTGCATTTGCGGCGTTGGCGCCGGACATTCCCAGCTTCCCTCGACCGGGCCAGGTGCTGGGGGCCGCTGCCGGCGCTTCGGTCCTGTTCGGCCTGATCCTGGTCATGCTGGCCGAGGCGCTGGATCGCCAGGTTCGCACGGCCGAGCAGATCCATCGGCTGACCGGCCTGAAGACAATTGGCATGATCCCCGATTTTGCCGGCCGGGGGCGCGGGCGGAAACACTCGACCTTCGCGACGGTGCTCAATCAGCCATATTGCGAATTCACCGAGTCGATCCGCGACATCGAATCGCGCTTGCGGCACCTGGTCCACCGCCGCAGCGGCGCCGTCATCCTCGTGACCTCTCCTCTGCCCGGCGACGGCAAGTCGACGGCAGCCGTCGGCTTCGTGGCGGCGGCGGTCGCCACGGGCAGGTCGGCGATCCTGGTGGATTTCGACCTGAGGCCGGGCAGTTCGGGCGTGATCGGCAAGGTGCCCTCGGACTATGACCTGCTCGATTATATTCATGGCCGTGCCACCCTCGATCAGGTGATCGTGCGCCATCCCTCCGTCGATGCTGTCCATGTGATCGGGGTGAACAGTCCGGACAGCGACGCGGGCGCCACGCTTGCCTCGCCAAAGGTTGAGGATCTGATCACCGAACTGCGCAGCCGCTTCGACATCGTCATCATCAACTCTCCACCCATATTGGCAGTCGGAGACGCGCGCGTGCTGGCGCGGTTTGCCGATGCGACGATGCTCGTGCTGCGCTGGGGCCGGACAACGGTGGACCTGCTGCGCGCGGCGGTCACCCTGCTCGACAGCGAGATCGCTTGCGTCGTGTTCAATCGCGTTGATTTCGAGAAACACGCCACCATGGCCTATGGCGATCAACTGCAATATTATCGTTACTATCGCGGTCGTTATATCAAGGATCAGCGCGGGGCCGCCCTCCTGCAACTCGTCAACCGCCGTTTGCTGGGACGGAAGAGCGATGCCTGAGATCGACACCGTAGCCGGTGCCGGAGCCGACCCCGGCGACGCACCGCCCACCATCCTGGCCGGCGGTGTGGACCCGAGCAAACAGCAGCACCAGGTTTTCGTCGCGACGGCGGGCACCATGCGCGACCGTTATGTTCAGCAACCGGGCGGCGTGCGGCTGCTTATCATCGATTCGCGGTCCTTGACCCGCGATTGCCTGGTCGCTGCGATCAGTCACGCGAAAGGCATTGCCACCATCAATGCGGTTGCCGACGTTGCGGTGGCAGTGGCGAAGATCTGCGACGATGCCGCCCCCGACGCCATTTTGATCAACTTCTCCAACGATCCCCTGTCCGATGACCGGCTCGCATCGTTCCTGGGGCCCTTGCGGCTGGTTGCGCCGCACTCCGGCCTGCTCATGCTGTCGGCCTCGCTCAGCAAGGGCGACGTCCTGACGGCACTTCGCCACGGCATCGCCGGCCTGCTGGACAGCGATGCGCCCTTCGACCTGGTCATACAGGCGATATGCCTGGTGGCGACGGGATTGATGATCTATCCCGCATACAGCTTTGGCCCTGAATTCTTCGCCAGTGCTGGCGGCGAAGCCAGCATCGCCAGCAAGTTCGATTTCACCGAGCGCCAGCGCCAGGTCCTGGAGCAACTCCAGCAAGGCCACACCAACGGCACGATCGCGGTCAAGCTCGCGGTCAGCGAGCGCACGGTCAAGGCGCATGTGAAGGCGATCATGCGCAGGCTGGGCGCGACAAACCGCACTCAGGTCGTGGCATTGATGTCGCGGAAAGCGCCCGTGCAAGGCTGGAGCGGCACTGCCGGCTCCAGTCACTGACTCCCCTCCTTGCGACGGCTGTCCGCCACCCGGACAGCAACTTTCGGCTCATGCAATTTGCAGGGCGTTTCGGCGTTCGGGCGATTGTGTGCCTGCTGGCGCCCGACTACCGCCAGCTTCGAACGCTCGGGCGGGCCGGATTCCATTTCTATTGGTAGATCAATGACTACCGAGGCTGCCGGCTTCCCGGTTCTAGGGGGAGAAATGCAATGTACCTGCAGCTCAATTAACCAGTTCTAATATTCATCGATTTATAACGCTGTCCCAAACTTGACCTTTTGTCAGGTTTTGTTCGGCCGTGCGCGAAACCGGCGCGTTTTTTCAATCCTCCATTTGTACCGGATTAGAAACGATCTAGAAGGGAAGCTAGATATAATGTGGTCGCTCGACAAGAAAAAAACCGCCGTCGTCACTGCAATTGCAGGACTGATGGGCGCCGCTGCACTGATTTCAGCCAATGCAGCCACGGTCCAGATTGGTTCCACCGTCACCCTGACGGGCAAATTCCGCGTGATGGATAATGATCTCACCACCGGCACCGGCATGCAGGAAGCAGGCGCCACTGGGACCGTCATCAGCGGCCCCATCAAGTCCGGAACGAGAATCTGGTGGCGCGTGGATTTCGCCAGCGGAGCCGACGGATGGGTGGTCCAGAGCCTTCTGTCAGCCAGCAGTTCCGGAACAGGCGGTCCGGTCACCATTCCGACCGGTCTGAGCTTCACCGCAAGTGCGACGAGCATTGTCCCGGGCGGCAACGTCACGCTGAGCTGGTCCGGCGGTACCGGCGGATGTACAGGCACAGGCACCGGCTTTGCGGGCAGTCTGGCCAATTCCGGCTCTCAGAACGTAACCCCGTCAGCCACAACCACTTACGGCCTGACCTGTGTCGTCAATGGCGCCAGTGCGAGCCGCTCCGTAACCGTCACGGTCACGAGCACCGCGACAAACACCGGCGGCAATCCCGTTCCGACAGGCGGCGGTTCGGCGGCTGCCTTCGCCAATCCGGACAACGGGGCGATCCCGGACGCCGGCATGCATCCCCTGGCGTTCCCAACCGCGACCGGCTTCGGCAAGGACACACGCGTCCGTGCCGCCAACGCGGTCGTCTACAAGATCAATACCCTCGATGACGTGGCCGATCCCAATGACGGCAAGATCAGCTATCGCGAATGCGCCCTGGCGCTGGCGGTGAACTCCCCTTACGCGATCCCGGCGGGCAGGCCGCGCTACTGCGTGTTCGACGTCGGCGGCGCGATCGTGATGCAGTCCAATGCCGACATCACGGTCCCGCACATCTATATCGCCGGGCAGACCTCGCCGGGCGGCATCGAATTCCGCCTGGGCGACAAATATGCCCCCGTGGATGCGCTGATCCAGACACGCGGAAGCGGCAACCACATGATCGTGCGGCATGTCCGCACCCGTACCGGCCCGCATCCCGACCGGATCTCGCAAAATGGCGATCCGATCCGCATGTCGGGTGTCAGTTACCAGATACTCGACCATGTCTCGACGATGTTCGGCACGGACGAGAGCCTCGACATGGCCTGCACTAACTGTACCGTGCAATGGTCGATCATCGGACCTAATATCTGCCGCAACGCCGGGCACGTATCCTCCCTTCATTGCAAGACCTTCTTCCTCAAGCCCTCCTCGCGCGTGACGATCGCGCACAACCTCTCCCAGCATGGCGAACAGCGCGGCATCAATATCTCGGTGGGCACCAATCCGCCGGTCGCGGGTCAGACCGGCCAGGCCGACATTTACAACAACGTCCTCTACGACTTCATGGTCGAGGCCGGCCTGGTCTCGAACCAGTTTGCCAATGTTTACGCGAACTATGTGAACAACACCTATCTGCGCGGACCGCGTTACAGCGCCAGTGACGGCAATTACCTGATTGGAATCTATAATAACGGCGCCCGCCTGCCCTTCGGGTTCGATATCTACGCAAGCGGCAATGTGACGCCGCGCACCCGCATCGCCGGACAGTTCGGTCAGACGGTGACCGATTTGTTCAGCAACGCAGCCGGCTTTGTCGCCCATGTCGTACCGTCGACCGTGTGCGCCCTCAGCGCCGGCGTTCAGGACTGCACCCGCACCGGCTTGCAGGTCGTACGCAACAACGGCTTTGCCCTGGCACCCGGAATTTCGGCGCCATCATTCCTGATGCGTGACGTGACGACGGCCGAGCAGGCGACGCGGGACGTGCTCAGCTTTGCCGGCGCGGACTTGTGCCTCAACGGTGCCTGCCGCGACAATGTCGATGCGATGTACATCGAGGACGTCTCCACCTGCGACACCGCGCCCTATCTGTTCGCCACCAGCTGGCCGGGCAGTCTCGCCGATGCCGGCGGCTGGGCGAGGCTGACGCCCGGCGCGGCCAAGCGTGACACCGACAATGACGGCATGCCCGATGAATGGGAAATGCGCTTCAAGGGCACCAATCCCCTTGTGTGGGACGCCAATGCCGATCCCGATGGCGACGGCTATCCCAATATCGAGGAATATCTCAACGCCCTCGCCAAGGATGACACCCGCTATTATCAGCAGACCGGCGCTGGAACCGCGCGCATCCCGGCTTACAATTGCAATAGGCCGATGATGTAATTCACCGCCAAAGCCAGAATGCCAGGAGGTACGGCCGCTTATCATCGGCCGTACCTTTTTGGCTATTCCGGGTAGCCCGGAACGGCGCTTGATCGTTCCGGTAATTCGGGGATAGCTGCCCCATAGAGGACGCATTATGGGGAGTAGCGTTACTTGCCGACGCGGGTTGTCCACCTAATTAACTCCCTGCACGCTCTGGGCGGAGCAGAACGTCTTGTCGGCACGATCGCAAAGCTCGGTTCACAACGACCGCTCCAGGTCGTAACATTGTGGAACGCATCCCCCAGCGTCGCCAGCGAATTGCCGGCAGGCACGATCGAGACAGTGTCCCTGCTTCCCTTCTCCATCGCAGCCCTCACCAAGGCGCGGTCGATGATTGCGCGCGCGGATGTCGTCCATGTCCACCTCTCGCCAGCGCAATTCATCGGAGCATTCATCAGACGCCCCAAGCTGTTCACTCAGCACAACAGCTGGAACGGACGACGCGCGCTACCTTGTGTCCAGTGGCTGGATCGGCTGCTTTATGGCCGATATGACCGGGTCGTCGGGGTGTCCGACGCCGTTACCCGCAATGTCGGATTATGGGCGAGCGGCGATCCAGATCGCTATGTCACGGTGTCCAACGGCATCGAACTCGGGCATTTCGATGCGCCGCCTCGCGCCTGGACCGCTCGTCTCCGCGACGGCACCGTCAGGGTCGGGATGGCGGCCCGGTTTTGCGCCAACAAGGATCATGCCACTCTGCTGCGGGCCCTTGCGCTTCTGCCGCCGCGATTTGAACTTCATTTCGCGGGCACCGGAAATCTTGAGGCCGAGGCGCGTGTCCGCGCCGGCGATCTGGGCGTGGAAGAGCGGACCCGATTTCACGGGGCCGTGACATCCATGCGGGACTTCTATGGCATGATCGACCTGTACGTCCAAAGCTCCCACCATGACGGCTTCTCGCTCGTGGCGGCGGAGGCCATGGCCTCAGGCGTTCCGCTGCTGGCGACGGACATCCCGGGCCTCAGTGATACGATCGGCTCGCGCGATCAGTGCGTGGCACCACGCGATGCGCCCGCGCTCGCCACCGCGATCATGGCGGCGGTATTGGACCAGCGGCGCTATGAGGCATGGGCGCAGCGCGGCAAGCGGCAGGCGCTGCTATTCGACGCCAGTCGGATGGTCACCGACTATGAGGCTCTCTATGCCTGCCTGGCGGCCGATGCCCCGAGGTCGTCAACCTCGCCCAATGTCGCGGCGGCCGACCCTTGCGACATATTCTTGGACGGCCCGATGCCGGACTGAGCGATCAGTATGGACCCGCCCGCTCCTGCGTCCCACGTGTCCAGATCTGATCGGTCGGAAGGACATCGGGGATCTGAAGGTCGGACAGGGTCTCCAGCCGGGCATAAAGTGGCGCGAAGTCAGCCTCCAGCGTGTGGTGAAGAAGCTGGTCGAAGCTGTCGACCACGAAATAGGTCTGCTGATAATCGTCGATCCTGTAGGGTGTGCGCATGACACGCAGGAGATCGAATCCGATCCGGTTGGGGCTTGGGCTGTCGAGCGCGAAAATGCTCTCGCTATGACTGGAGACGATCCCCGCGCCGTAGATGCGCAGCCCCTCCGGTTCCTGGATAAGGCCGAATTCCACCGTGTACCAGTAGAGCCTTGCCAGCTTGTGCAGCGCGCCGAACTCAAGGCTGCGAAGCCCGCCCTCGCCATAGGCCTGCATATAATCGGCGAACACGGGGTGCGCGAGCAGCGGGACGTGCCCGAACACGTCATGGAAGACATCCGGCTCCTGCAGATAGTCGAGTTGGTCCGGACGACGGATGAACCGCCCCGCGACGAAGCGGCGATTGGCGAGATGGGCGAAGAAGACATCGTCCGGCACCAGACCCGGCACCGCCACCACGCTCCAGCCGGTGCGCTCACGCAGCCGCGCCGAAAGCTCCGCGAAATCGGGGATGCCCGGATGTGACAGGTTGAGGATGTCGAGGCCGTCCAGAAAGGCTTGCGTCGCGCGGCCGGGCAGCTGGCGGCACTGACGTTCGAAAAGCCTGTCCCACACGCCATGTTCCTCGGCGGAGTAATCGCGCCAGCGTTGAGGAATGGTCCAGTCGTTCATCCGCCGCCCTTCACGCGCGCGATGCACGGCCCGAAGCCGATGGAGACATAACCTTCCGCTCGGGCGCTGCCGGTCAGGACAACCGTGTCGCCATCCTCCAGGAACAGGCGCGTCTCCCCGGTTGGCAAGCGAACCGGCGTGCGCCCGCCCTGGGTCGCTTCAAGCAGGCTGCCAAGGCTGTCCGGCTCGGGACCGGAGATCGTACCGGTACCGATGAGATCGCCTGCCCGCAGATCGCATCCGTTCGAGGCATGGTGGGTCACTAGCTGGGCAGGCGTCCAGTACAGGTCACTGGCGGCACTGCGCGCAAGGATCACAGGTGCAAGGCCGGCCATGGCCATGTTCCGGGTCTGGAGCGAGACCGTGAGTTCAATCGCCAGCGCGCCTGATCCCTGGTCCTGCCAGTCGAGCAGATAGTCCAGCGGCCCGGGATCGCCCTCCCCCCGCGGCGCCTGAGGAATCCGGAATGGGGCAAGCGCCTCGGGCGTCACCACCCAGGGCGAGACCGTGCTGTGAAAACTCTTGGCAAGGAACGGCCCCAGCGGCTGATATTCCCAGGCCTGGAGATCGCGCGCCGACCAGTCGTTCAGCAGGCAGAAACCCGCAATATGCGCCGCAGCGTCTTCGATCGGAATGGGCGTGCCAAGCCGATTGCCGGCGCCGACCCAGATGCCGAGCTCGAGCTCGAAATCGAGCTGCTGCGTCGGGCCGAACTCCGGCGCCTCTGCACCTGGCGGCCTGCGCTGCCCGGAGGGGCGCGTGACTGCTATGCCCGAAGGCCGGATCGAAGATGCCCGGCCATGATAGCCGACCGGCACATATTTATAGTTGGGCAGCAAAGGATCGTCCGGGCGGAACAGCGCGCCGACATTGCGGGCGTGATGAATGCCCGCATAGAAATCCGTATAGTCGCCGACCGTGAACGGCAGATGCAGCGTGCATTCCGCCATGGGATAGAGGCGCGGGGCCACCTGCTCGCGATAGGCGGGATCCCAAAGACAGGCGGAAATCTGGCGCC